>CABSMV010000045.1 GCA_902478935.1 uncultured Collinsella sp. | reverse complement strand
CACCCTAGAGTTCGTCGGCAGCGTCAGATGTGTATAAGAGACAGCCTCTGCGCCGCGCGCCGCAGGCAGCGCCATCTGCAGATAGGTATCGGCCAGATACGCCTCGTCAAACTCGGAGCGGTCGGAATCCAGCAGGTAGGCGGCAACCACGGTGTCGAAGATGCGCGTGGAATCGACTGCCAGCGGATCCATAAGCTCGGGCTCGGAAGAATCGATGGGCGAAAGCTCATGCAGCAGCGCTTTCATATCCGGGCTCGCCACGCGGCCCTCCATAAACAGGCGCGCGAGCACGCCGGAAATCACGCCGTGGACGAAGTTGAAGCAATCGACTACGGCAGTGGTACCGCCATCGCCCTCCTCGAGCGCAAACAGGCCCTTGGACGTCGCCAACCACAGCGTGCGCGTCAGTCCAAAGAGCGCACCCTCTTCCTTGTCGTCGTCCACCACGGCGGCGACCCACTCGCCGGCATCAATCGCGCGGGAGACCTCAGCCGCAACGGCACCAAGCGCGTCGGCATCGCCGGCGGCTGCGCGAACCATAGCAGGTATCTCAACCACACTGGAGGCAGCAGCAGCCCCGCCCTCGCCGCCGATCAGCGCCAAGAAACGGTTCTGCATGGCGGTGATACCAAGCGTGCCCAGCGCCGCGGAAACCTCATCGGCAGAAAACGCCGGGAAGGACGTCGCCTCAAAGTCGAGCTCGACGGGCGCATCGGTGCGAATTGTCGCAACCTTGCGGCTCAGTAGTGCGTCATCGATGTGTGCACGCAGGTTCTCGCCCATCTTGCCCTTGACCTCGTCGGCATGCGCGATGACTTCGTCCAGGCTACCGTACTTCGCAATGAGCGCACTCGCCTTTTTGGGACCGATGCCCGGTACACCGGGGATGTTGTCGGACGTATCGCCCTTTAGACCGTAAAAATCGGGCACGAGCGCCGGCGTAATGCCGTGATACAGGTCGTCCACGCTCTCGGGCGTCATGATCGCCACGTCAGACAGGCCCTTGCGGGTCGAGACCACGTTGACGTGCTCGGTCACGAGTTGATACATGTCGCGGTCGCCGGTCACCAGTAGCATGTCGCAGCCGGCCTGCTCGCCCAGGCGCGCCATGGTTCCCAGGATATCGTCGCCTTCCCAGCCCTCGGACTGCAGAATCGGCACGTTGAGCGCGGTGAGCAGCTCCTTAATCATAGGGAACTGCGCGTGCAGATCGGGGTCCATGGGCGGGCGCTGCGCTTTATACTGCGGTAGCATCTCCATGCGCACGCGCGGCTTGCCCTTATCAAACGCCACGACCACACCGTCGGGGTTAAAGGCGTCGATCATCTTGAGAAACATGTTCAGAAAGCCAAAGATCGCGTTGGTGGGGCGACCATCCGGCGCGTTCATGGTCGGCGGCACGGCGTGGAAGGCGCGGTGCATGAGCGAGTTGCCGTCGATAACGGCAAAGGTGCGGCGCTTGTCAGACATATTGAATACCTCGCTTTGGGCTGGGCACGGTTTGCTCACTCCAGTTTACACGCTCCCCGCCCCGCGGCCACAGTACATCAAGCTCCCCCGCCACCTTGAGCCCGCGCGTGATACGATGGCTCACGGTACATCAACCAGCACGATCGATCCGAAAGGAGTCTGCGTCATGGAGCGTCCCTGCGCATGGAAAAAGTACACGCCACAGCAAATCGAGGAGCTCGAGGAGCTTTGCCGCGGCTATAAGCAGTTTTTGAGCGAGAACAAGACCGAGCGCCTGTGCGTCAAGACCGGTATCAAGATGGCCGAGGAGGCGGGCTACGTCGACCTGGAGACCGTGATCGCCGAAGGCCGCGAGCTCAAGGCAGGCGACAAGGTGTACGCCGCCAACCACGGCAAGGATCTTATGCTCGTCAACCTGGGCACCGCCCCGCTCGAGCAGGGCTTTAACATCTTGGGCGCCCACGTGGACTCGCCGCGCCTGGACCTCAAGCAGAATCCCGCCTTCGAGGCCGGCGACATGGCCTACCTCGACACGCACTACTACGGCGGCGTCAAGAGCTACCACTGGGTGGCCTCCCCGCTCGCACTCGTGGGCGTCATCTGCAAAAAGGACGGCACCACCGTCGACATCAACATCGGCGACAAGGCAGACGACCCGGTCTTTACCATCTCCGACCTGCTGATCCACCTCTCGAGCGAGCAGATGTCCAAGCCCGCCAAGGACGCCGTCGATGCCGAGATCCTCGACGTAATCGTGGGCGGTCGCCCCGTCAAGTTCGATGAGGACGACAAGGACGCTCCCAAGGAGCCCGTCAAGCAGATGTTCCTGGACATCCTCAAGGAGCAGTACGGCGTCGAGGAGGAGGACTTCCTCTCCGCCGAGATCGAGGTCGTGCCCGCCGGCCCCGCCCGCGACATGGGCCTCGACCGCTCCATGATTTTGGGCTATGGCCACGACGACCGCGTCTGCGCCTACCCCTCCATGCTCGCCCAGATCAATGTGGCCAATGTCGAGCGCACGAGCATCACGCTCATCGTCGACAAGGAGGAGATTGGCTCCGTGGGTGCCACCGGCATGACGAGCCGCTTCTTCGAGAACACCGTCGCCGAGATCATGACGCTCGCCGGCGAGGATAGCCCGCTGGCCCTGCGCCGCGCGCTCGCCCGCAGCCGTATGCTCTCCTCCGACGTGTCCGCCGGCTTCGACCCGGGCTACGCCGGCAAGTTCGAGACCAAGAACGCCGCCTTCATGGGTCGCGGCCTGTGCTTCAACAAGTACACGGGCAGCCGCGGCAAGGGTGGCTCCAACGACGCCGACGCCGAGTACGTGGCCCTCGTCCGCGACATCATGGACGAGGCCGGCGTGGACTTCCAGACCTGCGAGCTCGGCCGCGTCAACGCGGGCGGCGGCGGCACCATCGCCTACATCATGGCCAAGTACGGCATGAACGTCATCGACTCCGGCGTTGCCGTCCTGTCCATGCACGCCCTGTGGGAAGTCGCCAACAAGGCCGATATCTACGAGGCCTACCGCGGCTACAAGGCCTTCCTCGAGCGTGCCTAATCCACCCTTGTAAAACGAGCCCAAACAGCCCTTTATAACTTGCGGTGAAATAGTTCCCAGACATGCCTTTTAACAGGCAAAACAGGAATTATTCCACCGCAACTTCCTTTTTGGCAGAGGAGAGTCCGTGCTGCAGGTCATCATTTCGCCCGCCAAGCAAATGCGCGCGGCCCAAGATGCTTTTGAAGTCCTGGGCATTCCACCCTTTGTGCGCGAGACGGCTCGCCTCCACCGCGCACTGCTAGATATCGAGCGGAATGAAGGCAGAGCCGGCCTGCAGGCGCTGTGGAACGTGAGCGACAGGCTGCTGGGGCCTTGCCTCAACACCCTGCATGAGTTCGGGCCCATCCTGAAAAACGGCGATCTCGACAATCCCGCACTCGCCCGTCACCTCTCCCCTGCCGTCATGTCCTATCACGGCATTCAATACCAGAGCATGGCACCCGAGGTGATGGATGCCGCGCAGCTCGCATGGCTGCAAGACCATCTGTGGATCCTCTCGGGCCTTTACGGATGCATACGCCCCTTTCATGCCGTCGAACCGTATCGGCTGGAGATGGGCGCGAAGCTCGCCGTTGACGATGCCCGAGACCTCTATGCGTTTTGGAGCGACAAGCTCGCGCGGGCTATCGCCCCGGCAGGCTCAAACACCACGATCGTCAACCTCGCCAGCGTAGAATACGCCAAAGCCGTTCTGCCCCACCTCGCGGACGACGCCACAGCCGTCACGTGCCTCTTTGGCGAGGGCATCCGCAACGGGAGGCCCATCCAACGGTCGACCGCCAGCAAAAAGGCGCGCGGCTCCATGGTGCGGTGGATGGCAGAAAACAAGCTCGAGGATGTAAGCGAACTTCCCGCATTCGACATCGGCTATCGCCACGCCCCCGAGCTCTCATACCCAGGCACCCTCGTGTTCATCAACGAACAGGTGCTCTAGAGCAGCCACCCAAAACTGACCACTCAGCCTTCTCTATATAACTTGCGGTGGAATAGTTCCTATTTGAGCCTTTTATCGCACAAACGGGAACTATTCCACCGCAACTTTTATGAATTTGCTGGCTAGGCGCGACACCTATTCTGCTAGACCGTCGGCCTTTGCAATCCCGTTTGTCGAACCGTCCTGATAGACAATCTTGACGTGCTCAACCTCGGACACCGCAACACCCGTCGGAGGCTCCAGACGCCATTCCGTCAGGGCGATATCCATGGTCGTGGGCACATCTCCTTGATCTTTGAGCTTCACCGTCAGCGTTTTGAGCGCCGCGTCAAACGTCACGCGTTCGATTTCTTCGCCTGGAATGGACCCACCACTCAGCTGCAACTGCACAAACTCATCGCGCGGGTACCAATAATCGCCCGGAACGGCGAGCGTATTGGCATTACCGCCAGTACTCCTCACCGTCATGATCGGCAGGCTATCATCAGCCTCGAACTCCCAGGCAGCGCCGCCGCGACCACCAAACGTCCAGATACAAAAGGCAATCACCAGCACGGCAAGCACCGCAAAACCAATCGCGACCAGTCCATAATGGGCGCGGCTCTCCTCGGCCGACACGTCACACTGCGTCTCTCGATATTGATGCTTGTCTTCCATGTTCGCCTCCCTGCGGGTATGCTGATCGCGTCAATCATACCCATTCGAGCTATACTTGAGCCCACCACATAAACGGGGAGCTTGCAGGACAAGACGGCAGGCTGAGACTGGGCGCGCCCGCCCTGACCCGCAAACCTGATATGGGTAATGCCAACGAAGGGAGCCGTGCCAATGAGCACACAGACCGAGCCCAAGCTCGTCACGCAAATCGACTTCGCCCGCGCCGGACAGATCACGCCGCAGATGAAGGAAGTCGCCGAGCGCGAGCATCGCGACCCCGAGTACATCCGTGAGCGCGTGGCCGACGGCCGCATCGCCATTCCCGCCAACATCGTGCATATCAAAAAGGGCATGAGTGCCTTTGGTGTCGGCGAGGGCCTGTCCACCAAGGTCAACGTCAACCTTGGTATCTCGGGCGACAAGGCCGATGCCGCCGAGGAATGGAAGAAGGTTAAGATCGCCGAGGACTACGGCGCCGACGCCATCATGGACCTCTCCAACTCGGGCAAGACGCGCCAGTTCCGCCAGCAGCTCATCGACGAGACGCCGCTTATGGTGGGCACCGTCCCCATGTATGACGCCATCGGCTACATGGAAAAGCCGCTGGTCAAGCTTACCAAGGACGATCTGCTCGAGGTCGTGCGCGCGCATGCCGAGGACGGCGTGGACTTTATGACCATCCACTGCGGCATCAACAAGTCGGTCATCAAGACCTTTAAGGAGACCGGCCGCCTCATGAACATCGTCAGTCGCGGCGGCTCGCTGCTGTTTGGCTGGATGGAAGTCACCGGTAACGAGAACCCCTTCTACGAGTTCTACGACGAGGTGCTCGAGATCTGTCACGAATACGACGTGACGATCTCGCTCGGCGACTCCTGCCGCCCGGGCTGCCTCTACGACTCCAACGACTCGACCGAGACCGCCGAGATGATCGAGCTGGGCAAGCTGTGCAAGCGCGCTTGGGCCGCCGGCGTCCAGGTCATGGTCGAGGGCCCGGGTCACATGGCGCTCGACGAGATCGCCGCCAACATGAAACTGCAGAAGCGCCTGTGCCACAACGCCCCGTTCTATGTGCTCGGGCCGCTGGTGACCGATATCGGCGTGGGTTACGACCACATCACCGCTGCCATCGGCGGCGCCATCTCCGCCAGCTCCGGTGCCAACTTCCTGTGCTACGTGACGCCGGCCGAGCACCTGTGCCTGCCCAACGCCCAGGACGTGCTCGATGGCCTCATGGCCACCAAGATCGCCGCACACGCCGCCGACATCGCCAAGAAGGTGCCGCACGCCCGCGACATGGATGACAAGATGGGCCAGGCACGCCGCAAGCTCGACTGGGACGCCATGTGGAAGTGCGCGCTTGACCCGGTCACCGGCAAGAAGCGCTACGAGGAATCCCCTGCCGCCACCGAGGGCACTTGCACCATGTGTGGCAAGATGTGCGCCGTCCGCACCGTTAACAAGATCTTCGAGGGCACCACGATCGACCTCGGCATGGAGGACTAGCCCTGTCGCTGCGGCCGCTTCTGGCGACGAGCTGGCGCCTGTCAATTGTTGACGTGTGAACATTTGCTTACATTTGCGTAGAGATTGCATCGCCCGCCCGGGATCGGCATACAGCCGGCCCGGGCAACTTTATAATGCAGGCAGAAGACCCATTTGAATCCGACCGAACAAGGGAGCGAACATGGATCACAGTAAGGTACCCGCCGTTCTATCCATCGCAGGATCCGATTCCAGCGGTGGTGCCGGCATTCAAGCCGACATCAAGACCATCACGGCGCACCGCCTGTATGCCGAGACGGCCATCACGGCCATCACCGCACAGAACACCCTGGGCGTCACCGCTGTGCAGAACATCTCCCCGGATATTGTCGCGGCGCAGATCGATGCCGTTTTTGACGATATCCGACCCAGCGCCGTCAAGATCGGCATGGTTTCCTCTGCCGAGATTATCGAGGTTATCGCCGACCGCCTGAGCGCTTGGGACGCAAAAAATATCGTCGTCGACCCCGTCATGGTCGCCACCTCGGGCGCTCGTCTCATTGCCGAGGATGCCGCTGAGGCGCTCACGCGTCGCCTGTTCCCGCTGGCGACCGTTATCACGCCCAATATTCCCGAGGCCATGGCGCTGCTCGACTACGAGGTCGATTCCGAGCGCACGCAGCAAAATGCCGCCATGCTCCTCACCCGCCGCTTTGGCTGCGCGTCCCTCGTTAAGGGCGGGCATTTTGTCAACGAGGCCAACGATGTGCTAGCAGAGCCCGCGCCGCTCGATGACGAGGGCAACCATCTGGGCGATCCGCTCACCACGTGGTTCCGTCACAAGCGTATCGACACCAATAACTCGCACGGCACCGGCTGCACGCTCTCGTCCGCCATCGCCTGCGCGCTGGCCCAAGGCATGGATCTTGCCGATGCCGTCAATGCCGGCAAGGCCTACCTAACAGGCGCTCTCGCCGCCGGCTTTGACATGGGCAAAGGCTCCGGCCCCGTCAATCACATGTGGCAGTATTAAGATTCGCAGCCCAAAACCACCGCAAAGGGGACAGGCACCTTTGCGGTGGTTCCCACAAACATCTCGATCTGTAACAGTTAGAGTCCATTTTTCGGCCCACCTGTTACAAATCGAAACATTCAAATTCCGCTGAGAAGATAATCTCGATCTGTAACAGGAACTCGGCAAAATCGACCCTAGATGTTACAGATCGAGACAAACGACCGATATCGGCCTAAATAATCTTAATCTGTAACATCTAGCCCGTTTTCGGCCTTACAACTGTCACAGATCGAGACAAAGCAACGAAACAAGCCACCACAAGGGGAACTTCTGTGGTGGCTTGGGGTCGCGCTACTCTCCGAGCATCTCTTGGAGCTTGGCTGCCACGGCGTGACCCAGGCTCTCATGGCTTTCGGGCATCATATGCAGATAGTCGATATCGCCCGGCTCGGCAAAGTCGGCGGCATTCAAAAAGTCGCAGCCAAACTGCTCAGCCACATGCGCGTAGTACTCACCAAAATGTTCCGAGGCTTCTACGGAATGCTCGTCAAAATCGGTCATATATACGTCGGCGATCTGCGGCTTAATCTTGATAGGCGCCATCAGCAGAATGCGCGGACAAGGCGCAGCGTCGGTCCACGGAAACGCGCGGACGGCGCGAATCAGCGCCATGGCGCCACGGGCGATATCGGAAGCTGTCACGTTAAAGACCGTCTTACAGTCGTTGGTGCCCAGCATGATCACAATGGCGTCCAGCGGCTTATGGGCCTCGAGCAGCATCGGAAGTGCGCGGATGCCGTTAAGATTGGTGTCCAGATGGCACATGTCGTCGCGTACCGTCGTGCGGCCGTTGAGGCCTTCTTCAATTACATGCCAGCCCTCGCCTAGGTCACGTTGGGCCACGCCGCACCAGCGCACATCCTGCGCATAGCGCACCGCGGTGCCGTCGCGCATGCCCGCCGGATCGTAACCATAGGTGTTGCTGTCGCCAAAGCATAGAACGTTTTTCATCGTAAGCCCCTCGCTCAGTAAAAAGCCGACGGAAGCAGCCTCTCCCGCCGGCTCGACCTATCTGTCAGCACGTACCGATTACAGGTACTTGCGCCAATCGTCCTCGTCCTCATCATCCTCGGTAGCAGCCTGGGTCTGCTCGGCGGCGCGAGCTGCCGCAGCGCGAGCGGCAACCTGGGCATAGGACTCCTCGTTGCGCTCGGGGAAGTTTGCCAGCACGTGCTCGAACTTGGCAAAATCCTCATCCCAGCGCGTAGAAGGCACGGCAAAGAAGACTTGCTTGACCTTAAAGTCGCCCGACGCGAGCTCCTTGCGGAAGAGCTCGGCCACGGCCTCTGCGTCAAAGCCGTTGTTGTCGCAGCCCCAAGCGCCCAGCACGAGCTTCTCGCGACCTAGCTCGTCGCAGATGGCAAGCACAAAGCGAATGCGGTCGCGCAGGGCGTCCAGCAGAGCATCGTCGCTCACGCGATACTCCTGGCGGGCGCGCTTAACGTTGGGCGCGGCGGCCACGATCACGTCGGCGTATGCATGCACGTGGTTGCGGTCGAAGCGCACCGCAGGCACCACCAGCGCACGGTTGCGGTAAAGCTCGCAGTTGATGTTGCGGCGACGGTTCTCGCCGTACCATTTACGCTGCTTATCGAGGACGTTGTACAGGTACGAATCGGCGCAGAGCGTGGCCTCCTGACCCAGATAGCCCTGGATGTAGCCACCGCCCGGGTTGGCGAACGAGGCAAAGGCGAGCACGGCCATGTCGCAAAACTGCGCGTAGCCTCGGCCGTTATCCAGAATGGTCTGCGTGGCAGAGGCGTCGAGCACGGTGACCTCGGGCAGGAGCGGAGCGGGCTTCTCGGCGGCAGGCGCGGGCTCGATCTCCGCGGCCTCCTCTGCGGGCGCAGGCTCGGCCGCAACCTCGGTCTCGACGGACGCGACCTCGGCGGCCTCAGACTCCTCGGCAACCTGTTCCTCGGCAGCGTCGGCCGCTTGGGCCTTGGCCTTCATCGCCGCGACAAATCCAGCAGGCATGCCATCGAACTCGCGCACGCCGGCAAGCGAGCGCTCGATATCCTTGGCGCACGCTTCGGACACAGTCGCCACGTGACGCTCGGCGGCCTTGGCACGGGCCTCGCGCTTGGGATTGGGCCTGCGGTTACGGTTCCTGTTGTCGACGTCTGCCATAAGTGGTCACCTTTCTCGGTCTCTGCCGCTATCGGCTTTTCCCATCCATGATACCCCGCCGTGCACAAAAAAGACGGCCCCGAAGGACCGCCTTTCACATCGTTTTACCGCGTCCGACAAGAAACGCTGCAATGCCCCGCGCTAGTCGCGACGACCAAGGATGTTCAGGATGCGCAGGAACACGTTGATGATGTCCACGAACAGGTTGGATGCCATGAGCACGGCGTTGGGCAGCGTGGGCGGCACCGTCGTGGCCACATAGGTGTCGTAGCCAATAAAGCCGGCGAACACCACGATCACGATCAGGTCGGTGATGGACTGCGAGACGCCCATAAACATCAGCACGATCTCGACCAGAATCGTGGCAAGCAGGATGCCAAAACCAATGCCGTACACACGCTGGAAGAACTTGGGGAAGGTCACGCCCAGCGCACCAAAGACAAAGGTGATGGCGGCCGTGGCGATAAAGGCAGTGTTGATGGTGGGCAGGTCGTAATTGGCAAGGCCAAACGACGCGGTCAGGCCAAAGGTACTCGCAAAGATTACGTAGCCCACAAGGGACAGACCCACAGACTGCTTGCCCGCGGCGGCCGACATCATGACCATGCCGACGATGGTCAAAATAAACGAGCCAAAGACCAGCGGCAAGGCGGCGCCGCTCATCATCATGCGGGCAAACGCCATGGTGCTCGTAAAGTAAGCACCGGCACCCATGGCGCAAAAGCCCAAAAAGATCAGGGCAGACATGGCAAGGTTGTACGCACGCGGCGACATCTCCTTGGCACGGCTTGCGCCGGTCTCAATGGGGCCGTTCTGATAACCCTGGATATCGTTCATAATATCGTCCTTTCAAAAGCGCCGCGACAGCGCCGTAGGTGACAAGATTCCTGCCATTGTACCCGAATGCCGCGCGCTCTTACCTGCGGCGCCCGCTCTCGAGCGTACGGTCGAATGCCCACACCCACCAACGCATCAGATGGGCCTGCGAGCCATCCGGTCGCTCGCGCGCCTGTTCTTCCAGATACAGTTCGGTCGCATGCCCACCAAAACGAACCTTATAGGTTGCCGTACGAATGCCGTGAACCGTTAGGCCAAAACCGGTGGATGAGACAATCTCGTCGATCGTAAAACAGCGACCGTCGACCCAGCAGACGGTAACCGGCACGACTTGTCCGCCCGCGAGGATGCGGGCCACGACGTCCACATACTGCTTGTGCACGCGTCGAGTTTTACCATCTGTCTGTCGATATTCCATGCCTCCTATTATCGAACGCATGTTTGCATATTGTAAAGCGAACAGGCTGTGGTTTTGGGATGTTGGGGCGCGCACGTGTCCTCATGGCGTGCTAGCAAAAAGAACACCCGCGGTCAACAGGGCAAATATTCAATGTTAGTGCCAAAAAATTCACTTCTCCCATCAGAACTCGGTAAAGAAACCCGCAGGAGGTGATACGATTTATCATGTTTTTGTAACGTGCCTGCAAACTTCGAGAAAGCCCATATATGGACGTAACGTTCTCAGCCTTCCTCGGCCAAATTGTGTCGAACCCAGTCCTTGCCGTCACCGTGATCCTCGCGCTCGGCGCTATCTTCGTCAACGGATGGACCGACGCGCCCAACGCCATCGCGACCTGTGTCACCACGCGCTGCATGCCCGCCCGCGCAGCCATTCTCATGAGCGCCGCATTCAACTTCCTCGGCGTGCTCATCATGACGCACTTTAACGCGAGCGTCGCCAACACCATCTCACATATCGTCGACTTTGGCGGAAACAGCACCATGGCGCTCGCATGCCTCTGCGCGGCGCTGTTCTCCATCGTCGTCTACGGCGCCACGGCATCGCGTTTTGGCATCCCCACCTCGCAAAGCCACAGCCTTATCGCCGGCCTGACCGGTGCCGCAATCGCCCTCGGCGGCGCGAGCAGCGTCAACGTCCACGAGTGGATGAAGGTCATCTACGGCTTGGCGCTCTCCATCGGCCTGGGCTTTATCATGGGCTGGGTCCTATGCAAGCTCGTCTCGATTCTTTTCGCCGCCGCCAACAGGCGACGTGCCAACGTCTTCTTTAAATACGCTCAGATCGCGAGCGCTGCGGCCATGAGCTTCATGCACGGCGCGCAGGATGGACAGAAGTTCATCGGCGTGCTCTTTTTAGGCGTGGCCTTCGCCAACGGCCAGACGAGCGTCGGCGATGCCGGCATCCCCATCTGGATTATGCTGCTGTGCTCGGCCACTATGGGTATCGGCACCAGCGTGGGCGGTGAGCGCATCATCAAGTCTGTCGGTCAGAGCATGGTCAAGCTCGAAAAGTACCAGGGCTTCTCCGCCGACCTGGCGGGCGCCGCGAACCTGCTACTTGCCACCCTTACCGGCATCCCCGTATCCTCCACGCACATCAAAACCTGCGCCATTATGGGTGTCGGCGCCGTCAAGCGCCTCTCGGCCATCAACTTCGGCGTGGTCAAGGACATGATGTTCACGTGGTTCTTCACCTTCCCCGCTTGTGGACTCATCAGCTTTGTCATGGCCAAGCTGTTCATGATGTTCATCTAGTCAAACCGAACGTCCATCCGGACCGCAATACCTCGCCCACCCGTCTTCGCCTCGAAAGGACCCACTCATGGCAAAGAAACCCGATTCGTTCTACTTTGACAACTACGTCGCCTGCGCCGACCTTGCTGTCCAGGCCGCAGAGTTGCTCATCAAGATTTTTGAGAACTTTGATCCCGCGCAGATCCACGACATGCTCGAGGAGATGCATGCGATTGAGCATGCGGCCGACAAGAAGCACCATGAGCTCGAGGATGCCCTGCTCACTGCCTTTATCACCCCGCTTGAGCGCGAGGATCTGGACCTGATGAGTTGCGCGCTCGACACTGTGCTTGACCGTATCGAAGGCGTCGTGCAGCGCGTCTACTTCACCAACATCCAGAGCATCCACCCCGATGCCATTGTCATCGCCCACAAGGTGACCGACGCCTGCCGCGCCATGAAGGACCTTATGGTCGAGCTGCCTAATTACCGCAAGTCCAAGACCCTGCGCGAGCTGGTCATCCAGATCAACACCATTGAGTCCGAGGCCGATGAGCTCTACATCAACGCCATGCGCAACCTGCACGTCAATGGCAAGGACCCGCTCGAGGTCATCGCCTGGCGTGACGTCTACGCTTTCCTGGAGTACTGCGCCGACTGCTGCGAGAATGTGGCTGATGTCGTGGATTCGATTGTCATGAAGAACAGTTAATTAGCTGTACGTATCCCACCGGCGAAGGGCCGGCCACGGTTTGCTTTCTCACTCCGGCTGCTCTGCAGAGTCGTTCGAAAGTAAACCGTGGCCGGCCCTTCGCCTTACGTACCACCATTGGGAACTTTGGCTGATAGTTATAGCGCAATGGGGGTTTGGCCGAGGGGACCTTTAGTACCCAATTGAACACTTTGGCATTCGGTGGGCGTTTGGCTGAATGTTGCTTTGGGTACCCTTTTGCTTAGTTTTGGGTTGTTTTATTAGCTTTGGAGGGTTTGGTTATGGGGTATTTGGATCTGGCTCGGGGTCGGTATTCTTGTCGTTTGTTTGAGGATCGTTCTGTGGAGCAGGCTGTGGTGGATGCCATTGTTGAGGCTGGGCGTATTGCTCCTTCTGCTTGTAATAATCATCCAACCCGTGTGATGGTGTTGGATACGCCCGAGCTTTTGGAGAAGGCGGCTGCCTGTCAGCCTCGGTTTGCTCGTGATGGGTCTATCTTTGGGGCACCGCTTATCTTTCTTATTTGCAGCGTTACCGACGACGCTTGGGTTCGCCCCTATGACCAGATGAACTCCAGCGCTATCGACACCTCGATTGTTTGCGATCAGATGATGATGGAGGCCGAGGAGCAGGGCCTGGGAACGTGTTGGGTATGCCATTTTAAGCCCGAGCTAGCCCGAGAGCGGTTCAACCTGCCCGAGGGCGTCTATCCCTATCACATGCTCGTCTGCGGCTATCCTGCCGACCACATCGCCGATCCCGAGCATCGCGAGGCCCGTACCATTCCCCTCTCCGACTTCCTCCTCAAGTAGTTTTTGGCACATGCCCTAAAATCTACCTTTTACCGCGCACCCTTCGCCGAGTTCTGCCCTATCACACGCAGAGCTCGGCGTTTTCGCGCCCAGGGCGCACACGTTTCCCTATTGGAATACAGATGGAACAGCTTTCACGAATACATGGCCGAGCCGTAGGCGACTAACACGGCAGCCATCATTCCTCAATAAAAGCCGGCACGCGGTTAGTCCTGCGCATCTTGAAATCACCAATCTTGTGAGAGACATAGAGAATGCCGTCCATCCCATCTCGCGATGCATATGACAGGTGAACAGAACCGCAATCCGCTCCATCATCGTCGAGAAGATCAAACGAATTCGGATCGCTTGTTGCAGCCAAACGACCACTCATACAAGAGCCATCGGCATTACAGATTTGCCATTCCATATCTTCGCCCGCAAGAATCGCCATAGACGGCCTGATTGCATCACCGCTGGCATACATCCCGTCTATGCCAAACCCATTTTCAGCGCCATCAATAAAGGCTTATAGGACAAAATGTGTGTCCCGATAGAACATCCGTTTCCATCCATTAATCCAGCCAGAACGGGTACGGGTCCCTGTGGTGGAGGTCCTCCCACACGGCCCTGTCGCCCCACTCCGGCCCTCCGTCCTCGCGCGACGGCGAGGCGGAGTAGACGCTGAACAGGAAGTCGACTGTCTCTTATACACATCTGACGCTGCCGACGAAC
>CABSMV010000044.1 GCA_902478935.1 uncultured Collinsella sp. | reverse complement strand
GCAACCGGACGGGCCGCACGCCCGCGTTTACCGACCCGTGCACACTCGAGATCGCGTGCGCGTCGCCCGAGGTCGCTCGACTGTTGGCAGTTCCCGTTGGCGAACCCTTGTTTTATATGGAAGCCTTCTTTTTCGATGAGCAGCGGCGGCCGTTTATCATCGGTCGTCAGCGGATCGTTGGGTCTCGCTACGTTTTTGACATCTAGGACATTGCGAATGGAAGCGCCCGGTGGATTATCTCACCGGGCGTTTCCATACCGTTCACGGCGCAAACGCAACCGTTCAACCGCGTTGCGGCAATCAGTTTGAAATTATCTTGATGAAGGAAAAAGCTGCTGGTAATCTATGGGACGTCATAGAACGTTTGCATTGTGCAAACGTTGAAGCGAGATGCGATGCAGTCTCGAGTTCTTTGGAGGTATCTATGTCAGATACGAAGGCGAAGAAGACAAACAGACGTTTTAAGTTCAAATTACCGCATGTCTATACGATCATGTTCTTGCTGATCGTTGTCTTTGCGGTCCTGACTTGGATCGTTCCCTCTGGTCAGTATCAGCGCAAGACGATTTCGACAGCGGCGGGCGAGCGTGAAGTCGCCGTTGCTGGAACCTATGAACAGGTCGATAAGAACTACACCGATTCCGAGACCGGCGAGACCATCAATCTGGGCCAGGATATCTTCGCGGTTCTGCAAGCGCCCACCAAGGGTATCCAAGAGGCTGCCGACGTCGTTGCGTTCGTCTTATTGATTGGCGGATCGTTCGCGATCATCACCAAGACCAACGCTTTGAATGCCGGCATGAGCCGTGTGATTAAAAAGCTCAAGAACAAGGACATCCTCATCATTCCCATCACGATGACATTGCTGTCCATTTGTGGCACTACGTTTGGTATGTCTGAGGAAGCCCTGCCGTTCTATGCCATCTTCATTCCCATCATGATGGGTATCGGTTATGACTCGATGACGGCATTCATCATCTGCTTCCTTGGTCCTAACCTGGGATATTGTGCTTCGACCATCGACCCGTTTAATGTTTTGATCGCCCAAGGCATCATTGGCATCGAGGGTAATCCGCAACTGTGGCTGCGTGCCGTTTCTTGGGTCATCTTCACTGCCGTCGGTATCGCATGGGCCATGCGCTACGCCATGCGCGTCAAGAAAAACCCCGAGTCGTCCATTGTGTACGAGGACGATAAGCTCAAGCGTATTGAATTTTCCGTGACCGATGCCTCCATCGAGGAAGAGTTCACTATCCGTCAGAAGCTCGTGCTTATCGATTTTGCTTGCGGTATGGGCATTATCGTCTGGGGTCTTGTTACCCAGGGCTGGTACATGAATCAGATTTCCGCCGTGTTCCTTGGCATGGGCTTGCTTGCCGGTATCCTGGGCGGCCTTGACCAGCAGACGATCGCAGAGGAGTTCGTTAAGGGTCTCGCCGACTTTGCGTACGCTGCCGTCGTTATCGGTATCGCTCGCGGTATTCTGGTCATCGCCGAGGGCGGCATGATCATCGACACCATCCTCCAGGCGCTCGCTACCGCGCTCGCCGGTGCACCCGCCGCCGTCTACACCACGTTTATGTATGTCGTCCTTGGCCTGCTCTCTTTGCTGGTTCCCTCGAGTTCTGGCCTGGCGGCGCTCACCATGCCCGTTATGGGCCCCCTGACCGAGCTCATGGGCCTCAATCCCGAGGCGGCCGTCACCGCGCTCCAGTTTGCCAACCAGACCATCAACACCATCAGCCCCGTGGCGGGCATGACGGTCGCCGGTCTTGCCGTGGCTAGGATTTCGTTTGGCCAATGGTGGAAGACCATTTGGAAGTTCTTCATTTTCATGGTCGTCTTTGGCCTGATCGTAACGGCAATCTCTGGCATGCTTCCGGTGTAGGTGGTTGTGATGTCTGATCGTTTGACGGTCCTGACGACTAAGAGCGTCTTTACCGGTACGGGGGACCTGCCGTTTGAAGGTTTCGTAGCGGTCCGTGGCAATCGAATTGAGGCTGTTGGCACCAAGTGTGAGGTAGCTTCGTATTTGACCCAGGCGGACGAGGTAGTTGACCTGGGCGACCGCACTGTCATGCCTGGCCTGATCGATGTGCATACCTTCTATACAGGTTGGGCGCTGCGGACGTTGGGGTCTGATCTGTCCGGCATCGCTGATGCCAAAGAGGCTGTGTCGCTCTTGCGTGCATGGAAAGAAGATCATCCGGATTGCGCGGCGGCTTTTGGCCACAACCTACCCGAAACGTTGGCATCGGATGTCGAGAACGCAAATACGGCAGCTGTGTTTGACGATTGTTTTGGCGATATCCCCGTCGTCTGCTTTACACCAGGAGCGGGGACCTGCGTTCTCAACGCTGCCGCCAGTGCGCGATATGGCTTTACACCCCAGGCGTGCTATGCCGAGAAGATCTGGCGCATGATGAGCGATTTCCTTGCGCTGCCCGAGGTGCGTGCCGGGTATTCGGACTACATGAGCATGCTTAACGAGCGCGGCGTTACCGCCATCAAGGAAATGGCGTTTGATGACTACTACGGCTTTGCCGACGAAATGGCTCGCCGTGAGGAATCTGGTGAGCTGACGGTTCGCGTCTCTATGATGTCGCAGCCGGTGGGCGCCGGTGCAAATCTGGCATATGCCCGCGAGGCGCGAGAGCGCTTCCGGGGACCGTTCGTTCGTTTTTCTGGCTTCAACCGTATGACCGATCGCGGCGTATGGGCGGGGCTTGCCGAGATGATTGACCCCTATGAGGACACGGCCGATGCGGGCGCTGCCGGCAAGACGGTCGTCGAGGAACCAGAGTGGGATCTGATTGAGAGCGAGCTGCGTGCAATTGATGCTGACGGCTTCCGATATTCCTTGCATTGCCAGGGCGATGGCGCCGTTCGTCGCACCGTGGCGCTCTATGCCTCGCTGCCTCGAGACGAGCATGGACGGATGCTTCGCCGCCATGCGATTACCGATCTCGAGAACTCTGACCCGACCGATCTTGTCGAGTTTGGCAAGTTAGGTGGAATTTGCGAGGTCTATCCGCAGATTCTGACGCTGGACCGGCGCGAGGATTGCCTATCGATGATGCGTCGACAAATTGGCGAGACGCGACTTTTGCACAGCTGGAATCGCCGCGGCATGGAAGATTCCGGATGCACAGTGTGCTGTGGAACGGATTTGCCGCTGCTGATTCCGAGCCTGGGCGAGTCAATCTACAGCGCGTGCGGCGGATTCTTCGCCGACGGACTGCCTGTGAATGAGGTCAACACGCTGACGCTTGTCGAGCTCTTGCGCGCTTGGACTGCCGGGGGCGCGTACGATCTGATGCGCGAAGACGAGCTGGGTACGCTCGAGGTCGGCAAGCTTGCCGATATCTGCGTGCTCGATCGGGATGTGTTTGACCTCGATTATCGCGACGCACGCGATCTTGCGGTTGATATGACGATGTCGGACGGACAAATCGTGTTCGATCGAAATAAGGAGGCATAAGATGTCTGAATCCAAACCGACGCTGCGCCGCGAGCAGATTGCGGGCATGAATATCCACTACATCATGTGGTCGCTCGATTACTTCCTTGATGTGCAGCAGCGTTTGGGCTTTGAGTCCATTGAGCTGTGGTGCGCAGAGCCGCATGTGACGCTCGACCACACGGGCTACTTTGAGGCTGAGGTCCTGGCGAAAAAGGCTGCAGACCGTGGGCTTAGGTATCGTACTCTGTGCCCCGAGAACGTTGTCTATCCTTGGCAGTACTGCGCACGCAAACCGCTGCATGAACAGCGCAGCCTGGCGTACTTTAAGCACGGCATTGAGCTTGCCGAGGTACTTGGGTGCGACCGTATGTCCGTCAACTCGGGCTGGGGCGACTGGGACGAGGACCGCGAGGAAGCCTGGAAGCGCAGCCGCGAGCACTTGTCCATTCTGGCGGAGTATGCCGGCGAGCACGGTCTGGTGCTTACGATGGAAAGCCTGCGTCCCGAGGAGAGCAACCTTGTGACGACGGTTTCCGATGCGAAGCGCATGATTGACGAGGTCGCGAGCCCGTACTTACAGCCCATGGTTGATACAACCGCGATGGGCGTTGCTGGCGAGACGCTCGAGGACTGGTTTGCCATCTTTGGTGATGGGGCAATTCACGAGATGCACTTTATCGACGGTGACCCGTATGGCCATCTGGTGTGGGGCGATGGCAAGCACGATATGGACGCCTTCGTTGCCACACTCAACGCCCATGGTTTCGACGGCATGCTGGGCCAGGAAATCACGGACGGTCGTTACTACGATGATCCGGCGGCGGCAGATGCCAAGAACATGGCCGCATTCGAGAAATATCTGATTGACTAAAACAACTATCGGCCACGCAGCCAACGTCATTGATTGCGGCCAAACAAGAAAGGAACTGGATATGAACGCACACGATCTGATCAAAGAGGCAATTGCCGAGAAGGGCAAGTTCGACAGCGTCTACTGGATTGCTTGCGGTGGCTCCATGATCGATTTGATCCCGGCCCATGAGCTTCTGCAGCGCGAGGCAACCACCTTCACTTCGTATATCTATACGGCTCGCGAGTTCGATATCATGCGTCCGCGTCGTCTGGGCGAGAAGTCCCTGGTCATCGCTTGTAGCCACAGTGGCAACACCCCTGAGGTCGTCGAGGGCTGCGAGATTGCCCTTGCTGCCGGCGCTACGGTGATCGCCCAGACCGACAACGCTGGATCTAAGATCGACACCGGTAAATGGACCACGTGGGTCTACCCGTGGGGCGAGGGCGTGCCGCAGGCCGAGGTCCCCGCTGGCATTTCGCTGTCGCTTGCGGCAGAGCTGCTCGATCAGCAGGAGGGTTACGCCGATCTTGCCGATATGTATGCCGGTATCGCCGAGATGGATAAGATTCTTCCCTCGGCACGCGAGAAGGTAAATGCCGAGCTGGGCGATCGCTTTGCCAAGCTTTGCCAGGAGCACGAGTTCTTCTATATTCTGGGCAGCGGTCCCAACTTTAGCCAGACCTACGGTTTCGCTATCTGCTCTCTTATGGAGATGCAGTGGCAGCACTGCAGCTACATCCACTCTGCCGAGTACTTCCATGGCCCCTTCGAGGCTACTCAGGATGGCGTTTTTTACTTCCTGCAGATGGGCTCCAGCGAGTGCCGTGCTATGGACGAGCGCGCCCTGGCGTTCCTTAAGACGCATACCGATACGCTGATGGTGCTCGATGCCAAGGAGTACGGTATGGAAGCCGTGCCGGCGAGCGTCCGTGCCTATCTGGACCCGGTGCTGTTCTACGCCATGAACTGCGAGCTGCGTGCCGCACGCGGCAAGGTGTTTGATCACGATCCCGATTTCCGTCGCTATATGGGTGTTGTCGAGTACTAGAAGGAGCAAAGGCCATGGCATTTAACGTTAACGCGCTCGGATTTGGCGACAACGTCGTCGATCGCTACGAGCATATCCACACCATGTATCCCGGCGGCAATGCGGTGAACTTCGCCGTTTATGCCAAGAAATGCGGTGCCGCACGCTCCGCATACATGGGCATTTTTGGCAATGATGCCGCTGCCGAGCATGTCATTGCAAGCCTCGAGGATGAGGGTATCGAGCTTGACAAGTGCGAGCAGATGATTGGCGAGAACGGAGCGGCTCGCGTGACCGTCGTCGACGGTGACCGTGTCTTCCTCGGCTCCAACGAGGGCGGTATCCGTGGCGATGCGCGCTATGTCCTCGATCGCTTTGACCTTGCGTACATGAAGCAGTTCGATGTGGTTCATTCGGGCAACTATTGCTTTACCGAGCGCGAGCTGCCCAAGTTGAAGGCTGCGGGCGTCACGGTCTCTTTTGACTTTTCGGACGACTCTACCGACGAGTACTACGAGCAGATTGCGCCCTACGTCGATTTCGCATTCTTTAGTGCGGCGGATGCTGCGAGTGAGGATGAGATTCGCGAGCGTCTGGCATGGGTGAAGGGCCTGGGTCCGCGTTTTGTGTCGGCTACGGCGGGCGCCGAGGGCTGCATTGCTTACGACGGCGAGCGTTATTACCGCCAGCTGGCTAAACCGGTAACGGACATGAAGGACACCATGGGGGCGGGCGACTCGTTCCTCACCTCGTTTTTGATGTGCTATCTCGATTCCGCCAAGCGCGGTGAGGATGGCGCCGAGGCCATCGAGCGCGCGCTCGACTTTGCTGCCGGGTTTGCCTCGACCGTGTGCGGTATGGAAGGTTCTTGGGGCCACGGAGCACCAATCGTCGAATAGCTTAAGAAAGCGTACGGCGGTCTGGCTACGAGGCCTTGGACGGCCGATGCAAAACAATAAGCGGAATGCGAAAAGGGGGCTCGCCATGTGGTGGGTCCCCTTTTGAACATTGGAGAAGACCATGGGTATTAAAGCGTGCGCGGCTGGTTTTTGCTGTGCGGACGTCTATCAAAACATCGGCGTGTTCTATCCGACTGGCAATGGCATTGACTGGGGTATCCATCTTGCACGAATGGGCGTTTCGGTATCCGCCGTGTCGGTTGTCGGCAAGGACAAGTACGGAGACAAGATGAGAGAGGCGCTGGCCGCTGAGGGGCTCGATATCTCACATCTGCGGGTGGAGGATGGCGACACCTCGGTGATGCTCATGGCATTGAAAGACGGCGTCGATCGCGTGCATCTCGAGGCAATCGATGGCGTAATGGAGACATATCGTCCGAATGAAGATGACCGGGCGTTTATCCTAGAGCATGACATCATTCATACCGACCTGTTTGGCAATTGTTTGGACCTCCTGCCCGAATGGCATGATGCGGGCAAGACGGTGGTTATGGACTTCTCGGTGTTCAGCCAGGATCCCGAATATGCCTGCGAGAATCATTTTCCTTACGTTGACTATGCATTCATGTCGTTTGAAGAGGACACTCCGGAGCTGCGAGACTGGGTACGCCACGTGCAGGAATTGGGACCGCGCGTTGCGGTTGCTACGCTTGGCGAGAAGGGAAGCATTGCCTATGACGGTGAGCGCTTCTATGAGTGCGGGATCGTACCGGCGGAGAAGGTCGTTAATACCGTGGGTGCCGGCGACTCGTATATTGCCGGGTTTACCAAGGGCGTGATCGATGGCCTTGATATTCCGGCGTGTATGAAGGCGGGCGCTGAGCTGTCGTCCCGAGTGATTGGTTCGTTTGAGCCGTACTAGGGTCAAATGCCTGGAAAGGAGTACGAAATGGTTATCGACATGTTGGTTCAGCCCATGCTCTACGGCGAGATCTGTACGCCGGGTGATGAGCCTGATGGATTCGGTTTTTGGTCACGAGAATTTGGTATGGGGCATATGGGTCCCATGGATTGGGACGAGCTTCAAGTCGAGATGGACGTCTGCGATGTGCAGAAGAGCTTGCTCATGCCGCTCGATGTAACCACGGCATGCGGAGGGCACTTTGGCACCAACGACCAGATTGCCATGCTGGTTGCCGCGCATCCCGATCGTCTGTGGGGATTTGCGAGCGTAGACCCGCAGGTGAGCGGTGCCGCAGACGAATTGGAGCGCGCCTTTACCGAGTTGGGGGCAAAGGGGCTTTGCCTGCATCCTGCAAAGCAGGGTTTTGCCCCCGATGATGCTGTGGCCGAGCCGCTTTACGAGCTGTGCGAGCGCTATAACAAGCCGGTGGTTTTCCATGCCGGTATGTCTTGGGAGCCTGGCGCAGAGCTCTCGCGCAGTAACCCGCTTGCATTTGAGCACACAATCGCAACGCATCCAAATGTGCGCTTTAGTTTGACTCACTTTGGCTGGCCCTGGGTACGCGAGACCGTGGCGATGCTGCTCAAGTATCCCAACTGCTACACGGACACCTCTATCACTTACATCGATTCGCCCGAGGAGATGATGCAGCGTCTTTTCACGGTCGATATGGGGCCGCTGTGGTATGAGCGCGCGCTATCGCACCAAGTGATGTTCGCCAGCAATACGCCGCGCTTCCGTGCATTCAAACTCAAGCGGGCGCTCGATACCGTGCCCATGCGCGATGATGCGCGAGAAAGGCTCTACTGGGGTAATGCCCTGCGTTTTCTTGAAGGGGATGAGTAAACATGGTGACGCTCGAGACATTGAGCTATCTATCGACTGCTCCGGACCAGTTCATCGATATTACCGAAGACGTGCACGCTGCCATCGAACGCAGCTCGGTGACCAATGGCTTGGCAGCGATTATTTTGTCGCATACGACCTGTGGAATCGTGGTAAACGAGGGACTGCCCTGCGTGGAGACGGATCTTATGGAGACGCTTGATCGCATCGCCCCGCTCGATGCCCCCTATGCGCATGCACACTTCCTGCCGAGCTATGGAGCCACCGGCAACAACTCCTGTGGGCATATCAAGAGCATGATTTGTGGAAACAGTTGCTTCTTTCCCGTCCAAGATGGCCACATCGTGTGTGGAGGTGCCCAGAACATCTATCTTGCGGAGTTTGACGGTCCGCAGAAGCGAAAAGTGTACGTCGAAGTGCTGGGGGAGTAACGTCCCCGCGATAACCCTATGAAGGAGCACGTTATGTCGTTTCTAACCTCGATGTTCAAGACCGAAAAGCCGGTCATCGGAATGCTGCACTTGCGTCCTCTGCCGGGCGATCCACTGTATTACCCGGGCGGAAGCGTGTCGCAGGTCGTGGAAGCCGCCAAGCGCGATCTCGAGGCGTTGCAGCAGGGCGGTGTCGATGGCATTTTGATTACCAATGAGCTCTCGATGCCCTACGAGCAGCACGTTTCTCCCTCAACCCTTGCATCGATGGGCTATGTAATCGGGACTCTATCCCATGATCTGTCGACTCCTTGGGGAGCTGAGGCTATTTACGATGGTGATGCCACAATCGAGCTGTGCGCTGCCGTCGATGCACAGTTCACGCGCTGCAATTTTTGCGGTGCCTGGGCCGGTGATCTCGGGCTGATTAACCGAGATTTCGCGCACACCATGCGTCGCAAGGCGGCGCTGCGCTTGGACGACCTCAAGCTTTTTCACTTCATCACGAGCGAGGGGGAGGTTTATCTCAACGACCGCACGACTGCGGACATTGCCGATTCGCTTCTCTTTAATTGCCTACCGGATGCGATGGTCATCGGCGGTTCGGCTGCCGGTCGTGGCGCTTCGGGCGAGCTTGCCGATGAGGTTCGCGAGCGTGTTGGCGAAGTGCCTATGGTATGCGGCACCGGTTGTCGCGAAAATATCGTGGCTGACGTATTTGCTCACTACGATGGCGCGTTTGTCGGCACGTGCTTAAAGCGCGACGGAAAGCTGGATGCCCCGGTTGATGTTGAGCGGGTAGTTCGTTTTATGGCTGCCGCTCGTGCGGCGCGAGGGGAGTAAGCACCTATGGCGTTCTATCTGGGTATTGATATCGGGACAAGCGCCTCTAAAGGCGTTTTAATCGATGATCGATGCGATATCGTTTGCCAAGCCTCTTGTGGACACGAGACGGACAACCCGTGTGATGGATGGTACCAGCATGATGCGGAGGCAGTTTGGTGGGGCGATTTTTGCCGCTTGTCGCGCGAGCTGGTGGCGCAATCGGGGGTTAACGCGGCGCAGATCGGATGCGTGGGGCTTTCCGCATTGGGTTGCGACTGCGTGCCGGTCGATACCGAGTGCAACGCGCTGGCGCCCGCGATTTTGTATGGAGTCGATGCGCGGTCGAAGCCGCAGATTGACGAGCTTCTTTTCGAATATGGGTCAGATCGCGCACGCGAGCTTTTCGGGCACGATCCCTGTTCGTCAGATATTGCTCCCAAGATCTTGTGGTTTAAGGAGAATATGCCCGAGGTGCACGAACGTGCCGCGAAGTTCCTGACGGCGTCATCGTTTCTGTGCGCAAAGTTGACGGGGCGTTTTACGGTGGACCGTTATTTGGCGGAGGATTTTCTTCCCCTATATGACCGCTACACTTGGAAGGTTGATGCTCGGGAATGTGCTCGTTTCTGCCGGCCTGACCAGATGGCGGAGGTAATGTCGGCTACCGATATTGCCGGGGTGATTACGCAGCGTGCGGCTGAGGCGACGGGGCTCGCGGCGGGGACACCTGTCTTAGTGGGAACGGGTGACTCTGGTGCCGAGGCCATTTCGACGGGTGTATTCCGTCCCGGCGATATGATGGTTCAGTTGGGGAGCACGGCGTATTTCATCTACCTAGCTGATCATATGGTCGATGATGCCCGCCTGTGGCCGGGGACGTTTATCATTCCCGGAACTTACGGGATTTGCGCGGGGACCAATACGGCGGGTGCACTCACATCGTGGCTGCGCCAAGAGCTGTATCGCGACGCCGTAGAGGCCGAGGGCCACGGTGGCCCCGATGCATATTCGGTTATGGCGCATGATGCCGCCGATGTGGCGTCGGGTGCCGATGGGCTCCTGTGCCTGCCGTACTTTGCGGGGGAGCGTACTCCGCTCAACGATCCCGAGGCGCGTGGCGTCTTCTTTGGCCTGACCGGAAGGCATACGCGAGCCCATATGGTTCGCGCCGCCTTGGAAGGCGTCGCGTATACCGTTGCATCCCATGTCGACATTATCGAGCGAGAGCATGGACTGCCAATTGGGCGCATTATGCTTGTCGGAGGCGGAACCAAGAATCCAGTTTGGATGCAGACTATCGCCGACGTATGCGGGCGCGAGGTCTCGGTTGCCAAGGTTACGGTGGGTGCATGCTTCGGTGATGCCATCATGGCAGCTCTCGCAGGTGGCGCCTACGCATCATGGGATGAACTCGCCCAAGTCCTTGGCGTTGCGCAAACAATCGAGCCCGATATGGCTGCCCACGAGTTATATGCGTCGCGTCGTCATATCTTTGACGAATTGTATGCACGCAACCGTGATCTCATGCACGAATTGGTGTAAAGCTGCCGAATTGTACTGCCTACCAATAGGGACTGCGTTGTGCGATTCGCATGTCCCTTGGCATTTTTTGCCCACAGGGGTTAGCGAAGGTCAAAAACAGAGTGCGCATTTGTTAAAACTGCCGACTCGATGCGCTTTGCGTCACAGTTTTTGAGTGAGGCAATGCGCATCGAGGTCCTTGTGAGCGATTTGATGAGCGACTGCGCGCTTGTTTCTGTGTTTGGTTCGGCCGGCGCATCGGTCTCGAGCAGTAGGCGGTCGAGTGGAATCTGTCGTGCGTATTCGCGACCGCGTTTGGCGGCGAGCATACGCTCGTTCACGGAAAAATAGCAGCCTACGTTTCGCGCGCGGGCGAGTTCGTCCGAAGTACCGCTAAACCAGTGGAAGATGATAACGGGGGAGTCGGGGTTTGGGATGAGTAGCCCATGCGATTCGAGGACGTCCAGTACGGCTCCTGCCGAACGAACGGCGTGAATTGATATCACGCGCCCGGTAAGAGGATGCTGCACGAGCGCATCGCAGAGCCGGTTAAGTGCCTGTATTTGTAGCGGCTCACTTCCAGCAAAGCGCGCGGAAAAGTCGAGTCCGACTTCGCCGATGTAGCGTTCTTGGGCAGCAACTTCGCAAAGCAGATTGACTTCGACAAAACCGCAGTGGCCATCGGCGAGCCACCAGGGGTGAAGCCCAACGCCGGCGATGATGCCTGGTTGGCGACAGGCGCGCTCGTTTGCGGCCGAAAAGTCGCGCGGATTGACGCCGCAGTCAAATAGACCCAAGCCCAGCGCCGTCGCCTCATCGGAAACGGCGTCCGGGTGAGCCATTAAATCAAGATGGCAGTGTGCATCAAATAACCGGGGCTCCATCTCGGTGCGCTCCGCTAGTCCAGACGTTGGCCATCGGAGCGTACGCGCTCAGTGCCGCGGCCGCTGATCTGGCGGATAACCTCGCCGGCAATCATCTGGCCCATGATGGGCGGCATAAAGCTGGCGGTTCCCAGCTCGGTGCGCTCGTGGATGTTGGAAGGGTCGCGGGGCTGTGTCTTAACCGATTCCTCGCAGCTAAACAGTACATGCAGGCTCTTGATTCCGCGCTTCTTGCATTCTTTGCGCATAATGCGGCTCATGGGGTCACGTACCGTATCGAAAATGTCGGCAAAGCGGAGGCACTCGGGATGGAGCTTGTTGGCCCCGCCCATGGAGCTAACCAAACGAATGTCGTGGTCCTGAGCATATTTGGCAATGGTGAGCTTGGCCGAGATGGTGTCGATGGCGTCGACGACGTAGTCGAGCTTGCCGTCCGTCTGCTCCAAAACGCTCGCGAAGAAATCATCGATGTTGTCGCTCAGCAAGTATTCAGTTCGCTTGATGACGGCAGCGGCGGGATTGATGTCGTGGATCATGGCTTCCATCACGTCAACCTTGCGCTTTCCGATGGTGCTGTGAAAGGCGATGGCCTGACGGTTGATATTGCTGGGCGCGATGACGTCCTTGTCCAGAATGACGAAATGACCGATGCCGCCGCGGGCGAGTGCCTCGCAGCAATTGGAGCCCACACCTCCGCAGCCGAGCACCAGCACCGTAGCATCGGCGAGCTTATCGAGTGCCTCGCGGCCCATGATGATCTCGAGCTTGGTGTCGCGTGTCTCGATGGCGGCTGCGGCTGTGGTTTCGGTCATGGATATCCTCCGATGGGGAGTCGGTCGTGTTTTAGCTATCGCCATTATAGGTAATCGCCCATAGGTTGCGATGGCGTTTGCTTTGATGTGGTTTGAAGCATTGCGATTAGATAGTTAGACAAACATCTAAATATTGAGTATAGTGTGCACGTCATGAGAGATGATGAGAGGAGGTCTTATGCCGGGAGAGGGTTTTAAGGCGCTTGCCGATCCAACGCGACGGCGCATTTTGGAGTTGCTGCGCGAGGGCAATTGCACGGCGGGGGAGCTTGCCGAGCATTTCGATATCAGTAAGCCGTCGCTGAGCCATCACTTGGCGACGCTCAAAAACGCCGGGTTGGTGACCGACGAGCACCATGGCCAAAACATCGTATACAGCTTAAACACCACCGTCATGCAGGATTTAATTGGCTGGTTTATGGGCTTTACAAACACGGAAGGTGATAAGGATGAATAACGAAAACAAGGGCATTCACCCCACGGGGGTATCGTCGCGCGTGTGGGCCATGCTTGTTGTGGTCTGCGCTATTAATGTTGTAGCGCACCTCATGGTGATGCCGAGCTTGCCTACGCAGATTCCCACGCACTGGGGCGCGAACGGCGCCGTCGACGGTTGGGGTCCTAGCTGGATGGCCTCCGCGCTCGGCGTGCTGCCTCTGGCGCTTCTCGCAATGTTCTGCGTGGTGCCGCGCATCGACCCCAAAGGTGAG
This sequence comes from uncultured Collinsella sp., assembly GCA_902478935.1. GTDB lineage: Bacteria > Actinomycetota > Coriobacteriia > Coriobacteriales > Coriobacteriaceae > Collinsella. The sequence continues at coordinate 1,002 of CABSMV010000044.1, read as the reverse complement.
GCATATCGAACCTCGGGCAAGTTCTGCCAGGGCTTCGTAATCGCCTTCACCTTGTTCATGTGCGCCATAAGCTGGCTGGGAGAGCTTACGGTCTGGGGCGTGGTGCCGGCGGTCGGTTCGGTTAACGTGCTGATTTCCGGTGTTGTCGGTTTGCTGTTCATCGGCGTAGGCAACTACTTGCCGCGTGTGAAGCAGAACTATACGCTCGGTATCAAGACACCTTGGGCGCTTGCCGATCCCGAGAACTGGCGCCGTACGCAGCGTTTTGGCGGTGCCTGCTTTTTGGTGCTGGGTATTGGCCTGATTGTGATGGGCGTGGCAGGCAGCGTGCTTTCGAGTGAAGTCGTCGCCGCGGTGATTGCGGTTCTGGCGTTTGGTTCGGTTGGAGCCGTCTACGTCTACTCGTATCTGTTGTGGCGCAAATCTCAGCGAGCCGCTCGTTAAGGTTGCGGAAAACTAGCGTACGCAGTTCATAGTATGTTCCGGGGGACTTTTCCCAGGTAGTATTAGGGGGTGTGGGCAACCATGCCCCTTTTTCGTTACGTTTCAGAGCTGGTTTCCTCATTTCGTTTCTACTAAAGCGAATCAAGAATAGGAAAACAGCAGGTAGAAAGGATAGAACAGGCAAATGGCGGAGTTTATCTACCAGATGTATCAGGCTCGCAAGGCCCATGGCGACAAGGTGATCCTTGACGACGTGACCCTGAGCTTCTACCCCGGTGCCAAGATCGGCGTCGTGGGCCCCAACGGTATGGGCAAGTCGACCCTGCTCAAGATCATGGCTGGCATCGAGGAGGTCTCCAACGGCGATGCTAGGCTTACCCCCGGCTACACCGTGGGCATCCTGCAGCAGGAGCCGCCGCTCGACGACGACAAGACCGTCATCGAGAACGTGCGCATGGCATTTGGCGACATGATCGCCAAGGTCGATCGCTTCAACAAGATCGGCGAGGAGATGTGCGACCCGGATTGCGACATGGACGCCCTCATGGCTGTCTCTTA
>CABSMV010000043.1 GCA_902478935.1 uncultured Collinsella sp. | reverse complement strand
TTAGGAGCAATCATGCCAAACGAGAACAGCTACGAAGTCGCGCTGCAAAAGAGCAACGCCATTCGCGAGGGCCTGGCCAAGACGCCCGAGAAGTTCACCATGCTTACCGGCGACCGCCCCACCGGCCGTCTGCACCTGGGTCACTACTTTGGCACCCTCAAGGGCCGCGTGGAGCTGCAGAACATGGGCGCCAGGACCAACGTACTCATCGCCGACTACCAGGTCATCACCGACCGCGACACCACCGAGCACATTCAGGACAACGTGTACAACATGGTCATGGACTACCTTGCCTGCGGCATCGACCCCGACAAGACCATGATCTACGCGCACTCCGCCGTGCCCGCCGCCAACCAGCTCATGCTGCCGTTCCTGTCGCTGGTGTCCGAGGCCGAGCTGGCGCGCAACCCCACGGTCAAGGCCGAGATGGAGGCCTCGGGGCACGAGCTCACCGGCCTTCTGCTCACCTACCCGGTGCACCAGGCCTGCGACATCCTGTTCTGCAAGGGCAATGTGGTGCCCGTCGGCCGCGACCAGCTGCCGCACATCGAGCTCACCCGCACCATCGCCCGCCGCTTTAACAACCGCTACGGCAAGGTGTTCCCCGAGGTCGACGCGCTGCTGTCCGAGACCCCGCTGCTGCCCGGCCTGGACGGTCGCAAGATGAGCAAGAGCTACGGCAACGCCATCAACATCTCGATGACCGCCGAGGAGACGGCCAAGCGCATCAAGAAGAGCCAGACCGACTCCGAGCGCATGATCACGTTCGATCCCGAAAACCGCCCCGGCGTGTCCGGCCTGCTTTCGACGGCCGCCATCTGCACCGGCCGTTCCGAGGTCGAGATTGCCGAGGAGATTGGCATGGGCGGCTCCGGCCAGCTCAAGAAGTACGTGACCGAGGCCGTCAATGAGTACTTCGCACCGATCCGCGAGCGTCGCCAGCGCTACGAGAACGATCTGGACTATGTGAAGGACGTCCTGCACGAGGGCAACCGTCGCGCCAACGAGATCGCCGATCAGACCCTGGCAGAGGTTCAGGACGCCATGGGCATGGTGTACTAGACCGATCTGCTAACTTGAGCTTTCGATTGCTTTAGGGCGGGCGCTACGACGTCCGCCTTTTTCGGAGCCGGACTGCTTCGGCTCCGCCCATTGCACTCCCCCGATAAACAGGAACGGGCCCGCCGGCAGTCAGTTGCCGGCGGGCCCGTTCCCGAAGTACACCGTTGAATCGCACAGAGGGGAGGAATGCGAATCAAACTCAACAGGGCAGGCTTTTTCATCGCCTATTGCCTGCTCCGTTGCTGAATACAATATAGTTCACCGTGGTTTACTTTGCAGCATCAATATTCGCCGCCATAGCTTCTCCATAAGTTAGCCCAGGTAAACCTGCAACAGAAAACCACCACAAAGGGGACAGGCACCTTTGTGGTGGTTCTGGCCACGGCAGAGCTGTTAGAGTCCGGCAGGCCAACGACAGACGGCCAGGTCGACGTGCATGTCGTCCTTAAACGCCACACCCTCCCCTAGCAAAAGCTCACGTTGAGCATCGGGACCGCCAAAAGCAAAACCCTCGCATATGCGCCCGTCGGCAAACACCACGCGGTGACAGGGAATCTCGCCGGGGCGCGGATTGCTATGCAGGGCATACCCCACATACCGCGCACTTCGTGGTCGACCGGCAAGCAGCGCCACCTGACCATACGTGGCGACCATCCCCTCGGGAATCTGCTCGACCACCTCGTACACCCGTTCAAAAAAGCCCTCAGACGCCATTGCTCGCTCCCTTCCACCCTGAAAAGCATAAACCACCGCAAAGGGGACAGGCACCTTTGCGGTGGTTTATGGCAGGTCGGTTAGTTGGCGGGCTGGAAGAAGGCCACGGCTACGGCGCCAGGGCCTACGTGGGTACCAATGGTGGCGCCGATGGTGTGAACGGGCAACTCGCCCTCGGTGTGGCCAGCCCAAAGTGCCGCGCTGTCCTCGATATACTTCTTGAGCACGGCGTCCGAAAGGCCCGTATAGCCGAGCGCCAGCGGCATGGAGAAGTCGACGCCGCCCGCCTGTTCGACCTTCTGGTTCAACAGGTTTCGACCGTTTTTGGAACCGCGCGCCTTGCCCAACTGCACGATGAGGCCGTCCTCGGCGGCCACGACCGGCTTCACGTTGAGCAGCGTGCCCACAGCGCCCGCCGCAGCAGACAGGCGGCCGCCGCGCACCAGGTACTCCAGCGTCTCGAGCAGGCCGATAACCACCACACGGTCGCGCACGGCCTCGACCGCCGCCGCAATCTGGGCCGCACTACGGCCCTCGTCCACCAGGCGCAGCGCATACTCGACCAGCACGCGCTCGCCCAAGGTCACGTTATTGCTGTCCACGACGAACACGTCGCCGCCCGGCGCCTCGGCAAGTGCCGTACGAGCGCTCTGGTTGGTGCCCGAAAGCTTGGCGCCCACGGTAATGATCACGGCCTCGTCGCCGGCCTCACGTGCCTCGGCAATCGCCTGCGAAAACGCGTACGGGTTGACCTGGCCGGTCTTGGGCAACTCGTCGCGCTCCACGAGCATCTCGTAAAAGCGCTGATGATCGATGTCGACACCATCCATGTACACATCGGTGCCAAAGGTGACGGACAGCGGCAGAACACACAGCGCGGGGTGCTCGGCCGGCGACATATCGCTTGCGGAATCGGTAATAATACGAATGGACATAACAAATCCTTTCTTGCGCGGAGCTCGCGCGGGGAATTTTGACAGCAATGCCCCGGCACGGTATACGCGCTCAAACGGGACTATGCAGTTGTTAATGGGAAGCAAATGCCTTGGCGGCCTTAGATCTCGCGCAGGGTGTTGAGAATCGTGCGCAGCGACGCATACATCTGCTCGCGCTGCTCCACACCCATAGCCTTACCGGTGGTATCGAGCACCTCGCGAATGATGCGGTCCGCTTCGCTCATGCTCTCGCCGCCCAGAGCGGTCAGGCGCACCGGAGCACGATACTTAACGGCGGCATCGCCCGAATCGTCGACCTCGACGTAGCCGCCCTCCTCCAGATGCGCGAGCGTACGCGAGACGGCGGCGCGGGTCACGCCTGCCATGCGAGCCAGGTCAGCGCCAGTCAGGCCGTCCTTGCTGCGCTCAAGATAGTAAAGGCACATAACGTCGGAGCCCTTGAGGCCCAGCCTTGCGCCCTCGGATGTCTTAATGCGCTGAATCTCCTTGTAGAGCCCGCTGATCAGTCCGACAAAGTCCTCGAAACGTGTCTCGTCGTTCTGCTGCATGGGAGACGACCGCCTTTCGCTTGCATAATGCTTACGGGTAAACATCTTAGTCGCATAAGGCGACACCCGTACCCAAATACCCCATTTGTTAACCCATCAACATAAAAACCACCACAAAGGGGACAGGCACCTTTGTGGTGGTTTGGGGCATCAATAGGTTCTAGGCGCCGCTACAGCTCCACGCAAGGATTGTCGCGGGTCACAAGCGTCTTAATGACAACCGTCGCTCCCAGATAGCGCTCAAGCAGCTCGGCTAAGCGATCGATCGCAGCCTGGCAATCCCCCATCCGCTCGGACTCCACGCACTCAATCGCCAGGAACGCATCGGCCGAATTATCGGACAGCGCCGTGCGAACGCCGTCGCGCCAGTTCCAGCAGCGGCACACAGCGCCCGCATCGTCGATGTAGGCGAGCTCGCCGGGCAGCGTCGGATCGTCCGCCTCCTCGCCAAGCGGCAAGAACGCATCGCCACCGTCGGTCACCTTCAAGCGAAGGTCTCCCTCGATCGCATGCAGATCCTCGCCTCCCACGGGCAGCGCGTAGGTCAGCGACACCGTGTTGTAAATATCCACCGCGGGCGTAATGTGGCCCACCGGCTTGCCTTTGAGCACGCGTTTGAGCAAGTTCTCGATCGAGCAGCGCGCGCCTTTCTTGGTCTTGAACAAACGATAGGCCTCGCGCCATGCCTTGACCGGTGCGTTCTCGCTGATAGTGTCGCTGGTCAGATGACGCTCCGCATCGATATTGGCGCGGTCGAGAAACGCCGCAATCGCATCCACGTCCTCTTGAGGAATCTGAGCCGTGGGCTTCATGCCCTCCACGACCACAACACCGACCGCTGCCTGCGGAAACAGCTCCCAGAATGAATCCTCGGCAATAAAGCTCTTCATACGCTCTCCCTTCATTGTGCGCGCCCGAGTGAGGGCGCCTAAACAAAAAGCGCCCTTACAACGGCCACCTTCAAAGTCCTACGGTGCCGTCACAAGAACGCTTGCGCTGTCCCCATCCGGAGAAGGGGACGATATGTCAGGCGTATTGTAACCCGAGTCATCCACGCGAGCAAAACCACCACAAAGGCGCCTGTCCCCTTTGTGGTGGATATGGACTCACGGCGAAGCTAGTGGCGGAGTCCCAGCAGCCCGCGGCCGCGATGACGGGCGTCGGCGTGTACTTGAGCGTGCGGGCCGGCGGCTTTGACGGACTCGGGCAGGTGCGAGTACTTCTTCTCGAAGTTCTCCTCGAACATCACCGCCAGGTTGTGCGCGGCCTCGTCATAGCGCGCGGTGCTCTGCCAGTATTGGCGCGGCACCAGGATGCCATCGGGCACGCCGTGGCACGTCGTGGGAATGTCGACGTTAAAGATGTCGTCGTGCACGAACTCGCTGTCCTCGATGGTACCGTCGAGGGCGCGAGCGACCAGTGAGCGCGTGTAGGCAAGCTCGATGCGATGGCCTACGCCGTAGCCGCCGCCAATCCAGCCGGTGTTGACCAGGTAGACGCGCGTGCGGCCGTCGGCGATGCGCTCGCCGAGCATCTTAGCGTAGACCATGGGGTCGAGCGGCATAAACGGCTCGCCGAACAGCGAAGAGAACGTGGGCGTGGGCTCGATGACGCCGACTTCGGTGCCGGGAATCTTAGCCGTAAAGCCCGTCACAAAGTGGTACATGGCGGCGTCGGCCGTCAGGCGCGAGATGGGCGGCAGCACACCAAAAGCGTCGCAAGTCAGGAACAGCACGACACTCGGAGTGGTGCCCATGCCCTTAGTCCACGCGTTAGGAATGTGCTCCACGGGATAGGCCACGCGCGTGTTGTGCGTGATCGAGATGTCATCGTAGTTGGGCTTGCGGTTCTCGTCGAGCACCACGTTTTCGCAGATCGCGCCAAAGCGGACAGCGTTGAAGATCTCGGGCTCGTGGAAGGCGTCCAGGCCCTCGCATTTGGCGTAGCAGCCACCCTCGATGTTGAAGATGCCCATGTCGGACCAACCGTGCTCGTCGTCGCCGATCAGCAGGCGCGTGGGATTGGCCGAAAGCGTGGTCTTGCCGGTGCCGGACAGGCCAAAGAACACGGCGGTCTCGTGCGTGACGGGATCCATGCTGGCCGAGCAATGCATGGGCAGCACGTCGTCCTCGACAGGCAGCAGGTAGTTCATGACACTGAAGATGGACTTTTTGATTTCGCCGGAGTAGCCGGTACCCGCGACCAAAATCACGCGCTCCTGGAAGTTGATGACCACGGCGGCGCTGGAGTTGAGGCCCTTGATGGCAGGGTCGCACTGGTAGCCGGGTGCCGCGAGCACGCAGAAGTCGGGCTCGCCGGTGCGCGCGATTTCACGGGCGAGCGGACGGGCGAGCATTTGCTTAATGAAGAGTGCCTGGCTGGCACGCTCGCAGGCAACAAGCAGGCGACGCGTGTGGTTGCGGTCGGCGCCCGCCATGCCGCGCGTGACGAACACGTCGCGCTCGTTGAGATAGTCGACGATGCCGGCCTTGATGGCCTCATAGCTCTCGACGGACAGCGGGCGGTTGACCGCACCCCAGGCAATCTTGTCGTGAACATCGGGGGTGTCAACGATAAAACGATCGTTGGGCGAACGACCAGTGCGCTCCCCCGTCTCGATCACCAGCGCGCCGTTGGATGCCATGCGGCCTTCTTCGCGGCGGATGGCGTGCTCGACGAGCTCCGCGGCGGGTAGATCGACCAGCAGACGGGGTTGATTCTCGGCGGGATCTTCAACGAGCGTAATACCAAAGTTGGACAAAACTTCTGCAGGGGTAACACCAGGCATGGGGCCTCCTTTAAAAACGCGACACATGGACGCAGCGCGCACTTTACTCACGTAAAGCCCGTTGTACCCGATATGCAAAAACGTTTTTGCGGCAAGGACGGCAAGCCCGCCCAACGGTCAAAAATCGCAGGCAAGCGGCCTAGTCATTGGGGACGTTTTTAAACAACTAGTCATTGGGGACACTCTTGAACAGGCAACATTCAAGGAATGTCCCCGGATGCCGGCACTTAGGGACGTTCCCAAAGTGCCGGCACATAAGGAACGTCCCTAAGTGCCGACTACCGAATGGCGCCGCCGAAATTATCGAACAACCTGTTCAAAAACACGAGCGGACACCGCGGTGTCTATACTAGAGCGCAGCAATAGAAAGGACCCCGCTTTGAGCATCACGCCCCTCGATAGCATTCGCCGCGCCATCGCCCGCCGTAACGGCATCTCCAACCCCGCTGCATCGAAAGACGGCGCCGCGAAGGCCCAGGGCGGCCGCATCGAGAACGGCCTGTTCCCCGCCTCCCACACGGCCGAAGAGCTCGCGCGCATCCAGGAGCTGAGCCAGCGCAACGCCGGCGGCCCCGACAGCAGCCAGGCCACGCGCCGTCGCCGGCGCGAACGCGATCGGGAGCCCAGCCCCGTCCGCCGCATGGTCAACGCTTGGTGGAACCGTCTGCTCGGCGCCGTCTACGGCGGCGGCTTCTCCATGCAGGAAGCGGAATACGAAGAGCACGCCACCCGCCGCGATTACCTTTGGAACACTCTCGGCACCGCCGTGTGGGGCTTGGCGTTTCCGCTGCTCACCATCGTGTCCACACAGCTCGTGGGCGCCGAAGAAGCAGGCAAATTCTCCATCGCCTTCGTCACCGGCACGCTCATCATGATCGCATGCAACTACGGCGTGCGCAATTTCCAGGTCTCAGACATCGACGAAAAGACGTCCTTTGCCTCCTACCAGCTCAACCGCTGGCTTTGCGGAGCGCTCGCCCTAGGCTGTGGCCTCATGTACAGCAGCGCCCGCGGCTATGACGCGCAGATGGCGACGATCGGCCTGGGCGTCTACCTGTATAAGGTGATCGACGGCGTGGCGGACGTGTACGAGGGCCGCCTGCAGCAGGCCGATAAACTCTACCTGGCCGGCATGAGCCAAACGCTACGCTCCGTCGGCGTCATCGTGGTCTTTAGCGTGGCGCTGTTCCTTACGCGTAACATGCCCATCGCGGCCATGGCCATGGGCATCGCCGCGATCGCCTCGCTCGTGCTGGTCACCGCGCCGCTCGCCCTGCTCGAGACCGAAAAATCGCGCCGCGTGAGCCTTCGCGAGGTCGGCCACCTGTTTGTCCAGTGCGCTCCACTCTTTGGTGCACTGTTCTTGTTCAACCTCATCGAGAGCATGCCCAAGTTGTGATGGAAGGCACGCTGGCATACAAATATCAGCTGTACTTTAATGCCCTGTTCTTTCCGGCGCAGGCTATTTTGCTGAGCATTGGATTTATCTATAAACCGCAGCTCCTGCGCTTGTCGAGCATTTGGGCTAATCCTCGCAAGCGTCGTCGCTTTGACCTGATTATTGTTGCCGTTATGGCGCTGATCGTGGTCATCACCGGCGCGTGCGCCGCATTTATGGCAGGTCCCGGTATTCCCCTCATGAGCTTTATGTACGGCCTCAGCTTTGAGCGCTACCGTACGCTGGCGCTGCTGATGGTCGTCGCCGGCGGCGTCACCGCGGCCATCGACTTTATCTACGCCATCATCACGGTGCTGCGCCACGCTGGAGACGTCACCAAGATCTACCTGATTTGCTTCGCCGTAAGCGTGGTGCTGCCGGTGATCCTGATTAAGCTGCTGGGTCTGATGGGCGCCGTGGTGAGCTACCTAGCCATCATGGCCCTACTCCTGGTGCTGCTGATAATCGAGTACCGCCGCATCCGCCAACGCATAGAGAGGGACCGGAATCCGTACGGCGCCTAATTGCGGCGATGGGAGCAGCTAATTTGCGGTGGAATCACCCCGGCTGGGGTCTCGTTGCGGACACGCAAAACTAAGTGAGTAGACTTATACCGAATCCCGGACCACACCGACAGAGCACAAGTCTTTGACCTGCGGTTTTATTGAGGCAAATATGTTGGGTGCTCGGCATTTCCAAAAAAGTCTACTCACTTAGCCAGCGGGCAGCCAAATGATTATTTAATCCCCGTCCCAGAGAAATCAATTAGCGGGCAGAAGGGCAAAAGTAGTCAAAAAAGTCCCGTCCCAAATTAGCTACCACTTGCAACGATTATTCGCCCGGGTTGATGTTCGCGTAGAACTCGGCCCCGTCGTCCAGGCGCAGGATGCCCACGCGGCCGAACTCGGAGCCGGTGGCGGCGGCGCAGTCGATGTCGATGCGATCGGGCACACCAGCAGTGTCCTCGCCGCCCAAGCGCACGATCTGCCCGCGTCCCGATTCCTCATCGAGCCCCGCCAGACCACCGACCTCGCAATAGCGCCCAAGCGATACCGTGGGCGTGTGACCGCTCACCACGACCGGGCCCTTGCCCTCGGCAGAAAGCAGCCCGGTCGACGCATCCCAATAGCCATGACGAATCCATAGCAGGTCATCGGACGACTGCACCGCGAGCATCTGCTGCAGCAGCTCGCGATCGGCACCCACCGCTCCAACGCCATCGGCACAATCGACGCCATGCTCAAGCAAAAACGCACGCGCCGCCTTCATCTCGATTCCAGCATGTACCAGCAGATACGGGCGCTCCTCGGTCTCGGCCACCGCGTAGAGCGGCAGCGCGGCCATCCATCGCACGAGCTCCTCGTATGCCTCAAATTCCATGTCGTTGAGCTGCTCGCGCGTCGTCCAGCCACCATTGATATCCCAGGTCTCGGCATCGAGCGGATCCTGGCCAATGATGGCATCGAGCATGATCTGCTCGTGATTGCCCTTGAGCACGCGGGCGTTGGGCAGCGAGCGCACGAGCTTAATAACGCCGACCGGATCGGGCCCGCGATCGATCATGTCGCCCAACACGTACAGCGTGTCGTCGGACGTCAACGAGATCTTAGACAGGGCCTCGTCAAGCGCACGCACGTGCCCGTGAGCATCAGATGTCACATAGATCGCCATGGTACGCCTCTCCTAGCATTGCGGCCGAAGCCCGGTGCCGCAACTAAAACTTCAAGTTGAACTTAAACGTTACCCATTGTACTCCGTTGCAATAAAGCTGGAAAGGGTTTCCGAGCAGAGGCAAAGACGGCAGCCGTCTATGACGATATCGCGCACGCCCGCAATCCAACCCCATAAACCCACCATCTTTGGGTACAAATAACCGCAGACAACTGACCGTGCCACGCCAACCACCCAGGAGCGGACACTATCCATGAACCAGATCCTTCTCTTTATCGGCCTCGTCATCATTTTGTGCCTGACCATCAAACCCGTCGGCAAAAAACTCCCCTTCCCCACCCTGCTCATCTTTATCGCGCTCGGCATGCTGTTGGGCGTCAACGGCCCGGCGCATATCGACTTTAGCGACTACGCACTCACCGAAACCGTCTGCAGCACGGCGCTGCTGTTCATCATGTTCTACGGCGGCTTTAACACCAATATCGACCGCGCCAAGCCCGTCGCTGCGCCAGCGGTGCTGCTGAGCACGCTCGGCGTCGTCATCACTGCCGGCATCACCGGCGTGTTCGCCCACTTCGCGCTGGGGTTCGACTGGATCGGCGGCCTGCTGCTGGGATCGGTCGTGGCATCCACCGACGCGGCCAGCGTCTTTAGCGTTCTGCGCGAGCACAGCCTTTCGCTGAGGGGCGGCACCGACTCGCTGCTCGAGGTCGAATCGGGCTCCAACGACCCCGTCGCCTACATGCTCACCGCCGTGCTCGCCACACTCGCGGCCGGCGGCGACATCAACATTCCTGCACTGCTGGCCAAGCAGATTATCCTGGGCGTGGGCCTGGGCCTTGCCATCGGCTGGGCGGCGGGCCGCCTGATTGAACGCGCGCACGCAACGGCCGAGGGCGCGCAGACCATCTTCTTGTTCGCCGTGGCGATTGTCGCCTACGCGCTGCCGAGCTATCTGGGCGGAAACGGCTTTTTGGCCGTTTACCTTGCCGGCATCGTGCTGGGCGCGAGCGACATCACCGGCAAGGTCGAGCTAGCGCACTTCTTTGACACCCTCACCGAGATGGCCGAGATGACCATCTTCTTTTTGCTCGGCCTGCTCGTGACGCCCGTCCGCCTGCCGCAAATGCTGCTGCCGGGCCTGGCACTCATGGCGTTTATGCTCTTCGTGAGCCGCCCCATCGCCGTCGGTCTGCTGTTGGCGCCCTTTAAGACGAACCCTCACCAGGTGGCGCTCGTAAGCTGGGCGGGCCTGCGCGGAGCAGCATCGGTCGTCTTTAGCCTCTTTGCCGTAGTGTCCGGCGTTCCCGGTGGCCACGACCTATTTGACCTGGTGTTTGTGATTGCCGTGTCGAGCATTGTGGTGCAAGGCTCGCTGCTGCCGGCGGTGGCGAAGAAGCTCGATATGATCGATGCGACCGGCGACGTGCGCCGCACCTTTAACGACTATCGCGACGAAGACGGCATGTCGTTCGTCAAGCTCAAGGTAGGCGCTGGACATCCGTTTGCCGGGCGCTCGCTCGCCGATATTGGTAGCGCAACGAACATGCTCGTGGTCCTGGTGCTGCGCGACGGGGCGCACCCGGTACTGCCCAATGGCGACACCGTGATCCAGGAAGGAGATCTGCTGGTGATGGCCGCGCCGACGTTTGAGGAGCGTGCCGAGGTTACGCTGCGCGAGGTCACCGTGACTCCCCACGGTCGCCTGGCCGGCCAGCGTCTTCGCGATGTGCCGCAAGGCAAGCATCCCTTTATCGTCGTGATGCTCAAACGCGACGGCCAAACGATCATCCCCGACGGCAACACCCTCATATACGCCGGCGACGAAGCCGTCATTGCCACCCTGGCGTCGTAGCCATCCCACCCATAAGTTGCGGTGAAATAGGGATTGAATAAGCTTCTGAACAGCCATTTCAGTCCCTATTTCACCGCAAGTTATTGAGGGGATGGGTTGAAAAACATTTGAATTGACACCGAAATGAAAAAAGCCGGGGAAAACGTCCCCGGCACTTGGAAGCCCTCTCTTTCGAGATGACCGATTTCTTTATATCACGAACACTAGTTAGATGCCATTCATTGAGGGCTTTTTCAGGCGCGCCATCCCATCCACATGGCGCCATTTAAAAGCCGTCCGATCTCATGCTATAAAGAAATCGGTACCCTCGAATAAAGGGACCTCCAAGAGCCGGGGGATGTCCCCCGGCATTTTTTATGCGAGTCAAGACTAAATACTTCTCGGGAAAACGCCGGCCCATTGCGTCAGCAATTTACGAGCCGCTCTACCCACCTCTGGACGGCTAAGGACTTTTCGCAGGTAGTTTGACGAACATATGTTTGCTTATTATAATATTACTTGAAAGCACCCCTTATCTCATGGTATAAAGAATACGGTTCCCTCCAAAAGAGGGGCCTCCAAGAGCCGGGGTCTTACCCCCGGCATTTTTTTGCAAAAATGGAGGCCCATCATGAGCGAACTCTCCGTCTTTGTTGACGAATCTGGCGACCTCGGAGGCGTCTCCAACTACTACCTCGTCACCCTCGTTTTTCACGATCAAAACGATGCAATCGTTGAACGCATTGACCGCTACGAGCGCGCACTGTCGCAGTCCTCGCTTCCCAATACGCCATTTCATGCAGGACCCCTACTGAATGGAAACGGCGACTACAAAGATCTTCCCAAGGAGCAGCGAAGGCACATGTTGAGCGCATTTCGCGCGTTCATTCAGCATCTCCCCATACGCTATCTCTGTCTGCAATACCGAATGAGCGAATTCGCCGGCAATCAAAACGGTCTCGCGGAGAGAATGAGGCGAGACCTCACAGTTGAACTTTTCGACCATCTGGAATTCTTCCAGCGATACGACACCGTTAAGATTTACTACGACAACGGCCAACCGATTGTAACGGAGGTCATTCATTCTGCGCTTGAGTACGTTCTAGCAAGGGATGTCATCGTATACCGAGAAGCCACACCACGAGCCTACCGGCTATTCCAAGTTGCTGACTACATCTATACGATCGAGCTAACGGCTATCAAGTTTGACAGCAAGGAAGATACAAAGACTGATCGGCTATTTTTTGGAACCCGAAGGACGTTCAAAAAGGGATTTCTCTTATATCTCAGGAAGAAAAGGATGAACTGACCCGGGGTCACCAGTCGTCAGACGCTCCGCAGTCGTCGTCGACGGCAAAGTCGCGGAGGTCGAGGCCTTCGCGTTCGGCTCGGGCTAGGAGCTCTTGGGGCGACTCGTCCTCGATATCCACTACGTCGAGCATGGCGGCCGGAAAGCCCACGCCAGTCGCGCTCCCCGCACGGTCGAGCAAGCCCTCGCGCAGCTGGTCTACATCGACTTCGATTTTCATGGTGAAACCTCCCGCCAAGCCAAGCCCTTACTCGTCAGCTCCGAGCGCATCCACGGCAGCAACAAAAGCTGCCACTTGCTTGTCGTCCATCTGCGTGACCAGGCGCCCCACGGGCTCGTCGTAGGCAAACTGCACCTTATCGATAAAGCAATCCCAAGCACGCTCGTCCACACGCACGGCGGCCTCGCAATACTGGCTGAGCTTTTTGAGTCCATACCAAAACGCATTTACATGGCGCGCAGGGTCCTCGTCCAGCACGCCATCGTAGCGGCGCCCGTTAAACTCGCGCATGCGCGCCACGGCAACCTCGAGCGAGTCGCCGCCCTCGGCCAAAGCCTCATCAACAAGCTCGGGAATCGGAACCTCACGTCGAACATCGTGCCTGGTAGCGCCATCGTACTCGCCCACCAACACGTCTTCATCAAGTCGAGAATCATAGTCGAAATAGCTCGAGCCCCTACAAACCCCATGCGGCGAGCCAGAGCCAAACGCGCAGAATAACCCGCCGTCGGCAACAACTCGACGGTAGGTCTCAAACGACTTCTTAACCTGAGCGAGCAACTCGGAAAGCTGCCCGGCATCGCACGCCGTCTCGCACGCAATGCACGCAGACTCAGGCAACGATACCGGCTCCACCGTGCTCCCCGCAACGCGGGCGGCGCGCTCGGCCCGATACGCCTGCGCCGCCAAGCGCGCTCGCTGCGCAGCACCGCGCACGTTGGTAAGCTCACGCTCCAACGCCACGTCATCAGCAACATCGCCAGCAACATCGCTCTCAGACCCGCCGGCACCCTGCGACCCCGTCGCACTCAGCTCGGACTCAAACGTCGCCGTGATCATGCCAGCAAGGTCCGTCGCATCGGCGGCACAACGCATCTGCTCCAGCTGCGTACACAGCAGATCGGCATCCAGAGGCACGGCCTCGGCAATGCGCACATCACTCAAACGCGCCGTGCCCTGCAACACCAAAGCCCCCGCGGCATCGTACGCCGCGCGAACCCTGGCCGCAGTATTGGCCCGCAGCTTTACCTCGACAAACGCAAGTGTCTGCGCCAGTCGCGTCAGCAACTCGGCCTTGTCCTCCATGCGCAAAAAGGCAGCATAGCGGCGCTCCATCCGCAGCGGACCAACAATGCCCGCCCGCTTGCGAGCGCGTGCAAGCGCGGCTCCCTCAACACGGCGAACATACCCGTCAACAGCCCGCACGACAGACTCGCGCGCAGCGTGCTCGGAAGCCTCGACGCCCCTAAGCACGCCCAACAGCTCGCGGGAGCACGCCTTGCGCACCAACTCCCCGCGATCGTACTGTTCAAGCGCCGCTTGACGCTTGGCTACCGACACAAAGCCAAACAGCTCGTCGAGCAGTTCACCAGCAGAACGCTCGTCTACCACGGCAGGCCTCCTCACGCACTACGCACCAACATGTTCGCGGAACGCCCGAACACCGGACGCCCCGCTCGCCCGCACTCCTACAGATCCAGCGCCTTCTTCGCGGCGTCGACCGGGTCGCCATCCATGTAGAACACCGGGCTCAAGCCCGAGATAATCTCGGACGACACGCTCTGCAGGCCCGCGATGGCGCTCAGCGGCAAAATCACGCGCTTGGCGCCGGCGTTTTTGGCCACGCGCATAATGTCCTCGAGCCCGCGAATCTCGTCCATAGAGCCCGACATGCGCAAGATGCCCGGAATCGCCAGCGCGGGCATTACCGGGCGGTTGCACGCCGCAGAGCACAGGCCCACAAACTCGGCAAGCGAAACTTCTTCGGACAGGCCCTTGCCTGTCTCTTATACACATCTGACGCTGCCGACGAACTCTAGGGTGTAGA
>CABSMV010000042.1 GCA_902478935.1 uncultured Collinsella sp. | reverse complement strand
GGTCACCAAGCACAACCTCAAGTACCGCCGCTACTACCACCAGTTCGACTACTAAGAGCTGGTCACGGGTCCGATATCTTGGCTGGTTGATATCTCGACCCTGCACAAGGGCGTCCGCATTTGCGCGGGCGCCCTTTTTGCGTTGTGACAAGAGACTGCTGCTAACCGCTCGCCCTATGTTTCCAAATGAATACGCTGTGAGCTGAGGAGGACGATTCTCCCCGCAAACACTCTAGTATGCTAAAGTACCCAGAAGACCGGCGGAGCTATGCCGGTCTTTCGTTCTATATGAAACACAGCATGAGGAGGCTCACCAGATGACGGCCACACCGTGGGGATTCCGGGACATATTGCCCGAGGAGGCTCAGGCGCGCGAGGAGATTGCGCTGACGGTGAAGGGCTGCTTCAGGGAGCATCATTACCTTCCGGTCGAGACGCCGCTGCTCGAGGACAAGGGTTCGCTCGAGGAGGGCGGCCGCATCGCGGACACACCGTTCAAGCTTTTTGATGACGACGGTCGCCTGCTGGTGGTCCGTCCCGACAACACGCTGCCGATCGTTCGCCTGGTTTCGACTCGCATGCGCGCGGCCGATCTGCCGCTGCGCCTGCGCTACGAGGCGCCGGTGGTCCGCGAGTGTCAGCGCAGTGCCGGCGGCTCGCGTCAGTTTACGCAGCTGGGCTTTGAGCTTATCGGTGCGGGCGATACCGTGGGCGATGTCGAGATCGTCTCGCTCGTGGCCGAGGCCGTGCGCAAGCTGGCGCTGCCCGATGCACGCATTATCGCAGGTAGCGTGCGTCCGTTTAAGGAGCTGCTCGCGGCGTGCGAGGATCGCGAACTGGCCGCCGAGGCCCTGCGTTGCGTGCACGCTAACGACTTTGTGGGCCTCGATGCCCGTGTGGCGGCAAGCGCCGAGCCCGAGGCCGTTAAGGCTGCCATTAGCGAGCTGCCGCGTCTGCACGGCGGAGCCGAGGTGCTCGACCGCGTGGACGCGCTGCTGGAGGCTGCCGGTATCGCCGCGCCGCTGACGCGCGAGCTGCGTGCCCTGGTCGAGGGCCTGGCACCCGAGGACGCCCAGGTGCTGTCGTTCGACTTCTCTATCATGAACTCTTTCGATTACTACACGGGCCTGGTCTTTAAGGCCTATGCCGGCGGCCTGCCCGATCCGGTGGGTTCGGGCGGACGCTACGACTCCATCTTTACCGGCGCATTTGGCGACGGCATCGAGGTGCCGGCGGCGGGCTTCGCCTTTTCGCTCGAGCGCCTGGAGGCTGCGCGCACCTCGGTCGAGGACGCTGCTTCCGATGGCGACCATGCCGTGGGCCGCGGCACCGAGGGTCCGCTTCGCATTGCCGTGCCCAAGGGCTCGCTCAAGGCCGACACGCTCGACGTGCTCGAGGCTGCGGGCTTGGATGTCTCTGAGCTGCGTGACCCCGGCCGTCACCTGATCGTGCGCGGCCGCGACACGCGTGCCGGCAAGGGCGCGGTCGGCGATATCGAGTTTGTCATCGTGCGTCCCAGCGATGCGCCTGCCTTTGTGGGCTGCGGTGGTGCCGATTGCGGCATCTGCGGTTGGGACTCGCTCATTGAGGCAGACCTCAACCTGCTGCAGCTGGTCAACCTGGGCTATGGTCTGTGCACCTTTATCGAGGCGGAGCCTGCGTGGCGTGCCGGCCAGGCCGAGCGCAACTATGCCCGCCGCGGTTCGCTTCGCGTGGCCACCAAGTACCCGCGCATTGCGAGTGCCTGGTATGCCGAGCGCGGCGTGAACGCCGACATCGTTTCGCTGCACGGTAACATCGAGCTGGCCCCCATTGTCGGCATGACCGATCGCATCGTGGACATCACCGCCACGGGCGCCACGCTGCGCGACAACGACCTGGTCATCACCGGCCGCATCATGGACTGCACGGCCCGCTTCTTTGTCAATCCGGGTGCTGCGCGCCTGGATCCGCGCGTACGCAATCTGGCAGATCGCTTGGCCGCGGCCGTTAAGGACAAGCATTTTGAGCCCGTCGCGGGCTCGGCACAATAGCGCGAGCGCGCACGGGCGCCCCAACGTACGGGCTGCGGGCCGACTGGTGCCGCTGCCCAGTCGCTCGTTTTTCGAACACAACCTCGACCGATAGGGGATACCGATATGAAGACCATCAAGCTTGCTCCCGGTGAGCGCCTCGTTACCAACCAGCTCAACCGCAAGGGTGTGCTGCCGCAAAACATCGTCGACGCCGCCCGCGATATCGTGGCCAACGTGCGTGCAAACGGCGATGCCGCGGTGCGCGATTACTGCCAGCGTTTTGACGGCGTCGAGCTGCAGAGCTTCCGTCTGCCGCAAGAGCAGGTCGATGCCGCGCTTGAAGGCCTCGATCCCGCTTTTGTCGCGGCGCTCGAAAAGGCTGCACGCCAGATTCGCGAGTTCCACCAGCGCGAGATCGAGCAGAGCTGGTTTACCACGCGTGTGGACGGCACGATGCTCGGCGTTAAGGTGACCCCGCTCGCGGCGGCCGGCATCTATGTACCGGGCGGCCGCGCGCAATATCCCTCCACCGTGCTCATGAACGCCATTCCCGCCAAGGTCGCCGGCGTCAAGCGCGTGGTTATGGTGACTCCGCCGCAAAAGGACGGCCTGATCAGCCCCTACACGCTTGCCGCGGCAAAGCTCGGCGGCGTGGACGAAATCTATATGGTGGGCGGCGCTCAAGCCGTGGCCGCGCTGGCGTACGGCACCGAGACCATTCCGCGCGTCGACAAGATCACCGGCCCGGGCAACGCCTTTGTCGCCGCTGCCAAGCAGATCGTCTCCGGCGACGTGGGCATCGATATGGTCGCTGGCCCCTCCGAGGTCTGTGTGCTGGCCGATGCCACGGCCAAGCCCATGGTGGTCGCGGCCGACCTGATGGCCCAAGCCGAGCACGATCCGCTGGCAGCCTGCTATCTGGTGACCTGCGACGAGCAGTTTGCGCGCGAGGTCGAGGCGGGTATTGACATCCTGGTGGCGCAGTCCCCGCGTGCCGAGATCACGCGCGCCTCGTTCGATAACGAGGGCACCATCGTGGTGGCCGCCGACATGGCTGCCGCCGTCGAGGCGGTGAACACCGTGGCGCCCGAGCACCTGGAGCTGCACTGCAAGGATGCGATGGGCCTGCTTGGCGGCATTCGCAACGCCGGCGCCATCTTTGTGGGCGCCTGGAGCTCCGAGCCGCTCGGCGATTATGTTGCCGGCCCCAACCACACGCTGCCGACCGGCGGCACGGCCATGTTCTCCAACCCGCTTTCGGTCGAAGAGTTCGTTAAGCGCTCGAGCGTCATTTGCTATACGCCCGAGGGCCTGCTCTCCGACGCTTCCGCCACGCAGCGCCTGGCCGAGGCCGAGGGCCTGTGGGCGCACGCGCTTTCGGTCGCCCTGCGTCGCCGCGTGCTGGAGCAGGGCGAGGATGCCGTGAGTGCCGAGTCGCTGGCTGCAGCCGACCTGACCAAGGTCGCCTGGCCGGGCGACGCCGTGGCGACGGTCGCCGAGGGCGTGGACCTGGCGGCAGCAGGCGCAGATGGCGCTGGCGTGGCTGGCGAGGAGGCCTAAAATGGCCGAACTCACGCCCCGCATGAAGGAGCTCGTCCAGCCGTACTTGGCCGGCATTGAGCCCTACGATCCCAACTTTACGCCCACGCGCATCAACCTTTCGGCCAACGAGAACACCTATCCCGTACCGGCCGGCGTGCGCGAGGCGGTCGACGCCGCCCTGGCTGCCACGCCGCTCAACCGCTACCCCGATCCCATGTCCAACGACCTGCGCGACGAGCTCGCCGCTTGGCATGGCGTGACGCGCGAGAATATCTGCGTGGGCAACGGCGGAGACGAGCTGCTCTATAACTACCTGCTGGCGTTTGGCGGCGCGGGGCGGACCCTGCTCAACTGCCCACCGTGCTTTAGCGAGTATGCGTTCTTTGCATCGCTCTGTCAGACCGAGGTGCGCGACGTGTGGCGCGACCCGGCGACCTTTGAGCTCGACCAGGCGGCGGTGCTTTCGGCGGCGCCCGAATGCAGCCTGGCGATCGTGACCTCGCCCAACAATCCCACGGGCGACGTGGCGCCGCTCGACTTTGTCGCGGCGCTGTGCGATGCGTGCCCCGGCATGGTGATGGTCGACGAGGCCTACGTTGAGTTTGCGGACGATTCGTTTGGCGCGGCAACCACGGCGCAAGGCCTTATCGCCGAGCATCCCAACCTGGTGATTTTGCATACGCTGTCCAAGGCGTTCGGCGCCGCCGGTACGCGTCTGGGCTATGTGATTGCAGTCCCCGAGGTCATCGACGTGTTCGCGGCGATTCGCCAGATCTATTCGGTCAATGTGCTGAGCCAGGCGGCGGCGCTTGCCTGCGTGCGTGCCCGCGATGCGTACGCGCCCGTGGTGGCACAGGTTGCATCCGAGCGCGAGCGCGAACTGTGCGCCCTGCGCGCAACGGCTGCCGAGGGTCTGCCCGTGGAGGCGTGGCCGAGCGCGGCGAACTTTGTGCTCGTGCGCACGCCGCATGCCACGCGCGTGCGCGAGCGTCTGCGCGACGAGTATTCGATTTTGGTGCGCGACTTTAGCTACGCGCCGGGGCTCGCGGACTGCCTACGCATTACCGTGGGTACCCCGCAGGAAAACGACGAGGTGCTGGCTGCGTTTGCCGCGCTGGTGAAGGAGGAGATGTAGATGGACCGCTATGCCGAGGTGACCCGCAAGACGGGCGAGACCGACATTGTCGTAAAGCTCGACCTGGACGGAAGCGGCGTGTGCGATATCTCAACCGGCGTGCCGTTTTTCGACCACATGCTCAACGCTTTTGGCCGCCATGGTCTGTTCGATCTGACGGTGCACGCGGTGGGCGACGTGGAGGTCGATGCGCACCACACCGTCGAGGACACGGGTATTGTGCTGGGCGAGGCGTTTTGCCAGGCGCTGGGCGACAAAGCGGGCATTACGCGCTTTGCCGACGCGGCGATCGCCATGGACGAGACGCTCGTGATGGCTGCTGTTGATATTTCGGGCCGCGGGCAGGCCTACTGCGAGCTGCCCGTGCCGACCGAGCGCGTGGGCAGCTTCGATACCGAGCTGGCCGTCGAGTTCTTCTACGCCTTTGCGCGCGACGCCAAGCTCACGCTGCACGTGCGCGAGCTGGCGGGCGGCAACTCGCATCACATTATCGAGGCCGCCTTTAAGGCCGTGGGCCGCACGATGCGCCAAGCCTGTGAGCTGGACCCTCGCGTGCAGGGCATCCCCAGCACCAAGGGTTCACTGTAACCGCCACAAGGGTAAAAACCACCACGAAGGTGCCTGTCCCCTTTGTGGTGGTTTTGGATGATGGGAAAAGGGAGGGTCGCGTGGGCGAACCGAAGATTGTGGTGGTCGACTACCACAAGGGCAACTTGTCGAGCGTTGTGCGCGGGCTTGCGCGCGCCGGTGCCGCCGCCTGCACATCGGACGATCCGGAGCAGATCCGCAACGCCGACGGCCTGGTCATCCCGGGCGTGGGCGCGTTCTATGACGCGATTGTCTTTATGCGCCAAAGCGGCGAGGCGGCGGCCGTGCTCGACGCCGTTGCCGCCGGAACTCCGCTGCTCGGCATCTGCCTGGGCCTTCAGCTATTTTTTGAGCGCGGCAACGAGGGCGTGCCGGCGGACGAAGGCGCGGACGCGGACGACGATGCCTCCGAGCAGGCTGGCGGTCCCTGGGTCGATGGCCTGGGTATTATGCGCGGCTCGTGCACACGCTTGGAGTCGAGCCGCCTGAAGGTGCCGCACGTGGGCTGGGACCAGGTGCACATGACGCCCGCCGGTGCGGTCGATCCGCTGCTTACTGGTTTTGCCGAGGGTGCCAACATGTACTTTACCCACAGCTACGCGGTGGCCGACGACGCCGATGCCGCCGATGTGCTGGCGCGCACGCACTATACGCGGAGCTTCCCGTGCATCGTGCGCCATGGCAACGTGTGGGGCTGCCAGTTCCATCCCGAGAAATCCTCCGCGCTGGGTCAGCGCATCCTTAAGAACTTCGTCAACATCGTCGAGGAGGCCGGCCGATGATCCTGTTTCCCGCAATCGATCTGATCGGCGGTAAGGTCGTGCGCCTGGAGCGCGGCGACCGCAGCCGCTGCAAGGTATATTCCGACGACCCCGTGGCCGTCGCCCGCTCGTTTGCCGAGCAGGGCGCAAGCTGGGTGCACGTCGTCGATCTGTCCGCTGCCTTTGGCGAGGACGAGGACGCATGCGCTGCCAACTCGGCGGCGATCAAGGCCATCTGCGGCGTCGACGGTCTGTCTGTGGACGTGGGCGGCGGCGTCCGCTCGCTCGCGCGCATCGACGAGTTGGCCGGCTACGGCGCACGCCGCATCGCACTGGGTACCGTGCTGGTGACCGAGCCGGGTTTTGCCGTGGTGGCGGCCAAAGGCTTTGGCGAGCTGTTGGTGGCTGACATTGCCGCACGCGACGGCCAGGTCAAGGTGAATGGCTGGCGCGACGGCGCGGACGTGGCGCTCGACGATGCCGTGGCGCAGCTCACCGAGCTGGGCTTTAAACATCTGGTGTATACCGACATCGCGCGCGATGGCATGCAGACGGGCATCGATGTGGCGGCGTATCGCCATGTGGCCGAGGTCGCGGGCTTTCCCGTCGTGGCATCGGGCGGCATCTCGACGCTCGACGACATCCGCGCGCTGACCGCAGTGGGTGAGGGCGCGATCGAAGGCGCCATTACCGGTCGCGCGCTCTATGAAGGCAACTTTACGCTGGTACAGGCGCTGGTCGCCGCCCGAGGGGAGGAGTAGCCCATGCTTACCAAGCGCGTGATTCCCTGCCTGGATGTTAAGGACGGCCGCGTGGTCAAGGGCGTCAACTTCGTGAGCCTGCGCGATGCGGGCGATCCGGTGGAGCTGGCGCGTGCCTATGACCGCGAGGGTGCGGACGAGGTCGTCTTCCTGGACATTACCGCCACGAGCGACAACCGTGCGACGACTATCGAGATGGCGGCGCATGCGGCCGAGGAGCTCGCTATTCCCTATACCGTGGGTGGCGGTTTCCGCGACTTGGCGGGCATGCGGACCATGGTTGCCGCCGGTGCCGATAAGGTGTCGCTCAACTCTGCCGCCGTGCGTGACCCGTCGCTGATCAGCCAGGCTGCCGCGGCGTTTGGCAGCCAGGCCGTGGTCGTGGCGATCGATGCCAAGCGCGTCGGTTTGCCCGGAGAGCCGGGTGCCGATAGGTGGGAGGTCTTTACCGCGGGAGGCCGCAACGCCACGGGTATCGACGCGGTGGCGTGGGCCGAGGAAGCGGCTCGTCGCGGCGCCGGCGAGATTTTGCTCACCAGTATGGACCGCGACGGCACCAAGGCCGGCTTTGACCTGGCGCTCACCCGCGCCGTGGCGCGCGCGGTGCCGATTCCGGTGATCGCAAGCGGCGGCGTGGGTACGCTCGAGCATTTTGCCGAGGGCGTGATTGAGGGCGAGGCCGATGCCGTGCTGGCGGCGAGCGTCTTTCACTTTGGGACGTTCAGCATTCGCGAAGTCAAAGAGTATATGGCCTCTCAAGGTATTCCTGTGAGGTTGGACTTCTAATGCTGCGGGCTTCGCTGCGGCTTGCCCAGGCACCGCATCTTGCCGCTTAAACCGTCGCTCGCGTACCAAAGTACGCGTCGCTCCTCTTTCGCGGCAACCTGCGGCACCTGGACAACCCTCGCCGACCGGCGATGTTTAAATTGGGGAATTGAAATGAGAGAAATTACTACTCCAGCGGATCTTAAATACGACGCCAAAGGATTGATTCCTTGTGTTGTTCAGCAGTATGACACCGGCGAGGTGCTTATGGTTGCTTGGATGAACGAGGAGTCGGTGGGGCTGACGCTCAAGACCGGTACCACGTGGTTTTGGAGCCGCAGTCGCCAGGAGCTCTGGAACAAGGGCGCGACGAGCGGCAATATGCAGGAGGTCAAGGAGCTTTGGGCCGACTGCGATAGCGATACGCTGCTGGTCAAGGTTGACTCGCCGGGTCCGGCCTGCCATACCGGCAACCGTACCTGCTTCTTTAAGAAACTCGCGTAGGGCGGGCGCTCGATTAGACGCTCGGCCAACCAGAAAGGATTGAACTATGGGTGTGCGCACCGCAAACGTTCAGGATGGAAATATCGGTGAGACGCTGACGGGGCTCGCCGAGGTGATTCACGGCCGTCGCGACGCATCGCCGCAGGAGAGCTATACCGCTCGCCTGCTGACCGACGTCGAGGACGAGCTGCTCAAGAAGCTTGCCGAGGAGGCGAGCGAGGTGATCATGGCCTGCAAGGATAACGATCACGATCACATCCGCTACGAGGCTGGCGACCTGATCTACCACTTGCTCGTGACGCTCGAGCGCTACGGCATCACCCTCGACGAGCTGGCCGGCGAACTCAACGCTCGCCGCCACTAGTCGTTTGGGACAGTCTTTGTTGGTGTAACGGGGTCATGGAAGTTGCGGTGAAATAGGGACTGTTTAAGCGCTTCATCAGGCAAAACAATCCCTATTCCACCGCAACTTATGAAGGGATGGTTAGGCGAGGGGCGTGGACTCCCATTCTCCGGTGAGGTGGGGGATGCCGAAGGTTCGGTAGCCGCAGTCGTAGGCGTGTGCCTGGGCCTCACGGATGTTCCAGCAGATGTCGCAGGCGCGGTGTGCGTCCGAGCCAAAAGTTATCGGCACCTCGGCGTGGGCAAAGCAATGCAGCAATCCGGTCGTGGGATAGTAGTCGTCGAGGCCCTTGCGCGGTGCGGCGGTCGAGACCTCAATGCGGCGGCCCGTATCGTGGGCGCATTCGGCCATCTGCTGCCAAAACGGTGCGGGGTCAAAGTCGGGCGTAAAGCCTTCCTTCGAAAAGCGCATGACCAGGTCAGGGTGAGCCATCACATCAAAGCTGAGCGAGCTTTCGCAGGCGCGGCACCAATCGTCGACATAGCGCTCCCACACGCCGCGCACGCCCAGGTTTTCCCAAACGTGCAGGTCGGTGTCGTCGTCGATCCAACCGCAAAGGGAATCGGGCGTATCGGGGCGAGCGACGTTTTCCGTTCCCGCCGTACCCGCGGCACCGGCCATGATATCGCCCGGGTTGCCAATCCAATGCACGCTGCCCAAGCGCACTATGGCACCCGCGGACCAGCGCTCAACCAAAGGCTCGCAACCTTCGTACCAGTCGCATTCAAAGCCATAGATAAGCTCGAGCTTCGGCGTGATCTGCGCGGCGAGCTTGCGGGCGTCCTCAAAAGCCAGACGATGCGCCGGCAGGTCGCCCTCAGTAACCTGCACTTCGCAGTTGGCGTCCATGCTGGCGGGCAGGGTGAGATGATCGGTTGAGACCATGACGCGGCAGCTGGCCGCAGCAGCGGCGCGAACGTTGTCCTCAAACGAGGCATGACCGTCCGAGAACGAGGTGTGGGTATGGCAATCGATCAGCGGGCAAGCAGACATGGCGGCTCCTTTGCGTCAAGCGAATCCGCTCCATTGTAATGGCGCAGCTCTCAACACGCCGGGCACGCCGGGGGTCGAAATCGATTGGAAAGGCTGCGCGGCGCGCGGTGCGGCCTCGCTTGCGCTCTCAAAACATGTGCATCAGCCTCCAAAAGCTGCAAAAAATGACATGTTTGGAGGCTGACGTACACGTTTGAATGGAGCGGGCCGGCGTTGGAGCGCGCCAGCACTTGCGCCCAGCAAAAGTCGCACCTATCCCATGACGCCGCCCCTGCGCCGCCTGCGATGTGCTAGCGTTTGGGTGGACAAAACGAGCCCGCGCGGAAAGGATCCGGACCGTATGCAATGCGATAGCACATCTCCGCTGTCTCGCGAGACCGATGCGCCCGAGACCATCGTCAAGCTGGAATGCGACATCGACGATGCGTCGCCCGAGGTGCTCGCCTACGCCGCCGACCGTCTGCGCGGGGCGGGTGCGCGCGAGGTGCATTGGCTGCCCCTCTATTGCAAGAAAGGCCGCCCCAGCTGGCAGCTACAGGTAATCTGTGCTCACGAGGATATCGAGCGCCTGCAGACGATTATCTTTTTGGAAACCACGACCAACGGCATTCGTCGCCAGGTCATGGAGCGCGTTTGCCTGCCACGCCGCTTTGAGCGCGTAACGACGCCATGGGGCGAGGTGTCCGTTAAAGTGGCCACCCTGCCCGACGGCAGCGAGCGTGCAGCGCCCGAGTACGAGGACTGCGCCCGTCTCGCTCGCGAGCATAATGTGCCGCTCCAGCGCGTGATGCGGGCGGCCCAGAGCGCGGCACTGCGATTTGAATAACGCGGCTGGTGGCGACATCCTGCGCCTAGCCATATCAACCCCATTCGAAAGGATCTCCCCATGAAATACCTCATCGCCTCCGACATCCACGGCTCGGCATACTGGGCCGAGCGCCTCTGCGCCGCCATCGAGTCCGAGCAGCCTGACCGCGTCGTGCTGCTGGGCGACCTGCTCTACCACGGTCCACGCAACGACCTGCCACGCGATTACGCTCCCAAGCGCGTTATCCCGCTGCTCAACGCCCTGGCCGACCGCATCATCGCGGTACGCGGCAACTGCGATGCCGAGGTCGACCAGATGGTCCTCGACTTTCCCGTCATGGCCGACTACGCCACGCTGTTCGATGAGACCGGCCGCGAGCTGTTCCTGACGCACGGCCATGTCTTTGGCGCCGGCATGCACAACAGCGTCGACCACGCGCCCGCGCTGCCCGAGGGCTCCGCGCTCGTCTACGGTCATACGCACATCAAGGTCAACGAGGAAAGTGCCGCGCACCCGGGTCTGTGGCTCTTCAATCCCGGCAGTGTGAGCATTCCCAAGGACGGCACGCACAGCTACGGCATCTACGAGGGCGGTGCGTTCCGCCACGTGATCCTGGAGGAGGAATAACCATGGCGCAGCATATGGCTCAGCAAAATGCCGAGGGCTCGCGCGATCTGTCCACGCTGATAGACGCGTCGGCCGAGCTGCAGCATCTGGTGCAGACCATCTGGCGTCTGCGTCAGCCCGATGGCTGCCCGTGGGATCGCGAACAGACACACCGCAGCATCGGCAAGAACATGATCGAGGAGGCCTACGAGGCACTCGACTGCATCGAGGCGGACGACGCGGTTCACCTACGCGAGGAGCTGGGCGACGTGCTCATGCAGGTCGTGCTGCATGCGCAGATCGCGGCGGATGCCGGCGAGTTTACGCTGGCCGACGTGGCGCGCGATATCGACGCCAAACTCATTCGCCGTCATCCGCACGTGTTTGGCGATGTGGATGCCGACAGCTCCGACGAGGTACTCAAGATTTGGAACGAGGTCAAGCTTGCCGAGAGGGCTGCCAAGGACAAGGCCGTGGCGGCAGGCGAGGCTGCGCCCGAGGGCCTGCTCGACGGCGTGCCCACGCATCTGCCGGCGCTGATGCAGGCTCAGAAGGTGTCGCGCAAGGCGGCTGCCGTGGGCTTTGAATGGGAGACGGTCCAGGATGTGTGGGACGAGGTTGCCGAGGAGCGTGCCGAGTTTGAGGCCGAGGCCCCTGGCTCGCCCGAGCGCGAAATGGAGTTTGGCGACCTGCTCTTTGCCTTGGTCAACGTCGCGCGCAAGGAGGGCATTGACGCCGAGAGCGCCCTTCGTGCCAGCACGGCAAAGTTCCGCCGTCGCTGGGCCGCGATGGAGCAGATGGTGGCCGATGCTCACGTGGATCTTGCCGAGCTTTCGACCCACGGCCTCAACGACCTGTGGGATGCCGCAAAGGCGGAGGAGTAAGACTGCGGGAACGACGGGCTGACATGCCTCATCGTTCCCGCTATATTTTTCGAAAATCAAGTGTATCCCTCGGCTAACTTAGGGCATAATGCAAAAAGTGCGACATGGCTAACTTACAGAGACGCACCGATGGTGCACGGTCAGCCGGTCGCTTGCATCCACTACGTTTCCAAGTGAGAGGGAGACAACATGAGCGATATTTTGGACGTCTACGGTCGTGAGGTGCTCGACAGCCGCGGCAATCCCACCGTCGAGGTCGAGGTCGTGCTCGAGGACGGCAGCTTTGGCCGCGCAATGGTGCCTTCGGGTGCTTCGACCGGCGCCTTTGAGGCCTGCGAGCTGCGCGATGGCGACAAGGGCCGCTACCTGGGCAAGGGCGTTTCGCAGGCCGTCGAGCACGTTAACAACGAGTGCGCTAACGCCGTCGTGGGCCTCGACGCCTTCGACCAGCGCGCCGTCGATGCCGCGCTGATTGCCGCGGACGGTACGCCCAACAAGACCAAGCTCGGCGCCAACGCCATCCTGGGCGTGTCGCTGGCCGTTGCCCGCGCCGCAGCCGAGTCGGCGGGCCTGTCGCTGTACCAGTACCTGGGCGGCGTCAATGCCCACCTGCTGCCCACGCCCATGATGAACATCCTCAACGGCGGTGTGCATGCCGACAATAACGTCGACTTCCAGGAGTTCATGATCATGCCGGTGGGCGCCCCGAGCTTTGCCGAGGGCCTGCGTTGGTGCGCCGAGGTCTACCACACCCTCAAGGGCGTGCTGCACGAGGCCGGTCTGGGTGGCGGCGTGGGCGACGAGGGCGGCTTTGCCCCCAACCTCAAGACCAATGCCGAGCCGTTCGAGTACATCACCAAGGCCGTGGAGAAGGCCGGCTTTAAGCCCGGCGTCGACTTCATGTACGCCATGGACCCGGCCTCGACCGAGTTCTACAACGCCGAGACCGGCATGTATGAGCTCAAGGGCGAGGGCGTTGAGTACACGAGCGCCCAGATGGTCGATTACTGGGAGAAGCTCGTCGACACCTATCCCATCATCTCCATCGAGGACGGCATGGCCGAGGAGGACTGGGACGGCTGGGTCGAGCTTACCCGTCGCATTGGCAACAAGGTGCAGCTGGTGGGCGACGACCTGTTCGTCACCAACACCGAGCGCCTCAAGAAGGGTATCGAGCTGGGCGCCGCCAACGCGATCCTGGTCAAGGTCAACCAGATCGGCACACTCACCGAGTCGCTCGAGGCCATCGAGACCGCCAAGGAGGCTGGTTACGCCTGCATCGTGAGCCACCGTTCCGGCGAGACCGAGGACTCCACGATCGCCGACCTGGTCGTGGGCGTCAATGCCGGCCAGATCAAGTCGGGCGCCCCGTGCCGCAGCGACCGTATCGCCAAGTACAACCAGCTCATTCGCATCGAGGACGAGCTCGAGGGCAGTGCGCGCTACGCCGGCAAGGCAGCGTTTTACAACATTCGCTAAACAAGTGGTGCACGCGGGGAGCGGGGTTGACTCGGCTCCGTTCCACTTCTGATGGCCGCCATTGGGCGCTGGGCCATATGGCTCAGCGCCTTTTTTATGTCGAGCAAAGGCTGGCGAAGGCGGTGCGGGCGCTCGTGCTATAACTAAAGGACTTAGCGCAAACAAACCTCAACCGCACAAGGCGCACATGGATCAGATTTACGACAACAGGTACTATTCCGCCGGTTCGCGTGAGCCGTCGCCTCGCCGTGCGCGCACGGTGCAGCTCCGTGGGTCCGCCTACGCCGGCGCCGACCGCTCCATGCAGCGCCCGACAAGTACCTCGCGCCCCAATGCTCAAGTGAATACTTCGACAGATGGACCAGTGCGCCCAGCACGTTCGTCGCATGCTCAGCGCTCGTCGGCTCAAACGCATGATAGGTCGAGCAGGCCCTCGAACCGTCTTTCGGGCTCGGACTTTATGCACTACGCCAACGACAACGTGGTGGTCAAGGCGATCTACGACTTTACCCACGGTCCTCAGCGAGGGCTATTCATCGGCATCGTCGTTGCCCTGGTGCTCGTGAGCCTGTATTTCCCCGTGCGCGACCTGTACGTGGCAAAGCGTTCGAGCGATATCTTGGCCAAGCAGGTCGAGATTCGCCAGCAATACAATGATGAGCTGCAAAAAAGCGTCGACAAGCTGCTCTCGGAGGAGGGTATCAAGGACGCGGCATCCGAGGACCTAGGCCTGGTGATGCCCGGCGAGAAGAGGATTGAAGTGCAGGGCCTGGACGGCGATTCGGATGCCTCGTCGAGCCAGAAGTCGTCGAACGCCAAGAAGGCCAGCGAAGTTGCCAAGGAAATCGAAAAAGTCGGTAAGGACGCGCCGTGGTACATCCAGGCGCTCGACATGCTGTTTGGGTTTAACGGCGTCGAGGGTCAGACGGTCGCGTCCAGCGGCGAGTAGGCGAGTAGCGCCCGGAGGGGAGCCCGCAATGGCAGATTGCAAACGATATAAGGTGGCCGCGATTGACCTGGGAACGGTGTCGTCGCGACTGGTGTTGGCGCAGGTCGAGGCCGGGGCGATCGTGGAATCGTCCAAGCATACCGAGATCACCGACTTGGGCGAGGGCGTGGACGCGACGGGGCGCTTTTGCGAGGCGGCCGTTGAGCGCGTGCTCGTTGCGTGCCGCATGTTTGTGGACGAAGCCCGTACCTTTGGGGCCGCGTGCGTCTGCACCACCTGCACGAGTGCCGCGCGCGATGCGTCCAATGCCGCGCTGCTGCTGGACGGTCTGCGCGATCTGGGGCTCGAACCGCAGGTGATTCCGGGCGAGGTTGAGGCGCGCCTGACGTTTTTTGGCGTGGCACACGACTTTGCTGGCGAGCGCATCATCGTCGCCGATTCGGGCGGTGGCTCCACGGAGCTCGCGACGGGCGTCTATGCGCCTGAGCGCGGGGTCTTTGCGCTGGAGGGAACGCGCTCACTGGACATCGGTTGCCGTCGCGTGACGGAGCGGTTTTTCTCTGCGCTGCCGCCGTCAACGAATGAGCTTGCGGTTGCCGCCGCGTGGGCGGGCGAGCAGTTCTCCGCCTATTTTGAGGGCCTGCCTGTCGACTTTGAGCGCGCCGAGCGCCTCGTCGCGGTGGGCGGTACCGTCACC
>CABSMV010000041.1 GCA_902478935.1 uncultured Collinsella sp. | reverse complement strand
AAACGGCACCGGGCTCGTCGTCGGCGGCATTCTCGAAGCCCTCGAGAGCGCCCACGCGATCGCCGGCGATAACGCCATAGCGGCTGACCTCCTCGGGAGCGCACGCGGCAACGGCGATAACAGAAGCGCCACCGTGTTCCTTGGAGACGGCAAGCATCTTGTCGCAGATGTCACGGTTGGGCACAACGTAATCGCCCAGAAGAACCAGGAAGTTCTCCCCTGCCACAGCGTCGGCGGCAGAGCGAATGGCGTGGCCAAGGCCCTTGGGCTCGTACTGATAACGGAAGTCGACCGGCATACCACCAGCATGGGCGACGGCGTCGGCGTAGGCGTCCTTGCCACGCTCGCGAAGCAGGTTCTCGAGCGAGCGATCGGGCTGGAAGTAGCTCAGCAACTCGGGCTTGCCAGGAGAGGTGACGATAATAGCATCGTCGACCTCATCGGGGTCGAGCGCCTCCTCAACGACGTACTGGATGACCGGTTTGTCGAGCACCGGCAGCATCTCTTTAGGCGTGCACTTGGTGCCAGGCAGAAAACGCGTGCCAAGACCGGCGGCGGGGATGATTGCCTTCATGTTATTCAAGGATCCTTTCGCAGGCGCAGGATGCGCCCTGTGCGTGCGGCACGGCGGCCGCAGACCAAATTGCGATTCCGGTTTATCTTACCGCCGTTAATTAACGTTAATGTAGGCAAGCGCCATTCTTCAGCAGGTCAACGCAAATTATTGCTCGAATGGTGCAATTTTATCGCCCAACGGTAGCAACGCCAAAGCACCGCAAGCGGCAGCAATTTGTATGCCGAGCCAACAAAATAGAGGGATCAAAACGAAAAAGACGGGGTTCGCAATGCGAACCCCGTCTGCAAAGAAATCTGGCGAGAAAGCCTGATTACTTGAGGGTGACAGCAGCGCCAGCAGCCTCGAGCTTCTCCTTGGCAGCCTCGGCGTCCTCCTTCTTGGCACCCTCGAGAACAGCCTTGGGAGCGCCCTCGACGACCTCCTTGGCCTCCTTCAGGCCAAGGTTGGTGAGCTCACGGACGGCCTTGATGACCTGGATCTTGTTGTCGCCGAAGCCCTCGAGCACGACGTCAAACTCGGTCTTCTCCTCGGCCTCAACAGCGCCAGCAGCGGGAGCGGCGACAACGGCGGCAGGAGCAGCGGCGGAAACGCCGAAGGTGTCCTCGATAGCCTTAACGAGCTCGGAAGCCTCGAGAAGGGTCATTTCCTTAAGAGCATCGATGATCTCATCGGTGGTAAGCTTAGCCATTTCTAAGTCCTTTCGGTTTCCGTGTCTGTGCACGGAGATCAGTTAAAACACGGCGCGAATGCGCCAGGGGTGCGGCGTTGCCGCCGCGGGTGAAAACAGCGACTAGGCTGCCTTCTGCTCGGAGACCTGCTGGATCGAACGAGCGAGACCAGAGGAAACGCCGTTGACGCAGACAGCGATGTCGCGAGCGAAACCGGAGATGAGACCGGCGATCTGGCCGAGAAGCTGGTCCTTGGTGGGCAGCTCGGCGATAGCCTTAACATCATCAGCGGAAACGACCTTGCCGTCGGAGATACCGCCCTTGATCTCAAGGACGCCCTTGGACTTAGCGGAGAAGTCTTTAAGGGTCTTAGCGGCCTCGACCGGCTCGGTCTCGTAGAACACATAAGCGACGGGGCCGGCGAGGATCTCGTCGAGCTCGGGCTGCTCCTGGTTCTTGAGAGCGATCTTGACCAGGTTGTTCTTGTAGACCTTCATCTCGGCGCCGCACTCGCGAAGCTGATGACGCAGCTCCTGAGCCTGCTTAACCGTCAGACCGTTGTAGTTGACGACGAACAGACCGGCGTTCTCGGCGATACGGGACTCGATCTCTGCAACCTTGTCGATTTTGTACTGCTGGGGCATGAATTACACCTCCTCGAATTCTTTCCGGGCACGGTCCGCCACAAGGACGTGACGGGGGCATGTCCAAAAAGAAAGCCCCCGCGCTGCATGAGCGACGGGGGCGAGAAGACATATCTACTCGACCACCTCGGCTGGCGGGATATCCCATTAAGCTCGCGGGCGATGCCCGTTCGCACCGGCTGTCTCTGGCAGCGGATTCGTGCGTGAACCGAAAGTATTATGGCGGGGACCCCGGCGTCGGTCAACGGAAAACCGGGCTGCACACAATTCCACCATCCGGCCGCGCCGCCGAAGGCCGGGCGCAAGGTTTTCGCTCGGTCAGGTCCTGGGCTCGCTCGGAAAGCACATTAAGTGCTTTCCGGCTCGTGCGGAATCTACGAAAACCTTGCGCCCGGCCTTCGGCGGCGCGGCCTGCGGTGACTTTGGGGCAGCCCGGTTTTCCGTTGAGCAACGCCCCCACTCATAATGCTTGGGTCGGTGGGCTGATGTGTTGCGTCCCGTTGGGCTATAAGGTTGAAACGAAGGTTGACAGGCGGTGGAGACCTTCGTCCAGATTTTTGTCGGAGACGCAGTAGCTTAAGCGGACGTGGCCTTCGGTGCCGAAACAGTCTCCCGGGACTAGGGCTACGTTGGCCTCTTTGATGGCTTTGATGCAGAAGTCTTCGCTCGTTAGGCCGTATTGTTTGATGCTGGGGAAGGCGTAGAAGGCTCCCGCCGGTTCCACTACGTCGAGGCCCATGGCGTTTAAGGCTGCGAGTACACGTTTGCGACGAGCTCGGTAGACTTCGAGCATGGGGGTGGGGTCGACGGTCAGAGCTCGAGCTGCGGCGTCCATCTCAAATGAAACGGCGCTCGATACTAAGTATTGGTGGGCCTTTGCGATCTCGGCGATAACGGGGGTTGCCGCTGCTAGCCAGCCCAAGCGCCAGCCGGTCATGGCCCAGGGCTTGGAAAAGCTCTCGATAACTACTGTCTGATTGCGAAGCTCCGGGTGACGCTGGGCAAATCGCTCGTAGCCGTCCACGTAGACCAGGCGGTTATATACATCGTCGCAGATTACGTAGATGCCCGCCTGCTCTGCCACGTGTGCCACGGCGTCGAGCGACGCCGCGTTGAGAATGCAGCCCGTAGGATTGTTGGGCGTGCAGATGACGATGGCCTTGGTCGCCGGCGTCACGCAAGCACGAAGTGCGTCCTCGTCAATCTGGAATTGCGCAGACTCCGTATCCAAAAAGACCGCCTTGGCGTGGTTGGCCACGACAATGCTCTCGTACAGACCAAAGGCCGGCGTGGGGATGATGACCTCGTCGCCGGGGTTGAGCATAGCCATGAATGTTGCCGACAGGGCCTCGGTCGCGCCGTCGGTCAGGATGATCTCGTCGGCAGAGAACGTAAGGCCCGCGTCCCCCATGTAGGCAGACAACGCCTCACGCAGGGCGGGGCGACCGTTGTTAGGCGGATAGTGCGTGTCGCCGCGGTCGAGCGAAGCCGTCACCTCGGCGCTAATCACATCGGGCGTGGGAAAATCGGGCTCGCCGAGCGCGAGCGCGATGCACTCCGGGTGCTGGGCGGCGAGCGCATTGATCCGACGGATGCCGGAGGGCTTGAGCGTGGCAAGCGAGGTGTTCATGGGCAGACGCATGGCGTTCCTTTCGTAAGGGTTGCACTAGGATAGCGCGGCGGGGCGCCGTCAGACGGTGTAACCTAAACGGAAACCAACCGGAAAGGAGGCGGCATGGAGACAACCGCGCACGGCGATGTACCAAAAACGCTGCAAACCATTGCGTATATCAGCGTTCCCAATAGCGCCGATCTTGAGTTTTTGCTTTGGGACCTGCAGGATGCCATCGCCGCCTATGCACAGCTTTCCGGCACCGCACTCCCCCGCCCGGTCGACTTGAAGGCAAATGACGCCGGCAGCGTTGCCGATGGCATCGTGCTGGCCATTGAAGATGTGGCTGACGATGAGACGTTGACAGCCATCGAGCAGGCGCTTGAGCGCTTTGGCGGTACGGGAACGCGCGTCTATGCCGCGATTCGAGCCGCACAAGAGAGCACTGAGCAGGCGCGTGGGACCGCCGTTCGCCTGCACAAGGCATGTGAGCGCCATGACCAATTGTGGTGTGGCGGCGTTGCCATCTGCGCCGGCAGCGGCATCGCAGCGCTTCGTCGCTCCCCGCGCATGGGCCTCTTGCGCCGACCGTTTTCGGAAGCGATGGACAAGCTCGTGGGCGCTGTGCGCATGGGCTGCTCCGTCAAGCATGCACAGCGACTTGGCGGCGGCAATGCCGCCAACGTCGACGCCGACGGCATGGTTTGCGCCGAGCCAGCCGTGCCCGCGCCGATCTGGCGAGGCGTTCTGAAACGTCTGGGCGCCCACGCTCAAACAAAAATCTAAATTAAATAACAGCCCAGTCAACGGCTTCGTGCCAACGCTCGACAAGACGCTCCAGGCGCCAGGCGGCATTGGCGGGACTTGTCGAGGGCAGGACGATGGCAGGCAGCCCCGTCCGATCTTGCAAGTAGCGTTTGTAGAGTCGCCCTGCCGTGCCGCCGTTACAGGCAACGACCTCAATCGGCGCGGCATCGGTAATGCGCTCGATATGTGCCGGCACAACGTTGCGGATGCTCGCGTCGCTCGAGCCCTTAATGTCGCAGCTCTCGACCACATCCCACAGGGCCACGCCGCCGTTCAGCAGCATGGCCCGCTTGGCGGCAATGGAGGCATCGAGCGTCGCGGGCTCACCGCTTGCCAAAGGATCGCCCTCGTTGGGCGGCACAGGCATACCGAGGCACGTGGCCATCACACGCCAAAAGCGATTCTGAGGGTTGCCGTAATAAAAGGCATTGGCGCGCGAAAGCACCGAGGGAAACGACCCGAGCACCAAAACGCGCGAGTGCTCGTCAAACACGGGCTCAAACCCATGCTCAATATGTTGATAGCCCTCGTCAGACACGGCCATGGGCTAGGCTCTCAACAGATAGCGCACCTCGTAGGGTGCAAGCTCAAGGGTACCCGTCAGCTCGACCGTGGGCGCATCGTCGGCAAGCAGGTCGACGAAGGAGCCGTTGAGTTCGCCGGCGCCAAAGGTGTAAGGCTCACCCACGGCATTCACCGCCACGAGCACCGCCGCGTCGTCGCAGGCGCGCTCGAACAGCAGCTGCTTGTTCTGGATCACCACGTTGCGATAGGCACCGTAGTTGAGAGCACGGGCAGCCGCGTCGTCGGCCGAGCGAAGGTGCGCAAGCTGCGTGATGAACGCCGTCAGCTCGTTGGGCGCAGGCTCATTGAGCGCAGGTCGCAGCGCCCAGTCGCCATCGGGGCCGCCCTTTTCGCCAGCAATTCCCCACTCGCTGCCATAGTAGACGCACGGGATGCCCGGCATGCCAAAGAGCATGCCATAGGCGGGACGCAGGCAGGATTTGTCGGTGAGGATACTTGCCAGGCGCGGCACATCGTGGTTGTCGACAAACGAAAGCAGATGTTTGCCGCGGTAGATGCACCAAGGGTCGCCGCCAAACTGACGGTGCAGCGAATGGGCGATCTCGAACATGTTGACCGAGTTAAAGCTGGAATACAGGCCCTTGTAGCACTCGTAATTAGTGCACGAGTCGAGCATCTCGTCGTTGACGATCTGATTGTAGTCGCCGTGGAGCGTCTCGCCGATGAGCACAAAGCCGGGCTTGAGCTCACGGGTAAAGGAGTGTAGGCGGCGCATAAAGTCGCGGTCGAGCATGTAGGCGACGTCCAGGCGCAGGCCGTCGACGCCAAAGACGTCGGCCCAACGGCGCACAGACTCGAGCAGGTAATCGACCACAGCGGGATTTTGCAGGTTGAGCTTCACAAGCTCAAAATGACCCTCCCAGCCCTCGTACCAAAAGCCGTCGCCATAGCAGGAGTCGCCGTCAAAACTGATGTGAAACCAATCCTTGTACGGCGAATCCCACTTGCGCTCCTGCACATCGCGGAAGGCCCAAAAGCCGCGACCGACGTGGTTGAAGACGGCATCGAGCACCACGCGGATGCCATGGGCGTGCAGCGTGTCGCATACGGCGGCAAAGTCGGCATCCCCGCCCAGGCGACGGTCTATATGGCGCAGGCTGCGCGTGTCGTAGCCGTGACTATCGGACTCGAGCGGCGGGTTGATGAGCACAGCGCCAACGCCGAGTTTTTGCAGGCAGTCGGCCCATTGGGCAATCTTCATGATAGGAGCATCGGGGTTGGGCGCGGCGTTGGCAGCCTGGGCGAGCTCATCCTCGGCAACGGGCGCGGCGTTTTCGCGCGGAGCCCCGCAAAAGCCCAGCGGATAGATCTGATAGAACGTCGTCTCGTATGCCCACATAACAGCCTCCCGGTAAGCTCAACACAACGACATCCATTGTATGCCCAGCTTGTATCCTCTCCCCCAAAATAAATTGCGGTGGAATAGTTCCTGTCTGGGCCTTCAGAAGCCTTAAACAGGAACTATTCCACCGCAACTGATGAGGAGGATGTGGCTAGGCGACGGGCTTTGCGCGGCGTATGGCTGGGAACATCACCGTGATGGCGAGGATGACGCCCACGACGGCAATCGCCCCGCCCGCGAAGCCGATCCAAGCGATACCGGGACCCGAAACCACGGCGCCGCCGATTGCGGTGCCCGTGCCAATACCGAGGTTAAACAGGCCCGAGAAGATCGACATGGCGACGGCCGACGAATCTGCCGGCGTGTGCTTGATGAGCTCGGCCTGAAACGCCACGTTAAAGGCCGTGGCGCAGCAACCCCACAGTGCGCAGACGGCAAGCACTGTCACGAGCGACGATGCGGCCGGCCCCATGAGCAGCAGGGCCACCGGCACGCCGGAGAGCGTGATAGCAAGGAACGGAAAACGGTGCCCGTCGAACAGGCGGCTGAACAGCCAGCTGCCCACCAAGCCGGAACAGCCAAACGCCGTCAGCGTCATGGTGATGGCGCCCGCATCGACGTGCGCGACCTGCGCCAGGAAGGGCTCGATATAGCTGTAGCTTGCGTAATAGCCGGTCGCCATGAAGACCGTGACTGCGTAGAGCGCGATGAGGAGCGGGTTCTTGAGCAGCTCGGGCAGCTGTTTGACGGTAAAGCGCTCACCCGCCGGCATGGCCGGGAACACCGCTGCCTGGTAGACGACCGCGATGGCTGAGAGGCCCCCGACCACGGCAAACGTCATGCGCCAGCCCACGGCCAAGCCAATGGCGCGACCGAGCGGCAGGCCAAAGATCTGCGCGATGGACGAGCCCGTAGCGATCATGCTGATGGCGAGCGCGCCGTGGCGAGTGTCGACCAGGCGCGAGGCCATAATCGAGGCGACTGACCAGAACACGGCATGTGCGCAAGCGACCACCAGGCGCGCGCAGACCAGGATGGGATAGGCCGGCGCCACAGCGGACAGGAACTGACCGAGCGAGAACACGGCCAGCACGCCCAGCAGCATCCGCTTGAACTCAAAGCGCGAGGCGAACACCATGAGCGGCAGCGACAGCAGCATGACGCCCCAGGCATAGACCGAGATCATGATGCCCGCTTGGGCCTCGGTAAGCGAGAACGACGCGGCGATATCAGTCAAAAGGCCGATGGGCATAAACTCCGACGTGTTGAACACGAACGCACAGCAGGTGAGCCCGACGAGTGGGAGCCACTGCTTGAGCGTGATGCCGTCTTGCTTTGTTTGAGCCATATAGGAAAACCTCTCCGATTATCTTGAGCGATGGGCGATTATAGCAATGAGAAGTCTATAAAATGAGCAACAAAAAGATTCTTGGAAAACGATTGTTAACAGACGGCGCGCCAATTCTGCTTAGAAAGCAAGGTACGCAGGAACTCAATGTCGAAAACGCGGCTTCATCTTCGGGCTATCGCGCCTGCTCGGATACGCACAAGGACACCCCCATGAGCACGTCAATTTCGAGCCAACTCGCAACCGCACAATGAACTAGCAAAAGCAGCATATAAGCAAACGCCCCATAATAAAGTCCCTCATGCACAAGCGCCGTCACTGAAAGTGCCGACGGCAGCGCCGCACTCGAAACTACCCATCCAACAAGAACCTGGATAGCGCAACTTGCAACCAGGTTCCATGCCACCAGCAGCGTTGCGGGACGCGCGATTTCTCTCCAGGAGGAACGAAGCACCGTGACCGAACGCATGATGTAGCGTGGTGCAAACCGAATGCCTCGTAGTCCCCTCTGCTCCACGTCCGCATCTTCAATTAACACGAATACGAACGACGCGGAAAGAAGCGTCACGATTACTGCCACCACAAGCGAGCACAACACCCCGAGCTGACTGCTCGCAAGCGAGGCAAAGACTACAATTGCCGATAAAATCAAGTGAACCAAATAAATTAGCAGCGCCCCAGAAATCTGGAGGGGAACCGTCGAGGCCAAGAGATAAACCGGAGGGGTTCGAGCAGGTTGCACCGTCTCTTTGGACCGGTCGACGGCAAATAATGAAAAAGCCACATTCGATAGAAGCAGGTTTAAAAAGGCCGCGACC
Source organism: uncultured Collinsella sp. (assembly GCA_902478935.1). Taxonomy (GTDB): domain Bacteria; phylum Actinomycetota; class Coriobacteriia; order Coriobacteriales; family Coriobacteriaceae; genus Collinsella. Next base: position 6,633 of record CABSMV010000041.1, on the reverse strand, counting down.
ACAGTGCAAATAAGCGTAATGGACGGATTGATATAGGCGAGCTCAGTTGCAACGTTTGATACACCAATTTGAAGCGCGCTCATAACAAACAAGGGGATATATAACGCCATCGTGCAGCCACTCCGGCATTCCTTCGCCCGATCGCCCGATTCCAGAAAGACATTGAAGTTCTCTCGCAAGTTCACTCTATACCCGTTTTCTTACTAAGCAGGGCGAACGGGCGCCAATATAAACGCCGGTCCGCCCATCCATAATTTCTAGTTTTAACGTCCAGACTAGTCTGTCCAGCCGTCGATGTAGTCGCGGTTAAGCTCAAAGTACTGCGCGGCGATATCTTTCGCCAAGGAGTACGAATTAACGAGCGGGTGCATCGCGAGGCTCTCGACAATGTCGCGCTTCGATCGGTTAACGATGCCACGCGCCACGGTGCGCTCGTAGTACTTGACGCGACGAATCAATTCGAGGTTTCCCGCGGGCACAGAATCGGCTTCGACGCGATGCGGCACGCAGCCATCGGTGGAGATATCGCACGTTGACTCAATGACATCTGTATCGAGAAGGCCGGGGATGGCGCCATTGTTGGGGGTGCACAGGATCATCTGCTGCGTCTTGCCAGAGCGAGCAATATCCATGAAGCGGAGCGCGACACCTGCATATCCGCCAGCATCTTTGCCGTACACGTCAAACGTCCACGGCTTGTCGCGATGAATACCCGTCTCGGCCGCCATGTAGTTGTTTTCGCGCATTCCGTACCACTTCTCAAAGCACGCGAGGCCTTTTTCGAAGTCGTTCTCAATATCGATAGATGCAAGCTCGCTCGTCATTTCTCGATTAATTTCTTCGATTAGTTCGCCGCGCGTCTGGGGCGAAGAGAGAACGTTGGCAACGGCGCGCTCGCGATAGTAGAAATAGTATAGGTACTCATTTGGCACGCATCCGCGATTTAGGACGAGGTCCTTCTCGAAGAACCTAAGATCTGTATGAGCATATGCCCCGTCGTCGTGGATCAAGTCGGACATGATGTCCTCGCCGTCAACCGTCACATTGCGGAAGAACGAGAGGTGGTTGAGTCCATAGCACTCGCCCTGAACCGATGCGGGATCAACGCCTTTATACTCGGCAAACTGATGCAACATGCCCGAGGGGGCATCGCAAATGCCATAAGTAAAATCATAGCCCATATCGCGTAGGGCCTGAGATACGACGCCAGCGGGATTAGTAAAGTTAAACACCTTGACGTCCGGCTTTGCGTACTTCTTGATTAACTCGCAATACGAAGCAAGCGCAGGGACGGAGCGCATGGCAAAAGACACGCCGGCTGCGCCAGTCGTCTCTTGGCCAAGAACCCCATGCGAAAGAGCAATGCGCTCATCGCGAACGCGCATATGGTCCCCACCGACGCGAATCGTCGTGATCACGTAATCGGCGTCCTTAACGGCCTCGACTGCATCGCCCGTCAGTGAAAAATTAAGCGTGGGGCAAAGCATGCCCGAGATATGGGCGGCAAGGCCACCGTAGATGCGCAGCTTCTCGGGATCATTGTCCATAAACACAAGTTCGTCGATTCCAAGCGATGACGCCTGCTGGGCTATGCTCTTTGCCAAAAACATGGAGCGGACGCCACCGCCACCTATGACCGTAAGTTTCATATCGAAACCCCCAATTAGCACATTCAATATTGCATGGTTCGCCTGTGTTTGGATATTGTATCCAGCATGGAGGGCCGCTTCCCGCCCCGGTTGCAAGGCGGGAAAGGAATTCCCCAAGGAGTTATTATTTACGCAACGGAAGCGGCCACACACGTCCGGCGGGAAGGAAGCACCGATGGTTGATAAAAAGCAGATTTCCAAGCTCTACTCAGCCGCAAAGCTATCCGAAACCGAGCAAAGCGTACTCGAATACCTACTCAACAATATCGACACCCTCGATGATATTGGCATAAAACCCGTCGCCATGGCATGCTTTACCAGCATGACGACAGTCATTAGGCTTTCGAAAAAGCTCGGCTACCGTGGCTACCGCGAAATGATGTACGATCTCAAGCACCTTCAGCATGTCTCCCGCGAAATGAATCAATCACTCAAAGACAGTAGCGTCCACTTCGTATGTCACACCGGAGATGTAGACGTATTCATCGCCGCACTGCATCGCAACAGAATGATCGGAGTAAACGGAGAGGGCTTCTCACGCATCGTTGCGCAGTACATGGCGACTAAGCTCGTTGGACTTGGCTTTTTGGCCGTCATACAGGACTTCCTAGAAACCGATCAGTTTGTCGAATCCAACCGAAATACGCTCAGCTGCATGATGCTCATATCCAAATCGGGCCAGACAGAAGCCATCCTGGAAACCGCAAGGGCATGCCACGACGCGGGCATTACGACCCTCGCGTTTACCGGCAACGAAGACAGCGAGCTCGCCAAGACGGCAGACGCGATCTTTACGATACATGACGATCACCCAATGGATCTTAAGAACGTTAAGCCTAACTGCTTTACCGGAAGTTGTATTCTCGCATTCGAAGAACTATTGAGTATCTGCCTTGACAATCTAAAACAAGAAGGCCTGGCCCCCTAAATCATGCGATAGGAAGCCAAGCCCTGGAATTGCGCTATGCAATTGAAAGCCACTTGCGCGTTTTACTCGTCACCGAGAACTTCGTGCACCTCAGAAGCGACTTCGCCGACACGAGGACCGTAAATGACCTGGATTGCCTTGTCGCTCAGGCGGATAACGCCCATAGCTTCAAGATTCTTGGTGAACACCTCGTCGTCTGCAACCTTAGAACCATCCTTGACAATCACGCGAAGACGTGAGATGCAGTTGTCAAGATCATCAATGTTGTCAGCTCCACCAAGCGCTTCGACAATGCCAACAGCAAGCGCGCTGTCCTTGGTCGCACGGCCCTGGACTGCCTTCTCGGGAGTGCCATCAGACTCGCCCTTTGCCTCAGCGGCCTTTGCCTCGAACTCGGCTCTGCTGTTGATCAACTCAATATCGTCACCATCGTCTCGACCGGGCGTCTTGATATCGAACTTAGTAATAAAGAACCGGAAGAGGAAGAAAGCTGCCAGGAAAAAGGCGGGGAGCAGGATAAGGTACGGAAGCAGATTAAGCTTCTCGGGGCGGAATAAGAATGGGATCAGGTCCTTGATATTTCCCTGGTACACCGAAACGCCCATTGCCTCCGAGAGAACTTCACCCAGTCCGGAAAGCGGAGCGTAAACGCCAAAGTAGAGCCAGGGGGCGGCAAACAGGAACGTAAAGAGAATAGGCTCCGTAACGCCAAAGAAAACAGTCGAAATCACTGTGGGGATTAAAAGACCAGCAACCTTCTTGCGGTTCTGGGGCTTGGCACAAGACCACATAGCAAGGGCGATGCCAGGGAACAACGCGTAATCGTTAATGCCATAGCCAGCCATGAAGGCCCTAACCAAGAGCTTGTCACTGCTGGGAGAAGCGAGCTGTGCAAGCTGAATGGCGCTATTGCCCACCACGCGCGTTCCATCGACGACCATGGAGCCGCCAAGCTCAGTCCAATACATGGGCGTCTCGAGCAGCGGATGCAAGCCAAACGGCACAAGGCTCTCGAGCACCCAGCGATAGACAAACGTACCGACCAGACCGGAGCCTTTCACGAACGTCGCAATACCCGAGAAGCATCCACCGATGACGGGCCAGACGAAGTACATGATGCCGCCCAGGATGCCACCGGCGACCAGCGATACAATGGGGACCGTTCGACTGCCCGCAAAAAACGCCAGCGCCGTTGGAAGCTTGGTCTTGTAAAAACGGCCGGTGATCCAGGCGACCAGGCAGCCCACGATAATGCCGCCAAAGACACCAGAGCTGTAGCCAAAAAAGCCGAGCGAGGTAGTGTAGAGTGCGGACTGCTCACTCGCCTGAATGGACGTAAGGCCGACCTTCTGAAGAGCTTCCACCGTTGTATTGTCGGCAGCCAAGCCAGCTGCTCCAAGCAGAATCTCAACCGTCTTGAGCATGGTGAGATAGCAGACAAGGGCAGAAAAGGCAGCCCAGCCCTTCTCTTTGCGAGACAAGGAGAAGGCGCAGCCGACGGCAAACAAAACACCGAGGTTTCCAATGATTACCTCGCCGAGACCCTTAAATACCGAGAAGAACGTAAAGAGCGGCGAAGCGGCATACCAGTCCCAATTAACGCCAAGGGACACAAGGGTCAGTTCGGTCGTAAAAACGCTACCGATACCCAAAAAGAGACCGGAAATGGCAATGAGCGTAATCGGAACGAGCATTGCCTTTCCGAACGATTGGAATTTTTCTTTCATCAATTCCCTCCTCAATGAGCCTCTACAAACGACTATTGCACCCCACGTCCCCACACAGGCGAAACGGAAGACATGTTCGGCAATAGACACAGAGTGATTGTAGAAAGGGGCACAAAAAATGTGCATCGGCATCGCGTAATGCGGTTAAATCGACCGACGATTGCAAGTATTTACGAATCCGTAAACGGCAGCAAATAGGCAGCGAACGGCAACCTGCAGCGTAGGACAGTCCCCGCAGGCCGACAATTACCGGTATTTTGGCTCATATTTGTTGAATTGTTGCTCGCCCAAAAGCGCGGAGCATCAACGCGCCCCTAAGCCAACCCCAGCAATATGCCCGCCGAATGCACGACAAACGCCACGATCCAGGCAACGGCGACCTGAAACGCGAATACGGCCACGGCATAGCGCGCGCCCAACTCGCTCTTGACGGCGCCGATTGCCGCCACACAAGGCGGGTACAGCAACGTAAAGACCAAGAACACGTAGGCGGTAAACGGCGAAAACATGGTCGACAGCGCCGCGGGCGACGTTGCGCCCAAAAGCACCGTGAGCGTCGAGATGACGCTCTCCTTGGCAATGAGCCCCGTGACGAGCGCCGTCGAGGCGCGCCAGTCGCCAAAGCCGAGCGGGGCCAACACCGGCGCGATGATGCTACCCAGACCGGCAAGCAGGCTTTGCGACTGGTCGGCGACCACGTTAAAGCGGATGTCGAACGTCTGAAGGAACCAGATGACCACGGTCGCGGCAAAGATGATGGTAAAGGCCTTGGTGATGAAGTCCTTGGCCTTATCCCATGCCAGCATCACCGTCGTCTTGACGCTCGGCAGGCGGTAATTGGGGAGCTCCATGATAAACGGCACCGGGTCGCCCTTAAATGCCGTGCGGTTGAGCACCAAAGCCGCGACGCAGCCGACCACGATACCGATCAGATAGAGCGAGACCATGGCGGGAACCGTCGCCTGCGGGAAAAACGCCCCGCACAGCAAGCCGTAAACCGGCAGCTTGGCTGAGCAGCTCATAAACGGCGTGAGCATGACCGTCATCTTGCGGTCGTGCTCGGATGGGAGCGTACGGGTCGACATGATAGCCGGCACGGTGCAGCCAAAACCGACGAGCATGGGCACGAAACTGCGGCCCGACAGGCCAAAGCGACGCAACACCTTATCCATGACAAAGGCCACGCGCGCCATGTATCCGGAGTCTTCCAGAATGGAGAGGAACAAAAAGAGCACGACGATAATCGGCAGGAAGGTCAGCACACTGCCCACGCCCGTAAGCACGCCGTCGACAGCCAGCGAGCGCACCACGTCGTTGGTACCGAACGCCCTGAGGCCCGCATCGGCCGAGGCGATGATGGCAGCGATACCGTCCTCCATGAGTCCCTGCAACGCCGCGCCGATCACGCCAAACGTCAGCCAAAAGACGAGGCCCATGATCACCAGAAACGCCGGAATGGCTGTGTAACGACCTGTCAGGATGCGGTCAATCTTGACGGAGCGCACGTGCTCGCGGCTCTCGTGCGGCTTGACGACGCAACGCCCGCACACGTCGCCGATAAAGCTAAAACGCATATCGGCCAGCGCAGATAGGCGGTCGGTGCCGGCCTCGCCCTCCATCTGGGTGATGATGTGCTCGATAGCGTCGAGCTCATTGCGATCCAGGTGAAGCGCCTCGGTTACCAGCTCATCGCCCTCGACCAGCTTGGTCGCCGCAAAGCGCACCGGGATGTGCGCCGTCACGGCATGGTCCTCGATCAGGTTAGCAATACCGTGGATGCAGCGATGCAGCGCACCGCCGTCCGGACCGTCGGGCGCGCAAAAGTCCAGGCGACCAGGGCGCTCGCGGAACCGCGCCACGTGCAGGGCGTGGTCCACCAGCTCGCCGATGCCCTCGTTGCGGGCAGCGCTAATGGGGACAACGGGCACGCCCAACAGGCTCTCGAGCAAGTTGACGTCTACGGCGCCGCCGTTGGCGGTCACCTCGTCCATCATGTTGAGCGCGATGACCATAGGACGGTCAAGCTCCATGAGCTGCAGTGTCAGGTACAGGTTGCGCTCGATGTTGGTGGCGTCAATGATGTCGATGATGGCGTCCGGACGCTCGTCGAGGATGAACTGACGGCTCACGACCTCCTCGCCTGTGTACGGCGACAGGGAGTAAATGCCGGGCAGGTCGGTAACGCTCGCCTCGGGATGGTTACGGATGGTGCCATCTTTGCGGTCGACCGTCACGCCGGGAAAGTTACCGACGTGCTGGTTGGAGCCCGTCAGCTGGTTGAATAACGTGGTCTTGCCGCAGTTTTGGTTGCCGGCGAGGGCAAAGTGCA
>CABSMV010000040.1 GCA_902478935.1 uncultured Collinsella sp. | reverse complement strand
AAAGCGTCAGGACTGTGCGTTTTGTTTATCGGACTGGGTGGCACCATGCAAAAGATGCTCGTCGTTGACGGGAAAACGCTGGCGACCACCGGCACCACCATGCTCATCGTCTCGTTTGCCCTCGGCTCGCTCATCGGCGAGGTCATTAACCTGGAAGCCGGCATCGAAAACCTGGGCGAATGGCTCAAGCGCAAAACCGGCAGCGAGGGAGACAACGAGTTCACCAATGCCTTTGTCTCGACATCGCTGACCGTCTGCATCGGTGCCATGGCTATCGTGGGATCAATCCAAGACGGCTTGCTCGGCGACTGGTCCACGCTCGCCCTCAAGGGCGCGTTGGACTGCATCATCGTCTGCACCATGACGGCTTCGCTCGGCCGCGGCTGCATCTTCTCCGCCCTGCCCGTTGCCGTATTTCAGGGAACGATTACGCTCTTTGCCGGAGCGCTCTCCCCCATCATGACCACCGCCGCCCTCGACAGCCTATCGCTCGTGGGCTCTATGCTCATCTTCTGCGTCGGCGTCAACCTCATCCGTCCTCAGACCTTCCGCACGGCCAATATGCTCCCCTCCGTTGTCATAGCCGTCATCTACGCCCTCCTGTTCTAAATCTATCTACGTAGCGGTATCTCGAACACCTGTTTGATGCTGTGCTATGATATGAGGTCACCGAAGCTGCGTTAGGAGAGGAGAGACGGTGGCCGACCAGGACATCAAGATGCTCATCGAGCGCATTATGGCCGAGGCCCGGACCCATCAGTCTGCTCGCTTCTCAAACGAAGTCTATGCTGACGAGCCGATTCTCAAAACCGGTCGTCAGATGCAGAATTTCCTTCCCGACCAGTACCGCAAGATGCGCGAGATATCGCGCTGGCAGGATGACCCCAAGGGCGGCGCGGGACGTTGGCTTTCGGAAGCCGAGCTTTTCTACCGCCAAGGCCTGCTGATGGCCGACTTTGAGGACGACTGCCCCTACAACGGCACATTCAAGTCGTACTTTCCCACCTACAACGCCATGAGCGATCGGCAACTACGCGGCTATTTTACTTGGCGCGCCCAAGTGCGCCGCGGAACCGTCGAGGAAACGTCTACGTCCTTTGCATTCCTGTATCTCTATGAGCTGATCTGCGGCATTGGCGTAGATGACCCACTCGATGGTTTTATTAAAATCAAGGCCTTTTGGGATGCCTATCGCGCCTTCGAGCCCGGCATCGATCGGTTTGCACGCGTGTGGTTGCAGGATTACGCCGTATTCCATGGGCTCGACCCCAAGCTGCTTCGCGACTCTAAAACCGTCATGTTCGATAACGCCCTTATCGAGCTGCGGCGCGCAGCGCGAGACCTTGTACCCGCGCCGGCGCCGTCGGACCTGCCGCCCGCGCGTCGCAAGACCTCCGAGCCCACGCTTCCCCTTCCGCCCGATGAGGCGCATGAGGAGCGGCTCATGGCTGCCATCGACGCACTCTCGACGTACAACCTGAATAACTCACGGCTCGACCGTTCCCACCATCGCGACCTGCGCCACGTGGCATGCGCCGTGTATGTCCGCATGGCTCGCTACTATGACACGCACCGAAAGACCGGCATCGTAGCGAGCTTGTTTGGGGAGGAGACGGCCATGCCCTACACCATGTTTGCCTCGGCCGTGTTCTTTGCGCCCGAGCGCCACGAGGACTGCGAATATCGCCTAGACCCCATTCACATCTACCGCTGCCAAAATGGCTTTTGGGAATGTATGCGCATCCACGGCAGCAGACAAAAAAGCAGCAAGCTCGGTGAGATGATGCGCGCTTGTGATCAGCGCCTGCGCTTGGCACTGGATCCCGGCCATCCCCTTAAGGAAGAAAAGGTTCCCAAATATCTGGCTAAGATTATCGATGACGAGATCACGGCATGGCTTTCATGGGATGCCGCGCATCAGCCCGTCAAGATCGATATCGACCTGAGCCAGCTGGGGCACATTCGGAGCGCCGCCGCACAAACGCGCGAGGCGCTTTTGATCGACGAGGAGCGCGAGGACGGCACGCTTGCGGATACCGAGGTGGCAGTTGCCGAGCGACGGGAAGCCGAGCCCGTGGCCGACACGATCGCCGAACCAGTCGCGACGACCATGCAGCAGGACGAGGCTAGCGAGCCGACCATCTCCACCGAGCAGTTTGGCGTCGTAGCCCCGCTCCTCGCACCAGCGCCCACGCCCGCCGACACCGCGTCCGCACTCGATTCCGCCGCAGACGCCTATCTTCGAGCACTACTCGAGCAAAACGCAGCGCAGACGGCATCGGCGGTGGCACAGTCGGGCAAGAGCGAGGATATGCTCGTCGATACCATCAACGAGGCGCTCTTTGACCTGGTGGGTGACACCGTAATTGAATTTGGCGCGGCAGGACCGCACATTATCGAGGACTACGAAGCAGACGTGAGAGGATACCTAGACCATGAGTGATACCACATCCGCAGCACCCCGTGTGCCCAAGCGCGTCGCCGCCGTCATTCTCAACTCGCTCAAGGGCGGCGTGGTCCCGCGCATCGGCCTTCCCTACATCACCGTAGGGCGCGAGGTAGAGATCCGCGCCCTGCTCACCGACCTGAGTCTCATCGCCGACGGCGGCGCGAGCTTCCGCTTTCTGGTCGGTCGCTACGGAGCCGGCAAGAGCTTTTTGCTCCAGACCATCCGCACGCACGCCATGGGTGAGGGATTCGTCGTCGCCGATGCCGACCTATCCCCTGAGCGCCGCCTGCAGGGCGGCCAGGGACAGGGCCTTGCCACCTACCGTGAGCTCATCCGCAACATATCGACTAAAACGCGCCCCGAGGGCGGTGCGCTCAACCTAATCCTCGATCGCTGGGTCGCCTCGTGTGCCGATGCCGATGAGTCTGCCGTCAATGCCCAACTGGCCCCGCTCGAGGAAATGGTCCACGGCTTCGACTTCGCCCGTATGCTCCGCCGCTACCGCGCGGCCGTATCCGAGGGCGACGAAGAGACCATGAGCCGCGTGACCAAATGGATTCGCGGCGAGTACCGCACCAAGAGTGAGGCACGCGCCGAGCTGGGCTCCTCGACCATCATCAGCGATGACGACTGGTACGACTACGTTAAGCTCATTGCGCGCTTTTTGGTCTGCAGCGGCTACAAGGGCATGCTGGTGCTCATCGACGAGCTCGTGAATCTGTATAAGATTCCCAACGCCATCACACGCCAATACAACTACGAGAAGATCCTGACCATGTACAACGACACGCTCCAGGGCAAGGCGCAGTACCTGGGCATGATCATGGGCGGCACGCCAACCTCCATCGAAGACCGCCGCCGCGGCGTGTTCTCCTACGAGGCCCTGCGCAGCCGACTCGCTCAAGGCCGCTTTGCACGCGAGGACCTTAAGGACATGCTCGCGCCCATCATCCGCCTGCAGCCACTCACCTACGAGGAGTTGCTGGTGCTGATCGAAAAACTCATGCAGATCCATGCCGGATACTTTGGCTGGACGCCCACGCTTACCGAGAATGACTTGGTGGACTTTCTCAAGATTGAGTTCGGCCGCGTGGGAGCCGATACGCACCTGACGCCCCGTGAGGTCATCCGTGACTTTATCGAGCTGCTCGATATCCTGTGTCAGAACCCCGATGCAAATGTGGCCGAGCTGCTGCAAAGCGTCGGCGGCGACGCGTTGGCGCCGGCGGCCGCAACAGGCGACGCCGGCACCGCAGGCGGCGACCGCAACTTCGCCGAATTCACCATCTAACCTGCCAAAAAGGGACAGGTTTATTTTGGCAGGTTTTATCTGGGCAAACGCTGAGGCAGTAATGCAGCAAACCATTGCCAGCCGCGTTGAGAAGTTCATATTTGAGGGGAGGTCCCGTGAACGCCTTTGACCGATATGCTCCGTTTATCCAAGACTTCATCTACTCCCACGATTGGGAGAGTCTACGCTCTATCCAGGTTGCAGCAGCTGATGCCATCTTTAACACACAAGATAATGTGCTCTTGACGGCATCCACGGCTTCCGGCAAAACCGAGGCAGCCTTCTTTCCCATCCTGACCGAGTTTTGGGAGAACCCGCCCGCGAGCGTGGGCGCCCTCTACATCGGCCCCCTCAAAGCGCTCATCAATGATCAGTTCGTCCGCCTCAACGACCTCTGCGAAGAGGCCGATATCCCTGTCTGGCACTGGCATGGCGATGTCTCGCAGTCGCACAGGGCTAAGCTCATCAAAAAACCGAGCGGCATCTTGCAGATTACGCCCGAGTCACTCGAGGCGCTCTTAATCCATAAGCACATGGCGATTCCGCGCATGTTTTGCGACCTGCGCTACGTGGTCATCGATGAGGTCCACTCGCTCATGCGCGGCGACCGTGGCGGACAGACGCTCTGCCTTATCGAGCGACTCTCGCGCATGGCCGGCGTGCAGCCTCGCCGCATTGGCCTTTCGGCCACAATCGGCGACCCCGAGCGCACGGGCGCCTTTCTCTCACAGGGAACGGGGCGCGACTGCGTTATCCCCCGCTTTGAAGAACCGCGCCGCGTATGGCGTATCTCCATGGAGCACTTCTACAACTCGGGCCCCCAGGCGCAGCAGCGGGGATTCATGGGCACAGGTCCGCAGGAAGCCGAAGTGCTTGCGTGCGAGCGCATCGAGGCGGCGGCATCCGCGGCACTGCCCGCCGGCGCCCAAGACATGCGTCACAGCGGACAGCTCACACAAGAGGAGCGCCGTCAACGTCGTGAGCGGGCACGGGGCAAGGCCGCTCCCAAGGACCGCCAAACTTCCTCGGCCCCCGAGGGCGAAGTCGACATCCCACGAGCGACCGAGCAGGCGCTTCTCAACCCCACCGACACAGCACCAGACAACGCCGACCCCGGCATGGGCTATATCTTCGAACACACCCGCGGCCGCAAGTGCCTGGTCTTTGCCAACTCGCGCGAAGAGGCAGAGGCCGTATGCTCCATGCTGCGCAGCTACTGCGAGAGCCGACACGAGCCCGACCGCTTTCTCATCCACCATGGTAATCTTTCGGCATCGCTACGCGAGACGGCAGAAGAGCTCATGCGCGACGAGGAACAGGCACAAACGACCGTCACCACCTCTACGCTGGAGCTCGGTATCGATATCGGCCGCCTGGAGCGTGCGTTTCAGATCGATGCGCCATTTACCGTCAGCTCCTTTTTGCAGCGAATGGGCCGCACGGGACGCCGCGATCTTCCGCCCGAGATGTGGTTTGTCATGCGCGAGGAAGAGCCCGAGCCGCGCACGATGATGCCCGAGACCATTCCGTGGAAGCTCCTGCAAGGCATCGCGCTCGTACAACTCTATCGCGAGGAAAAATGGGTCGAGCCGCCCGAGCTCGATCGACTCCCCTACAGTCTGCTCTACCACCAGACCATGTCGACGCTTGCCAGTACCGGAGAGCTCACGCCGGCCGAACTTGCCCAGCGCGTGCTCACGCTCAGTTATTTCCATCACGTCTCGGCCGATGACTATCGCGTGCTGCTGCGCCATCTCATCAAGATCGACCATATCCAGGTCACCGAGGGCGGTGGGCTCATTGTGGGCCTCGCGGGCGAACGCATCATTAACAACTTTAAGTTCTACGCCGTGTTCCAGGAAAACGAGGAGTTCACCGTCCGCAGCGAGTCGGCCGAGCTGGGCACAATCGTCAATCCCCCACCGCCCGGTGAGCGCATCGCCATCGCAGGCCATTGCTGGATTGTCGAGGAAGTGGACTGGAAGCGCCACACTGTCTTTGCCACGCAGGTCAAGGGCCGGGTGCCGGCCTACTTTGGCGACTGCCCCGGCGACATCAATACACACGTACTCGAGCGCATGCGCAAGGCGCTCAACGAGCACGCGACATATCCGTACCTCATGGGTAACGCACGGGCCCGCTTAGCGCAGGCTCGCCATACGGCCGAGATTTCGGGTGCGGGAACTAAGCCGCTCATCAACCTGGGTGGCGACACCTGGGTGCTTTTCCCCTGGTTGGGCAGCTACGCCTTTCTGGCGCTCGAACGTATGCTCAAGATTAAATGTGCCGCGGAGCTGGGCCTTCGCGGACTCGACCCTTCACGCCCGTACTTTATGCAGTTTAAGATGAAGGCCGACGAGGAGACGTTCTTTGAGGTACTCGCAGCCGAGGCCGAAAAGGACTTCGATCCCACCGAGCTCGTCTATCCCGGCGAGGTGCCTTATTTTAATCGCTACGACGAGTACGTTCCCGAGGAGCTCGTGCGCAAAGGCTTCGCCGAAGGCGTGCTCGACATCGAGGTTATGAAACAGCGCGTCCTCAGCTGGCGCGACCACGCCTAAGGCCAGTCCTTTTTGGGACGGGGAGACTTACTTGTCGTGAAGGATGGTGCCGAGGAAGTCGGTGTCGAAGGGTACAGCTTCGGCAAAGGCGTAGTCGCCGTCGCTGGCGATGAGCAGATAATTCTCCTCGCCGCCGAACTCTGCATCGCCACAGGGGACCACCCAAGCATGGTCGAACACCTCAAGCGCCGTGGCGGCACAGTCGCGCAGGAACGTCACATCGCTCCCCTCGTTTGCGCTCACGATATTGGCCACGTAGATACCCCCGGGGTTCAGGCTGCCCCGCACCAGGCGCAGCGCCTCAACGGTCGCCAGCCCGCGCACGGGCTCGGCACCGCCAAAGCAATCGCTCACGACCACGTCGTAGCGACGATGGCCCACGCTCGTCACACCCAAATACGAGCGAGCCTCAGCGGTTATCACCCGCAGGCGATCGCCCGCCGCGCGCTCCAGCTCGTCTAGGTAGAACCAGCGGCACGCCAGGCGCGTAACCTCGGCATCGTACTCAATGACGTCCATGCGCAAGCTCTCGTGCGACATCAGCGCGAACTTGGGATAGGCAAACCCACCGCCACCCAGCATAAGCATACGGTCGATGCCGTGACCATAAGCGTCGCGCATCGCATCCTCGGACTCAAACACGTCGTCAAACGCACGATAGTACGCAAAGACGGGCTCTGCCCAACGCTCGCCAACGTAACTTGCGCTTTGGTAGACGCCGCCCTGCACGAGCACGCGAATCTCATCGCCGCCCTCATCGTGCACGCGTTTCACACGCGCCAACCCATTGCGGGTTCGCGCAACCTGCAGACAGGCAGCACGAACAGCGACGGCGGCCGCACCAAGCGCCGCGGCTCCCAGAGCAACGCCGGCAACGACGCCGGCAGAAACACTCGGCTTGTTCATCTAGAGCTCCTTTTGCAGATAAAGGCCATGGTCATAAAATCCAAGATGGCGATAGTACTCGCGCGTACCGATCGCGCTAATCACGTTGATGCGCGCATAACCCGCATCCCGGGCAATCTCGCACGCACGCTCAACGAGCAAACGCCCCAACCCGTGATGCTGCGCCGCCTGGCCTTGATCCCCCACGCGCGCCGCCATGCCATACACGTGCACCTCGCGAATCATCGCCTCGTCCGGCGTCGTCGGCAACTCATCCGCATGCGCGGCAACAAACGAATGGTCGGGCAGCGACAACCGCAAAAAGCCCGCGATTTTGCCCTGCGGCGTCATCCACTGCAAAAAACGCTCGCGCGTCACCGGCGTCTCGTACGCCACTTCCTCGTCAAGGGTCAGCTCATGCAAGTCGGCACCCGCCGTGCTGATCTCGCGATAGCGAATCTCGCGCACCGTCGCGCCTTCCCCACAAGCCGCCAGGCGGTTCTCAACGAGCTGACGCAGGTTGGGCTTCTTGTTGCCCACCATGATATCGTCGGAGCTAAAGTCGCGAATCATGCGGCTGATGCGGCAGAACGCCGGCGTCACCACGATGTCATCGGCCAGCACATCGAGCAGCTCATCCTCGGTATAGGGGCGCCACTCGCCACGCTCATAGCAGCCCACCAGACGCGAGCCCTCGATGAGCGCACACGGGTAGACCTTGACCTCGTCGGGCATAAAGGCCCCTTCGGTCATAAAGCGCTCGTAGTCGCGCTTGTCCCCCTCGGGCGTAGCGCCCAGCAGATTAAGCATAAAATGCGCATGGATCTTAAAGCCAAACAATCGTGCAAGCGAAAACGCCCGCTCGATCTGAGCCACCGAAATGCGACGCTCGTTGATATCGAGCAGGTGCTGGTCGAGACTCTGGATACCCATCTGAATCTTGGTGCAGCCCAGGCGGCGGATGAGCGTGAGGGCCTGCGGCGTTACGGCATCGGGGCGCGTCTCGATAACGAGCCCCACCACACGATGCTTCGCCGTCTCGTTGATACGCTGCTGGCGCTCGAGCTCTTCCATCGTTGTCGTTTGCCACTCGGCAACTTCGCCCCACGGCGTACCAGGGCCGTACAGACGACGCACCGCGCGGTTATAGCCACCCACGGCAGCATCCACACGCTCCTGCTCGTCGGCAACGCCGGCAGCAAGCTCAGCCTCGTCTGTCGCAATGCCGGCGGCCCGATAGCGCTCGCGGCGCTCTACTACCACCGGCGGCAGGGCATCGGCGGGAGCGTCATCGAGCAGACGCCCCGCCTCGGCACGGCTGATGCCCGGACGCGCCAACATGGGGTTGGCCGCCACGCCCGCCACCGCATCATCATTGAGTGCACGGAAGAGCTCCGACATAAACCATGCCTGATACCCTTGTGGATAGTCGCTCCAGGTACCACCAAGAACGATAAGCTCGATCTTGTCGGTTGCATGCCCCATCTGCGAAAGCGCGGTCAGACGAGCGCTCACCTGCAGATACGGGTCAAAGCAATTTTGCTCCGCACGGGCGCACGCCGGCTCGGCGTGCAGATAGCTTTTGGGCATGCGCAGATCGTTGGGGCAAAACAGACAATCGCCCGAGCACGGCAGCGGCTTGGTGATGACGGTAATGGTCGCCACGCCCGAAGCCGTGCGGCGCGGCTTCATACGCAGCGCCTGCAGCAGTTGACGTTCCAGATCGGAATCGACATTCCACGCAGCCCACCGAGCCGGCTCCTCGCGTTTAACCCGCTGGTAGAACGGCAGCAGACGGCGCTTGGCCAAATCGCGTTTGTCGGCGCCCTCACGGCGCGCCTCGGCATGTATCAGTTTGACGAGCGCCTTGTCGTCCACGGTCTCGTCGCGACGCAGAGCCTCGAGTATGTTCAAGATAATCTGTTCCATGTCCCCATTGTAAAGGCAAAGGCGCCGAAGCCCGTCACGGCTCCGACGCCTCCATCAAAGAGCATGCCTATATGTACCAATCTCCGAAAACCGCATGTCACTCCGGATCAAACGACATGTCGCCCGAACCGACCTCAAAACGATACGTAGCAGACTTATCGCCGTTATCGAATTCAAGATTCAAAATGGTCTCGCCGTCGTAGCCAAGCGGAAGGAAATCGCTCTCGAAGTCGCCGCTGCCCAAGGTGAGGCTCGCCTTAAAGCCCGTCGAGTTCGGAACCGTCATCTCCACATCGCCCGAGCCCACACTCACGTCCATCGACTTCGCGGGGGCCTGGTAGAGCTCGAACGTAACATCGCCCGAACCGACCTCGGCATTCAGGGTATCGGTCACGGTGCCCGTAAACTCAACGTCTCCAGAGTCCAAAGTCAGGTTGAGGTCATGACACGCAATGCCCGCGACCGTCAGGTCACCCGATCTTACATTCGCTGTAATACCCACCATGTTATCGGCAACTTCGCGCGGCAGTTCGACGGTAACCGTGCGGTCAATGGCGCGCTCGTCATCGCAGTCGAACTGGTTAATCTTGAGCGTAGAGCCCCTAATCTCGGCCAGATTTTGCGTGGCAGCATCGTAAGCAGTTACTCCTTTTGCAACGCGACCACTCTCGATGACACGCACCGGTCCATCGGAAACGTACTTAATATCGACCGTACCCGACGTCACATCCAGGTCAAGGGACTGGAATGAGTCGGCATCGAAGGTTTCACTCGAAAGCTTTTGAGACTGAGCGGAGTAAATACCGTCATCAAAAACATCGCCCTCGTCCACCACATCGTCCATACCAGACAGGCCGGATACAGCATCGTCGAGATCCCACGGGCCATCAAAATGAATCAATGTCCGCGAAACGCCAAAGACAAGCCCAACAATGAGCACAAACGCTCCGATGCCAACACCCAGGCGTACCTTGGATTCATGCGAAAGCTTCATCATTCGTCACCCTCTTTGGCACATGGCTCAGCGGTGGTCGTGGTAGCCACGTCAGCATCAGGTTCCGCAGAAGCATCCTTCCCCTGGGCCTTGATCGCCACCGACGCCGGACCAACCTGAATATCCCCGCGCGCCCAATCACCATCGAGCGCACGTGCCACCCAGTGATAGATGGGAATCGTAAAGAAGATCAGTGCGGCAAAGGGGCCGGCACCAAACAGGAACATCAGCAAAAAGAACAGCAGCCAGCACACGGCCCAATACGGGAACGACTGGAACGGGCCCTTCACCGGAGTCGAGCCAACTGCACCGCCACTCGTCGCTTGCGCCGTAGCGGCATTGGCAGCCTGTGCACTCCAGCTTGCCGCTTGCGCCGCCTTGGCCGCAGCATCACTCGCCTGTGTTGCCGCCTCGGTAGCGCGCGCCGCCGCCTCATGGGTGCGAGCACGCTCTGCCGCCTCGGCCTCGCGCTGACGGGCGCGGTCCTCGTTCTCAAACTCGATATCGTCCTCGATCTCGTCGCTCGGATTGAGCAGCTCGTCCAGGCTCACGCCATAAAGTTTGGCGAGCGAGATCAGGTTCTCGGTATCGGGCGAGCTCTCCGCGCGCTCCCATTTACTGACCGCCTGGCGCGACAGCCCCAGCTTTCGCGCCAGCCCTTCTTGGCTAAAGCCTTTGCTGCGGCGAAGGTCGGCGAGCCGCTGCGCAGTTTCTACATTCATGGTTCCTCCTATGTGATGCCAGCCGTGCCGCCGGACCGTTTTTGTTCTTAAGGCGCCTTGCACAATTAAAAATCTATCCGCCACCGCCAAAAGCATGCCACCTATTCTAGTGAGATTTTTGACAACCGGCGGTTGCGGGCACATATGAGCTGCGGAAATGTGTCCAAACAGAGCAATGACCCGCAGCTCGGTTGTCCCCGTTGCGGCGTTAACGGTAGTATGGTCGTACTGTTTATTCCGCACCGCCAACGGAGGGAGTCCCGCGCCGTGAACCGCGATTTCGCCTCATCGCTCATCCAGCTCAACAATACGTTCTATCGCGAGCACTCCGCCTCCTTTTCCGATACGCGCCAGGCCCCATGGCCCGGCTGGGTGCGCACCATGGACATCGCGCTCGGGCAGCTCGACGTCGCCACGATCGAGCATCCCGTCCGCGTCTTCGATCTTGCCTGCGGCAATATGCGATTCGAGAACTTTGCCGCCGGCGGCGCACTCGCCGCCAAGGGCGTCAACGGCGCAAACCCCTCGGCAGATGCCAGTTGCCCGTTTGAGTTCTATGGTGTCGACTCGTGCCAAGATCTGGCCATCGATGCACATGGCCACGCCCTGCGCATTCCCAACCTGCGCTTCCAGGAACTCGATGTGCTCGACGCCCTCATGAAGCTCAACCCCGCCGAGACACCCGACGTGCTTTTCGACGCCCCGCTCGCCGACATCTCGGTCTGTTTTGGCTTTATGCACCACGTACCGTCGTGCGAGTACCGTGTACGCGTGCTCGACGCCCTGGTGCGGCAGACGCGCCCGGGCGGCATCATCGCAATCAGCTTTTGGGAGTTTATGAACGACGAGCGCATGGCGCGCAAGGCCGTTCGTGCCGAAGCCCGCGCCGAGCTCACCCCGCCGTTTGAGGGTTACGATTCCGCGCAGTTTGAAGCCGGCGACCACCTCATTGGCTGGCAAAACGACCGCCACGCCTACCGCTATTGCCATCACTTTGACGATCAGCAGATCACCGATCTGGTGCGTGGCGTCCGTACGTTCTACAAGAGCGGCGAGGTCCCCGTGCGCGAGCTTGAGCGCTTCCATGCCGACGGTCGCAGCGGCGAGCTCAATCGCTATGTGATCCTCAAGCGTCTGTAAGCATCGATGACTCGCCACCGAGCCGCATCGCATCTTTCGGGCAAGCTATGCCCACCCTTTTTCAACCCATTGACGGAACGCGCAGCTATGCGTTCCATACTTATGACCAAGGAGCCTCATGGGAGCCGTCCACGTTCGCACGCCTAAGAACTTTGTGCTGGAAGAGCGCCTGGAGCGCTACGCCGATGCGATTGAGACGAACCCCGAGGCCTATGTCGGAGATTGGCGCAAGGCCTGTGCGCCCGCAGGCAACAAGCCCTTCGAGCACCTTCACCTGGATCTTGGCTGTGGCAAGGGAACGTACCTTGTAGAGCGCGCAGCCCGCGAGCCAAACACTCTCTTTATCGGTATGGACCAGGAGCCCATCTGCATCGCCTATACCGCGCAGAAGATCTGCGAGCAGGAGCTGCCCAATGCGCTTGTGCTGCCCCGAGGCGCTGCATCGCTGCCGCAGCTGTTTGCCGCAGGCGAGCTCGATGCCATCACCATCAACTTTCCCACGCCGCAGCCCAAGGCCAAGTACGCCAAAAAACGACTCGTCCATGTCGAGCATTTGATGCTCTACCGCCCGCTCTTTGCAGCCGGCGCCACCGTCACACTGCGAACCGACAGCAAGCCATTGCGCGACTACGCCCTGGGGCAGTTTGCCGCGGCAGGCTACGACACACTTTGGATAAGTGACGACGTTCGCCGCGACCATCCCGAGCATCCCGAGACCGAGTATGAGTGCCGCACGCGCGAGATGGGCGCCGCCGTCTATGGCATTTGCGCCACACCCGGCGAGAAGCCTACCGAAGAGCAACTCGTAGCAGGCCGAGCGCAGGAGCAAAGCCTTGCCTGCTACCTGCCCGATAACCTCGATGAGCTCACCTATGTACCCCTGGGCATGGAAGAAGCCGTCGAGAACTTTAAGAACCGCGCCCGCAAGGGCAAGAAGCGCCTACCGCAGGAGTCCTAGGGGCTTCTGATGGTCGCGACGTCGGCAAACAAGCGCGAATAGGCGCCAACGAACGACCCTCGAGCCTAAGTGAGTAGACTTTTTCGCAATGGCCACGCACAACCCGCATAACGAAAACTAAAACCGCAGGTAGAGCCCTTGCACAAAAGCCATGTGCTCGCGATATTGCAAAAAGTCTACTCACTTAGCTGGCGACCGCACCAAACAGCTGGGCAGAACGCCCATTTCCTGCATTTTCTCGCGCGCTGGCACCCCGCGCCGCCGCTACGCCATAATAGTTGGCGGACAAACGCGAGAGAAAGCAAACACATGGCACAGACCACGACAGATACCACCGCCAGCACCGTCTCCGGCGCCGGGGCTGCCAGCTCATTCTCGGGCGGCACGGGAACCGAAGCCGAGTTTGGCTCGCTCGGTGCGCTCTCCCCCACCTGGTGGGAGCCCGAGGATGGCAGTGAGCCCGAACCATGGCTCACGCCTGATCAGGCCTTCGAACGCTTCTTTGAATGGACGAGCGACCGCGGCATTGAGCTGTGGGATCACCAAGAAGAGGCCCTCATGGACCTGGCAGCCGGCGATCACGTCATTTTAGGCACACCGACCGGATCGGGTAAATCGCTCGTCGCGCTGGGCATGCTCTTTATGGGTATGGCGCAGGGTAAGCGCTGTTATTACACGGCCCCCATCAAGGCTCTGGTCAGCGAGAAGTTTTTCGACCTGGTACAGGTGCTCGGCCGCGATAACGTCGGCATGATCACCGGCGATACGCATATCAACACCAAGGCGCCCGTCATCTGCTGCACGGCAGAGATCCTTGCCAACGACGCACTGCGCGAGGGCGAAGATGCCGATGTTGGCTGCGTCGCCATGGACGAGTTCCACTACTTTGCCGACCCTGATCGCGGTTGGGCCTGGCAGGTGCCGCTGCTCACCCTGCCTCACACGCAATTCATGCTCATGAGCGCCACGCTCGGCGATGTCACCGCGATCGCCGCCTCGCTCGAGGAACACACCGGCGCTACCTGCGACTTGGTCGTCGATGCCCCACGCCCCGTGCCGCTGAGCTACGACTACGTGACGACCTCGCTCGAGGGCACCGTCGAGCTCGCGATGCGCCGCGGCGAGGCCCCGCTCTACATCGTGCACTTTAGCCAGGACGCCGCACTTGCGACGGCACAGTCGCTCGCCAACTTTGGCATTGCCAGCAAGGAGCAGCGCGAGGCCATCAAGGAGGCAGCCAAGGGTACGAGCTTCTCGACGGCCTTCGGCAAGATCCTCAAGCGTTTGCTCGGCTGCGGCGTCGGCGTGCACCACGCCGGTATGCTGCCACGCTATCGCCTCCTGGTCGAACGCCTGGCGCAGCAGGGCCTGCTGCCCGTCATCTGCGGCACCGACACACTCGGCGTCGGAATCAACGTGCCCATCCACACCGTGGTCCTCACCGCGCTCACCAAGTTCGATGGCTACAAGATGCGTCGCCTGCGCGCCCGTGAGTTCCATCAGATCGCTGGTCGCGCCGGTCGCTCGGGCTTTGACACCGAGGGTATGGTCATCGCCGAGGCCCCGGAGCACGAGATCGAGAATGCCAAGCTCATGGCCAAGGCGGGTGATGACCCCAAGAAGCTCCGCAAGATTAAAAAGAAGAAGGCCCCCGAGGGCTTTGTCACCTGGAACAAGCAGACCTTTGAGCGCCTGATCGAGACGCAGCCCGAAACACTCAAGCCGCGCCTTCGCATCACACACTCCATGGTGATTAGCGTGGTCGAGCAGGGCGGCGATGCCCGCACCCGCGTACACGACCTCATCGAGACAAGCCTGCAAACGCCCGAGGAAAAGGCAAAGCTCGAGGTTCGTGCCGACGAGATCTTCGCCACGCTCATCGACTCCGGCGTCGTCGTGCGCACCGAGGTGCCGCCCGCGCCTGACGCTCCGGCTGACGCCGCGCCGGACATCGACTACGCGCTGACGGTCGACCTGCCCGAGGACTTTGCGCTCGATCAGCCGCTCTCGCCGTTTTTGCTTGCCGCCCTGGAGCTGCTCGACCCCGAGAGTGAGACCTATACCATGGATCTAATCTCGATGGTCGAGGCTACGCTCGAGGACCCCAAGCAGGTGCTGCGTGCACAGGCTGTCTCTTATACACATCTGACGCTGCCG
>CABSMV010000039.1 GCA_902478935.1 uncultured Collinsella sp. | reverse complement strand
AAATCCAAGTTAGACCATTTCAAATGGTTCGATGTCTGCCCGGATGCGACACATCAGTTGTGTCCATCCTCGCAGTATCCGGTTCTCAAGGTGCACGCCTGCGCTGGTTCCCGGTTCGACCGGGCCGCGCGGCAAGGAGATATATTGCCAGACCGGAGGGGCCCCGGGGGCGGGAATCGCGCACTCCATATTTTGTTCACAAATGAATAGGTCCCTCAGTTGCATCACTGAGGTTAAAACTGAAGCATTGGCTTCTGATATTGACGATGACCAGCTGTTTTATGTGTATTGAGACATCGGTCATCTCTGGAGCGCTACTTTACTCCAAAGGCATCAGTTATTTGTTTCCCATCGGTAAAAGGCGGGTTTTGTTCGCCAAGCGTTCTTATATATAGCTAGATACGGGTTCGAACCCGTGCACCGGCAACAAAAAAGACGGCCAACCGAAGTTGACCGTCTCAACAATCTTTGGGTGGGCCGTCAGGGGTTCAGCCTGCTTCGCAGGCGGCCGCTGCGGCGCTTTCGCGCCTCGCGCGCTGCGCTGGCAAACGCTCACGCGTTTACTCATCTCCGCGCCCCGACGGGTTCGAACCCGTGCACCGGCAACAAAAAAGCGACCAACCGGAGTTGGTCGCTTTCTATTCCATGGTGGGCCGTCAGGGGTTCGAACCCTGGACCTTGGGATTAAAAGTCCCCTGCTCTGCCAGCTGAGCTAACGGCCCGCGGGTGGCATTGTACCACGGTCTGGGACTATTCCCAACTCCATTGGCCGTTCTGGAAAATCACAACTTCACGTCCATCAGGCGTAATGCCCGTAATATCGATGTCGTCCGTGCCGATCATAAAATCGACGTGCGTGCTCGAGACGTTAACGCCATGCTCCAGGAGCTCCTCCTTGGACATGTCATACCCACCCTCGATGCATTCGGGGAAACCGACACCTAGCGCGAGATGGCAGCTAGCGTTCTCGTCATAGAGCGTATCGTAGAACAGAACACCACTTTCGCGGATCGGCGTGTTCTTGGAAATGAGCGCGACCTCTCCCAGGTGAGCAGCGCCCTCGTCAGTATCGATGATACTTGCGAGCGTTGCCTTGCCCACGCGGGCGTCGTAGTCCACCACGCGGCCGCCCTCGAACTTAATCCAAAAATCTTCGACTTTATTGCCGTGATGGATGAGCGGCATGGCCGAGTACACGATACCGTCGGCGCGCATGCGATCGGGCGAAGTGAAGACTTCCTCGGTGGGAATGTTGGGGAAGAAGGGGTGCCCATCGGGCGTCTTGCCCTTGCCGCCGGCCCACTCGTGACCTTTCGTCATGCCAATCGTCAGATCGGTTCCATTTGCCGCGTTGTAATGCAGGTAGTCGAAACGATTGTCGTTCAGGAAACGCAGGTTCTTTTCGAATGCGGCGTCATGGAGTTCCCAGTCGCTCTCTGGGTCCTGGCCATCGGCGCGCGTGGTGTGCAGAATCGCATTCCACAGCTTATAGATTGCAACCTCATCGGCGTCTCCCGGGAACACCTCGTGCGCCCAAGCCACGACCGGAGCGCCGGCGATGCACCACGGATTGATGTTGTAATCCAGTCCACGGCGGAAAACTTTGCACTGCGTATTCCTCGCCTTTGATGCCGTGGCCGGCTTGGCTGGATCGATACCCTTGAGGGCCGCAGGATCCGCACCCTCGATAAAGACAAAGCAGGCACCATCCTGGGCCAAGGAATCCAGCTGCATGCGCTTCCACTCGGGCGTCTGCTCAAAATAGCTTTTCTCGACATGCTCGTACGTAAGCCTCGTCACGGCATCATCGGCCCAAATGACCGTCACGTGGCCGGCGCCGGCAGCATAGGCCTCCGCGACCACCACGCGCGCAAACGGCGCGCACTCGACCGGAGACTGAACGACGACCTCCTGGCCGGGCTTGACGTTTACGCCCTTGCGGACGACCAGGCGCGCGTAGTTTTTAATCTTGGGCTCCAGGGCCTTCATGCCCTCCAGAGCCTCTTCGACCGTCAGGGCAGCTCGAATCATGTGCCACTCCATCTATCTATAGAACAGTAAAAAAGGCGCGCCGCAAAAACGACGCGCCTTATATCTTAGCGATAAGTATGTATGCAAACGCTACTTCTTCTTGGAGTCCTTCTTGTCCTCCTCGGCAGCCGCGCGCTCAATAAGAGCGTTGAGCTTGTTCTCGGACATGCCCTCGGCCTGCGCGCGGTACATGTTGCGCAAGGGACGAATACGAGCGAAGTCATAGATAAAGTCGCCCAAAATGATGACGTAGGACAAAACAATGCCGACCATCTGGACAGGGCTGGACACCATGCCAGCGGGAGCGAAGTACAGCGAGGCCCAAATTGCCACGACGAGCACCATGCCAATGGCGAGCACAATCCACCAGATGCGACGGCGCTTGGTGTAGTCCTCGTCCTGCTTGAGGAGGATATTCGACACCGTATAGATGCGGTCCTCCTTGGCGCGCTGCTTAGCCTTGCGGGCGCGCTTCTCCTCTTTAGAGAGGCCCTCGAGGTTCTCGCCCTTCTCGAGCTCTTTGCGGCGTGCCTTAGACGAAGCCGGCACGACGCGAACGGAGCTCGCTGCTTGGCGGGCGGGCTTAGCAGATGCGGCAGACTTGCGCGCAACCCCGGTAACTTCGTGGGATTGCGTGCGCTTGTTCGTGGCGCTACGGGTACTCACTTATGCGTTCTCCTTCATGCTTGTGAACTGGGAGCCCGTGATGATCTGGAAGGCCTCGCGATAGCGCTCGGACGTGCCATCGATGACCTCGGCGGGCAGGTGCGGGGTCTCCCCCGTCATATCCCAGTTGGCCTTGAGCCAATTGCGGACGAATTGCTTGTCGTAGCTAGGCTGGATCTTGCCCTCCTCGTAACTGGCAGCAGGCCAGAAACGGCTGGAGTCGGGCGTGAGGCACTCGTCGATCAGCGTGACCTTGCCATCAATAACACCAAACTCGAACTTGGTGTCGGCAATGATGATGCCACGGGTCGCCGCGTACTCGGCAGCGGCCTTGTAGATCTTGAGGGAAAGGTCACGAATCTGCGTGGCGATGTCCTCGCCCACGATCTCGCAGCAACGCTCGAACGAGATGTTCTCGTCGTGGTCACCGATCCCGGCCTTCGTGGACGGCGTGAACAACGGCTCAGGAAGTTTGGAAGCCTCGGTCAGGCCCTCAGGCAGCTGGATGCCGCAGACAGTGCCGTTCTCGTCGTAGGTCTTCTTGCCCGAACCGGTCAGATAGCCGCGGACGATGCACTCGATAGGAATCGTCTGGGCCTTCTTAACCAGCATGGCACGGCCAGCGAGGTAGTCACGATACTCAGCAAACTCCTCGGGGAAATCCGCCGGGTCGATGGAAACGAGATGGTTGGGGACGATGTCGGCAAACTTATCGAACCAGAATGTCGAGATGCGATTAAGTACCTCTCCCTTAAACGGAATCTCGTCGGGAAGAATGAAGTCGAACGCAGAAATGCGGTCAGTGGCGACCATCAGCAGGTTTTCACCGGCATCGTAAATATCACGAACCTTGCCACGGGAATCCGGACGACGCTCCATCGTTGTCACGTGAGTCACTCCTTACCTAAATACGACAGAAATGCGGGTTCTTTCCCGCATGTTTTCGCAAACTCGGAGCGGCAGGGACGCGGCCCCTCCTTCACCGAATAGCGAAAAGCTAGTGCTCCATTGTAGTAGATGCCGCGTCTGCCGTGTGCTCGCGGGGCAGATGAATTGTAAAAGTCGTACCCTTTCCAAGCTCCGACTCCACGGATATGTAGCCATGGTGACGCTCGACGATCTGCTTGGTCACGGCGAGGCCAACGCCCAGGCCGCCAGCTTCGCGGGCGCGGCTGGCATCGGCGCGCCAAAACCGCCCGAAGATGCGCGACAGATCGTCCTTGGCAATACCGATGCCGGTATCAGAAACGGCAATGCTGACGTGCTTGCGGTCACTGAGCACCGACACCACGACCCAACCGCCCTCGGGGGTGTAGCGCATGGCGTTGCTCATGAGGTTGATAACACATTGCGTGATCATGTCAGGATCGGCCTCGACGACATCGTCGTGACCCTGGGTCTCGTCCGCAAAACGCAGGCGCAGATCGCGGTCGACAAACAGGCGCTCCTGGGCATTAACGATGGAACGCACGAAAGGAACCATGTCCACCGGCTCAAGGTTGAGCGGAGCCGTGCTGTTTTCCATGCGCGACAGGTCGAGCATCTGCTGCACCAGACGAGCCAGGCGGCGCGTCTCGGAAGCAACGGTCTCCAAATGCTCATCGTCGGTGGGATACACGCCATCCTGCATGGCCTCGACCGTTGCGAGCATGGCCATAAGCGGCGTGCGAAGCTCATGTGCAACGTCTGAGGTCAGGCGCTTCTCGTGTTTCATATCCTTCTCGAGCGAAGTGGCCATCTCATCGAAGGTCTCACCCAGCTGATCGATCTCGTCATCACCGCGCAGTCCCGTGCGAGCCGACAGGTCGCCGTCACGGATTTGCTTTGCGGTACTGGTGATGCGATGAATCGGCTTGGTGAGCATGCGCGACACGAGCGATCCGATAACGACCGAAATGCAGATTGCAACAACCGCGGCGAGGGCCATGGCGTTAAAGGTCTTCTCCCTAAACGCAGAGTCCGCCTTGGTGAGCAGAGCGTCGGAGCCGATGGCCCACAGCTTTACCTGTCCGACATGCTCGCCAGAAGACGTTACAATCTCGACGTTAGCAACGCTATCGGAGTCGGTTGGAGCAGACGAGACCGGGCTATGCGATGCCCTCTTGCCGCTCGTGTCGTCGGTCGTAGCCTGGTTTTCGCGTACATCGGCGGTGGCGCTTGCCGAGGGCCATGAGTCGTCGTAGACGATGACGCCCTTTTTATTGACGACCTGCATACCAAGATCATCGGACACCAAGCTCGATGTCGCAACCGTGCGCAGTTCTCCCGCGGTCCAAGAGCCGTTTTCCTCATATGAGGTTGCCAACTTCTCGGCAGCGGAATTTGCGATTTCGACGATATTGGAGCGTGTGTAATCCGAAAAGACCGTGCCCCACACAACAGAGACAACGCCCACCAGCACCAATACCGTCATGAGCGATGTCAGAGCAAAAGCAAGTGCCATGCGCGAGGGATAGCTCATCGTTGGCCGTGAATCGGAACGAGGCGTGTTCCAACTAGCCTTGGAACCCGCCTCGCTCTCCTGCTTGTGCTTTTGTCCGATTTCAAAGCGCGCAGGTGTCATATGCGATTTCCCTATTTCTCGTCCGACTTATCGGTCTTGGCCGGAGCCTCGAAGCGATAGCCGACACCATGGACGGTGTAGAGCCACTTGGGCTTCTTGGGATCATCGCCCAGCTTGGCGCGAAGATTCTTCACGTGGCTATCGATGGTGCGCTCATAGCCCTCAAAGTCATACCCGAGCACTTTCTCGACCAGCTCCATGCGGTTATACACACGGCCGGGATGGCGGGCAAGCGTGGTGAGCAGCTTGAACTCGGAAGCCGTCAGATCGACTTCCTTGCCCTCGACCAAGATCTTGTGGCCCGAGATATCGATGACCAGATCGCCGAAGTCGAGCACCTCGACGGCGGGCTCGTCGGCCTGATGGGCACGGCGGAACAGAGCACGAACGCGAGCGACGAGCTCGCGCGGCGAGAACGGCTTAATCAGATAGTCGTCGGCGCCGAGCTCAAGACCGATAATACGGTCCTCGATCTCGCCCTTAGCCGTCAGCATGATGATGGGGACATCCGAGGTATCGCGAATGGTGCGGCAAACGCGCTCGCCGGGGATCTTGGGGAGCATAAGGTCGAGAACGACCAGGTCGAACTGATGCTTCTCGAACTCCTCGATCGCGGACTGGCCGTCGCCGACGCCCACAACCCAGTAGCCTTCGCGCTCGAGATAGGCAGCGACGGCGTCACGGATTGCCTTCTCATCCTCGACCAGCAGAATCTTTTTTGCATCTGAAGCCATAACACGGCCCCCCCTGTCTCAATTAGCTAAGAACAAGCCCATTTTAACGCACCTGAGCCCGCCGGATGCCGCTATGACGCGGCAGCTCGGCAGGTGGTACTCACAATTACAACGCGTTTATTCCCCTGTTGGCGCCTTTTTAACCCCTCTAAGCTTAAAGAGAGAATAGGCGCGCAGTGACCGTCTCTGGTATACCCTGGCTGTTGCGCACCGTGGCGTACGTAAGGAATGAGTCCGATTTTCCCGCCGTAGCTGGATAATCGCCATACTCCAAAGCGCGGTCGGGCGACAGCAGCGAGCCATAGGTCTTGGCAGAGGTGTCGATCAGGAAATGCGACGCCTGTACCTTAACAAGGTATTTATTCTTCTTGCCAGCCGCACATGCGAGCGGCTCGCGTGACAGGAAGAGGTACGGCCCTCCCTCATTACCGATATACGTGCCCATATTGCCCAGGCTGCCCACGCCACTATAGGTCGCCTCGATAGAAAACACGAAGGTATCGCCCATATATACGGCCTCGAAAGGCGAAACTGACGAGGGGAGGACTAGCTGGGCACGTTTGGTGTTGTTGCCGTCGGTCAGATCGATTGCCGTTATGCCGTAGTAGACGCCCTCGTCGTTGCGGACACGCGGCGAGATGGTCAAAATGCCGTCGCTCGCGCGCGGGGCCGATGCAAAGCGGCCCGTCGATTTCCAAATTGTCTCGGCCTTGGATTCATCAAGCGAGCGACGATAGCAAAACGAATCGCTACTCGTTTTATTGCCGCCTGCCGAGGGCATTTTATACCAGATGACTGATGACCCGAACGCCGTAAACAGCGGCGGATCATAGTCCTTGCCACCTCGATCGAGCTCAACCACGTCGCCAGAGAGCGAAGCGCCCGACAGATTTTGACCGTAGAGCTTCCACGATGAATTGGCAAAGTTCATCTCAACCCACGCGAATACGCTGTCGCCGGCACGGACATCGTAGAATGCATATCCCGTGCCCTCGATAGGATCCTCGATTAATGTGGTAAGCGAGCCATCGCCCAGGTTGAGCACACCGAGTGTGTTGGCGTGCAGTGCCGATGCGGGCGCCATCATCGCCGCGGCGTAATCGCCGTCGCAGTAGTACAGCAGCGTACCCAGAGGCAGCGTCCATGACGCCGCCGGCTCAAGATCGATGTCGACTGCCTCGTACTCATCCGTAATCGAGATGATTTTGGAATCATCCTTGATAACCTGCGGCTCGCCGGCGGCATCATCGCTGGTGCCCGTTTTTTTCGAGCATCCGGCAAGCACCGTGGCAGCGCCCGCGGCAGCCCCACCGAGTACAAAGCCGCGACGCGATATTCCGTTCTTGATGTGATCGGCGATACCCATTAGGCGATCTCGGTGCGAGCGGCCTCGATAGCGCGTGTAAGCTGGTCGGCGCAGGAGGTCTTTTTCATACCGCAGGTATTACCGGCAAGAACCTCGATTACGCGATCGGCAGGAGCGCCCTCGACCAGCTTGGAGATAGCCTTGAGATTGCCGTCGCAGCCGCCGGTAAACTCAACGCCCATCACCTTGTTGCCGTCATCGGAAAGATCAAGGTGAATATTGCGAGCACACACGCCCTGAGGCTTGTAATCAAACGAAATCATGCGATCCCCTCTCAGAATGTTATTCGAGACGACTATTATCCCCGTCTTTCCCTAAATGCAACGAGGCGCTTTGCCGGCAACACACATTACCAGCAAAGCGCCCTAAAAAGCTAACGTTATGCCCGAACCTACTCGAAGCTCAGCTGCTCCAGACGATCAAAGACCGTGTCGATACGGGTGAGGAAGTCCCACGGATCAAAGATCTCGTCGAGCTTCTCCTGACTGACGGTACAGCGTGGATCGGCCTCGAGACGCTCCTTAAAAGTGGGGCCGGAGACACAATCCTGTACCTCGTGCCAGGTTGCCATGGCGTTCTCCTGCACAATGGCGTACGCGTCCTCGCGGGTGATGCCCGTATCGACGAGGGCCAGTAGGACCTTGGAGGAGAAGATGAGGCCGCGGGTCTTATTGAGGTTGGCCATCATGCGGGCAGGGTACAGCTGCAGGCCGTCGATAACGCGGATGAGGCACTGGAACATGTGGTCGAGTGCGATGAAGCTATCGGCCTGGGCGACACGCTCGGCAGAGGAGTGCGAAATGTCACGCTCGTGCCACAGGGCGACGTTATCGAAGGCGACCTGGGCGTTGGACTTCACGACGCGCGACAGACCGCAGACCTTCTCCATGGTGATGGGATTGCGCTTGTGCGGCATGGCGGAGCTGCCCTTTTGGCCCTTACGGAACGGCTCCTCGGCCTCGAGCGTATCAGTCTTCTGCAGATTGCGGACCTCGGTCGCGATGCGCTCGCAGGTGGCTGCGGTGGTGGCGAGAACGCCGGCGAGATAGGCGTGATGGTCGCGGCTGATAACCTGCGTGGACAGCGGGTCGTGAACCAGGCCCAGGTGCTCGCAGACGTACTCCTCGACAAACGGCTCGATGGAGCTGTACGTGCCGACAGCGCCCGAGATGGCACCAAAGGCAACGTTCTTGCGGGCATCCTCAAGACGGTCCAGATCGCGCTTGAGCTCCCAGGCCCAAGAGCCAAACTTCATGCCAAAGGTCATCGGCTCGGCATGGATGCCATGAGTACGGCCGGCGCAGAGCGTGTTGCGCTCCTCAAAGGCGCGACGCTTGCAGATCTCGCCGAGTTTTTTGACGTCCTCGATGATCAGGTCGCAGGCCTGGGTGAGCTGGTAGCACAGGGCCGTGTCGCCCAGATCGGAGCTGGTCATGCCATAGTGAACCCAGCGGCTGGGCTTGGGGTCGTCCTCGGGAACATCGGCATCGATGTATTCCTTCATGTTGGTCAGAAAGGCAATGACGTCGTGGCGCGTGACTTCCTCGATCTCATCGACCTTCGCCTTCTCAAAGTTGGCATGGTCGCGGATCCACTGGGCCTCGTCTTTGGAAATACCGATCTTGCCGAGCTCCGCCTGGGCCTCGCAGGCCAAGACCTCGATCTCCTGCCAAATGGCGTACTTGTTCTCGAGGGAGAAGATGTGTCCCATCTCCGGGCGGGTATAGCGATCGATCATAGCGGCTCCTTTTTGGTTATTGGCACGTTGGTCGTAACCCAACCATTGTACCGTGCGCAGGTGCAAGTATGGGCAGCAGGCATTAACCTAACATTTTGGAATTGGAGCGGGCAACGGGACGTCCGCGCATTTGCTTCGCAAATACGCACCGGCTTCAGGCGAGCCCCTCAGCTTCACGAAGCCGAAGGGGAAGACTTTGTTGAATTAGCCGTCCCCATGTCTCCCGTGCCCGGTAGAGCGGGCAACGGGACATCCGCGTATTTGCTTCGCAAATACGCACCGGCTGCGGTCGCCTATCGGCGCCCTTGCCTGCTCGCTATAAACGCTTCGCGTTTATTTAACGCTCGCACCCTGTCGGGTTCGAGTCCCGGCACTTTATTGAAAAAAGCACGGCACCGGAACGGTGTCGTGCTTTTACTTTTTCTGGAGCGGGCAACGGGACTCGAACCCGCGAGTGTCAGCTTGGGAAGCTGATGCCTTACCACTTGGCGATGCCCGCTTGTGTGTTGGCTAGTATAACGCGGTTGTCTTGTTCGATACAAGGGTGGTGATGCTTGTTTTAGCTGTGGAGATTCGTTTGAAAATCGCGCCAATTGTGGAGATGAGGACCTTTGTCTTTCTTTTCTTACCATCTTCTACCTGCACTTTTATCTGATTGTTGTATTTGAGCTCGATTTGTCAGGAATTGGGCAAGCTTTTGGTCAGGCTCCGGTACTTACCCGCATGAACCTCGGGGGTAGCCTCATCCTACGCGTCGCAGCCTCCCCGTGCGACGCACGAGGGATAAGGAGCAGCCATGTCCAACGCACCCACGCACTCTGTCCACAGCGCAATCGCAACAGGTCCGCTGCTCCTGCTCCTCTTCCTGCTTTTCGGCTGCCTGGCACCGGGAGCCGCATTTGCCGTCGATGGCTACGACCAGCTCGGCTTCCGCACTATTAGCGATGATTGTGGACCCTTCTTCATCGGCAAGTATGAAGCTCAAGACACCTCGATTGCCTACTGCATGAACCAGGAGCGCCCCGGCCCCACCAAGCCGGGCGGCCCATGGCTCAACTTTGATCAAGGCTGGGTGTGGCTCGACGACGAGTTCGCGGCAATCGTTTGTCACGGATATCCTACCGCCACGTCGTTTGGCGGTTACCATCTTTCACCCGATCGCGCCCGCGCCGCCACCCAGCTTGCCGTATGGATGCTCAACGGCACTACCCATGTCGACGGCACCTACTCCTACACGACCGCTCAGGGTAAAACCAAGAGCGGACACTTTACCGCCGACAATGAAGTCGTGGCGGCTGCGCGGTGGCTCCACGACAGCGCAAAATCAGGAAGCATCGAAGCCGCTCCGCACCGCGCGCGACGCTATCTAGGGGCCGTATCGGGCGGCAGCAAACGTCAAGACATGCTCTATGTACTGCCGGCGGTCTCTGTTTCCTTCCAAAAGCAGTCTGCTAACACCGTTATTACCAGCGGAAACAATACCTATCAGTTTACCGGGGCAACATTCGATATTTTTGAGAGCGCCGGCGGCGCGCGTGTTGGTACCATCCAGATGGACGGCAACGGTCGAGCGCAAGCAACACTTCTGCCCAACACGGCATACTACCTAGTTGAAACGAAGGCGCCGGCCGGCTATGTCCCCCGCCACGATCGTATTGCCTTTACCACGGGGAATGACGGCGGGCGGGTCGCCATTGATGAACAGCCCGGCACCATCAACCTGCGTATCGTAAAACTCGATGCCGCGACGAATGCCGGCCCCCAGGTGGGATCTTCACTCGCAGGAGCAGAGTTCACGTGTGTGTCACAATCAACCCCTGGATGGGCGCAAATCCTCACGACCGACGAAAGCGGTCGGGCCACTCTCGCCGATGTCCCCTTAGGAACCTTTACCATCTACGAATCAAAAGCCCCCGAGGGCTACCTGCCATCCAACGACAGCTGGACCTATACCGTTGGAGCCGACCAGCTCGGCGATTCAGGCGTGGTCGAGATCGAATCTCGCGTTTCCGATATCCCCATTGCGTTTGACCTTGAGATTTCCAAATTCAAGGATTACGGCAATAGCGACCAATCCGGCCTAGAGCAGCCGGCGGGAGGTGTTGTCTTTGAGGTTGTCAGCAACAGCTCTCATCAGGTTGTTGGCACACTGACCACAAACATCTATGGCTTTGCCTCCACCAAAGATCAGCCCGAAGCATGGTTCGGCACAGGTAAGCGGCCCGCCGGCGTCCACGGAGCCGTCCCATACGACCGTGCCGGCTACACGGTTCGCGAGGTTCCGGAAACCGTCCCCGAGGGTTTTAAACGTGCAGGGGAATGGACCGTCGGGGCCAATCAGATTTCCGACGGCACCGAGCTTCAATATATCGTGGACAACCACGCTCTGTCGACGCATCTCCAGATTGTAAAACGCGATGCCCAAACAGGCGCTTCTGTTCCCCTAGCCGGATTCACCTTCCAACTCCTCGACAGCAATCACGAACCTGTCTCACAAACTTGCTGGTATCCAGCACATAACGTAATGGACACCTTTACGACTGACGCGACCGGCACCGTCACACTGCCCGAATCGCTCGTGCCGGGCACCTATTATGTACGCGAAACCTCGGCCAAAGAGCCCTATCTTGTCGGCGAGGAGATCGAGGTAAACATACCCGCCGACATGAACCTAACGCCCGTTGCAATCGCCTCGTATTATGACCACGCCGCGACCGGAAACATCAGGATCGTTAAAACCGATGCCGTAGACGGCAGCAGCCTCGCGGGCGCCGTCTTTGAGATCCGTGCCTCGGGTGATATCGTGCGCCCCGACGGTAGCATTGCCGCGCTCGACGGTGAGACCGTCGCGACCGTCACGACGGATGAAACTGGAGAAGCACGCGCGGACAACCTCCCACTGGGATCTGGCACCGCATGCTACGAGGTTGTCGAGACTCAAGCGCCGGCAGGCTTCTTGCTCGATCTGACAACCCATATTGTCGACCTTACTTACGCCGACCAGAAAACACCCGTTGTAGAAGCACGGCTTAACGTATCCGACGATTACACCAAGGTTGATATCTCCAAGGTCGATGCAAGCGGTGAGCAGGAAGTGGAAGGCGCACAGCTCACCTTATATGGTCCCGATAAAACCGAAATAGACTCCTGGACCTCATCCGACAAGCCGCACCGCGTCGAACATCTTGCACCCGGCACCTACTCGTTGCGCGAAATGATGTCTCCGCGGACCTATGACCTTGCCGAGGAGATAACGTTTGAAATAAAGGATACGGGAGAAGTCCAATCCGTCGCGATGAAGGATACGCCCATCGAGATCAAAGGACAGGTCGACAAGCGTCAGGAGCTTGTCCAACCTATCGGGAAGGGTCTGTTGGCCAACGGCGATGGTAAAAATCGCGCCGCGACGCAAACCAATACGGATGGACTTTTCTCCTGTACCATCGACGCTCGAAACGATTCAGCTACCTGGGTTGATGAGTTCACAATTACCGATGATCTTGAGTGTGCCGAGGACGATACAGCGAGATTCGTCTCAATCGAAACCCCCGTCGCCATCGGCGACCTCAACGGTCTGTGCAACGTGTGGTATCGCACGACGCCGTTGGACTCGACAGACGTCGATGAGCCGGCAAACGCGACACTTGACGATGGGCACGAAAATCCTTGGCTTGAGTCCGACGAAGTAAAAGAGAGCCTGGGTGAGGATTGCCGCCTCGTCGATTACGACGGCTGGCACCTGTGGAAGGCGGATGTCTCGACCACGGAATCCACCACACTCGAGGCGAAAGAACTCGACCTTGCGTCCAATACCGTCGTAACGGGCATTCGCATTGAATACGGTGCGGTAGCCGCCGACTTTACGACTCGAAGCGATGCGGATTCTTGGACCCGCGATGATCTCAAAGATGAGCACGACGACCTTGACGATGCCAAAGCAATCCTTGGCACAGACGCTCGGGGCGCAGTCGTGCACATGCAGGCGACGTCGGCTTATACGCCCCAAACCGCACTCACCAACAGCGCACGCGTCGATCTTTGCCGCAACGGCGGCGGCGATAAACTTGAGTCACATGACGAGGACCGTGTCATTCAACGCTGTACCCTACCGCAGGACCTACCGGCAACAGGATCAGTTCCCATCGCCGCTTGCATCACCGCGCTCCTGACCTCGGGTGCCGCAGCCCTATGGTTCGCTCGCCTTAGGTCGACCCCAAAGAAGCGCTAGCGCGATGAAAAAGCGGGCGAGCCAGTCCCCCGGCTCGCCCGCTTTCAATCATGTAAATTGCCGTATCTACTCTGCAGACGAAGATCCGCCATCAACGATTGCTTGCTCGGACTCAGGAATCCCATCGGCACCCGTGCTCTGTTCTTGCTCCACCTCTTCGCTGATTGCGGAGGCGGGGGTCGAGCCCTTCGCACCCACGATGTAGGCAGCCCCAAATCCTAACGCAATGGCAATCAAGGTCAAAATCACGTAGACAGGCCAATGGCGCTTAATATACGAAAACACGTTGACTCCTTAGAGCTCCGTCTACGAACGGCGGATAACCTCGGTCACGACCTCGGATACCGTGGCAATGTTCGTCGGGTTGACATTGTGGGGCAGGTCGTCCTCGGTACGAGCGCAAGCCAGACGCGTGCCGTCCACGCCGGCGATGGTGAGGGCTCGGCGGCTCGCCTCGAGCGCGGCATAGGCATCGGTCTTGGCATAGGGCATCTCGAGCGCGCCACAATCGACATGGAACGACTTGCACACCTTGCTGACCAGGTTCATGATGCGGCGATCGCCCTTGAGCAGCTGCTGTTCGCCCTCGACCGTCACCACCGAAAGCCTACCGGCGCCGACGGATTCAAGATTGATAAAGAATACGCCGCGGAGCTTATCGCGATGCGAAGCCAAGAAGGCCTTCATGCCAGCACCATCACAATCCGAGGCGCCCGTTGCCACAAACCAGATATCGTGACCGAGCAGCTCATCATCGCCCATAGAGGCGACAGCCGAGAGCATATCTTCGGAAGAAGCGCCATCGGAAGACGTAGCGCCACCCTTCCAGCCATCGTTATCGTCCTCGAAGTTATCCCACGAACCGATACCGCGACCGGACTTCTTGGCATCGTAATCGTCTTCGACGCCCAGCCAGTCACTCATGCTGTCCTGCTCGTTTTTCTTTTTACGGCCGAACAGGCCACCCAGGCCGCGCTTACGAGACTTGGGTGCCGCCGGGGCGGGAGCCGAAATGGTCTCGATCGGCTGCGCGCCCGACGCAACGGGCATGGGAGGCACAACGGGTGCCGATGTGGGTTCGGGACCCTGGGCGGTAGCAAAGGGGTCGTTGACCTGTGCGGAGGGGTCGGGAAGGTCGAACAGCGACGTGCGAGACGCAACGTTTGCCTGCTTCATAGACGGCAGCGACGGATCGGGGACCGAAGCCAGCGGAGACGAGGAAGGTGCAGGCGACGGTGCCGACGCCGGATCGGGAACATTCACCTGCGGACGCGGCGATGCCTGGGAGGAAATCTGGGCCATAAGGGAATCGACTGTTTCGTCCTGGGTGGGAGCGACATCGGCAACCGTGGCACCGGAACCACTCGGGGTCGGCATGGTGAAAATCTGCGTGGAGTAAGGCCTCGACTCATCCGTCTCGGGAGTCTCGGAAACCGCAGGCACTTCCTCCTGCTCGACCTCGGTCGAATCATCTTGCTCGGCTGCCGCGTACTGCTCTTCGTCAGAGTTGGCCTCGACGGGCTCGTCCTCGGCAGCATCCTGAATTTCGGCAGCATCAATGGGCTCGTCATCGTCTGCCGCGTCGTCCTGTTCATCGGAAGCAGGAAGGGGCTCGGCAATCGCGGTGCCTTGCTTTTCAAACGTTATCGTGGAATCGAACTGCGCGGCATCAAACGACATGGTGCTATCGACGTGCTGCTGGGCCTCGAAAGACGTCGTCGCCTCAACAACATCCGCGGACGTCGGTTGCTGGGACTCAAAGGACGTTGTAGCTTCGGCGGCGTCGACGGGCACGGACTGCATAGCCTCGTTCTGCTCGAACTCTTGCGCCTGTCTCTTATACACATCTGACGCTGCCGACGAAC
>CABSMV010000038.1 GCA_902478935.1 uncultured Collinsella sp. | reverse complement strand
GCGTCAGATGTGTATAAGAGACAGTCCCATGGCACGCCGGCGACGGGAAACATATGCGTGGTGGTGCAGAGGAGCACGCGGCCGCCAGCGTGCATAAGCTCAAGACCCAGCGTCTTTAGCAAGGTCGACTTGCCGCCGCTGCCGATAATCGCGGTAATGCCCGGCTCGATCCTGAGCGCCGAGGCAAGATTGCCGCTAACCGTTTCCATCTGTTCACCGCCGTATAATACTGTGATAATAAATAATCATCAGAGTAGCGGTCGAACCGCTTTTGCTCTGCTCAAACCGTAGCACAGGGAGGTGCCCCGGGAATGCTCGTTTATGTTCGCGGCGCCGGCGATATCGCCACGGGTGTCGCTGCCCGTTTGGTGCGTGCCGGCGTGTCGGTCGTCATGGCCGATATCGCGGTCCCCACGTGCATCCGTCGCACAATCAGTTTTTGCGAGGCCATTCGCTTGGGTGAGGTCGAGGTCGAGGGCATTCGCGCCCGCTTGGCACAGACGTCGGCCGAGGCGCTTGAGATTACCGAGGCGGGGGATGTCGCCGTGGTGGTGGACCCCCAGGCCAAGATGCTCAATGAGCTTAAACCCGCGGCTGTGGTCGACGCGATTTTAGCCAAGCGCAACCTGGGCACCACGCGCGACATGGCGCCTGCCGTCATCGCCGTGGGGCCGGGCTTTACCGCGCCGGTTGATTGCGATGCCGTGGTCGAGACTATGCGCGGGCATTTTTTGGGCCGTGTCATTACCCAAGGTTCGCCCCAGCCCAACACGGGCGTGCCGGGCATTATCGCTGGCTATGGCAGGGAGCGCGTTATCCACAGCCCCGCCGCCGGCGTGTTTCGGTCCGACCGCGCGATCGGCGACATCGTGAGTGCTGGCGATGTGATCGGGTATGCGGGTGATACTCCCATGGTCACGCAGATTGACGGCTGTCTGCGCGGGCTTTTGGCGAACGGCGTGCAGGTGACTGAGGGCTTTAAATGCGCCGATGTCGATCCGCGCGGCGATGCCAGCTATATCAACTACATTTCGGACAAGGCGACGTCGGTCGGCGGCGGCGTGCTCGAGGCACTCGCTATGCTCACCGATATCTTTAGAGGATAGAAGGTGGCAATGGAAAAGCTCGATGTTGTGAATGCGGCGCTTGCCGCCCTGCGTGCTGGCGAGACGTGCGAGCTCGTGGTCGTGGCCGGCACGGCGGGGTCGTCGCCGCGCGGCGTGGGTGCCTGGATGGCCGTCTTTGCCGACGGCAGCCAGGCGGGCACTATCGGCGGCGGCAAGATTGAGCTCTTTGCGCTGGATGAGGCGCGCGAACTCCTGAGCGCGGGACAGTCGCGTCTGGTCCGCTACACCATGGGCGGCGAGAACTCCGATACCGGCATGATCTGCGGCGGAGCCATCTGCCTGTGCTATCTGCATCTGGATGCGACCCAGGCACCGTTGTTCCAGGAAATTGCCGACGTCTTGGTCTATCGGCGCATCGGCGACTTCGTCATCGACTTTGAGCCGTTTATCGCAAGCGCGCTCGAAAGCGACGCTGCCGAATACCATGGCGAGGAGTCGCGCCGCACCATTGTGGGTTGCCCCGGGCTTTCGCTGACGGAAGAGGGGAGTAAGGTCACCTACACCAATGCCGCCTCCGAGATTCCTCCCGCGCACATCGAGACGCTCTGCCCCGAGGGCCTGACCTATATCTTTGGCTGCGGCCACGTGGGCGCCGCGACGGCGCGGGTGCTCACGGCGGCGGGCTTTGCCGTCGTGGCCTGCGATGACCGCCCCGGCACGTTGACGCCCGAATGGGTGCCCGGTGTCTACGATCGTCGCCTGGTCGATTACAAGAACCTGAGCGAGCTGTGTCCCATCGGTCCGCGCGACTTGGTGGT
The DNA here is from genome assembly GCA_902478935.1 of uncultured Collinsella sp. Lineage (GTDB taxonomy): Bacteria > Actinomycetota > Coriobacteriia > Coriobacteriales > Coriobacteriaceae > Collinsella. The sequence continues at coordinate 13,695 of CABSMV010000038.1, read as the reverse complement.
CGTCGCCACGGCGGGTCACAAGTCCGATATCGACGTGGTGATTCAGGCCATGCGTGCCAAGCCTGCCTATCTGGGCTGTCTGGGTTCGCGCCGCAAGACGGCCTTTGTGCGTGCCCGCCTGGAGCAGGAAGGTTTTACGCAGGACCAGATCGACGAGCTGCACCTTCCGATCGGCGTTGCCATCGAGGCCGAGGACCCCAAGGAGATCGCCATCTCCATCGCCGCCGAGATGATCCACCTGCGCCGCACCAAACTCGTCCCCCGCAAGCGCTAATCGGATCCCCACCAATAAGTTACGGTGAAATACGGACTGTTTAAGCCTGTTAGGCCGCCCAACAGTCCCTATTTCACCGCAACTGCTTTTTGGGATCCATTTGTGCGGGGGAGTTGTGGAGTTGTGCAGGCAGACGAGGTTTTTCTGGAAATACGCTCCCGATGCGCGTATAGTACCGATTGTTTTGTCGGCTCCTGCTGCGTCGAGTCCAAACCGCAAAATGCCATGAGCGGCGCGGATGCAGCCAGGAGGCACGAGGACAACCCATCGTGGCCACGCCCCGTGCCTAAAACCCCAAGAAGGAGTGAACAATGGCAGAAGAGAAGTATGTGCCGCGCCTGAAGACCAAGTACAACAACGAGGTCAAGCAGCAGCTTCAGGACAAGTTCCAGTACGAGAACGTCATGATGATCCCCAAGTTTGAGAAGATCGTCGTGAACATGGGTGTCGGCGAGGCCGCTACCGATTCCAAGGCCATCGACGGTGCCGTGCGCGACCTGCGCGCCATCACCGGACAGCAGCCGATGATCACCCGTGCCCGTAAGTCCATCGCTACCTTCCGCCTGCGCGCTGGTATGCCGATCGGCTGCAAGGTTACCCTGCGTGGCGACCGTATGTGGGAGTTCTTCGATCGTCTGACCTCCGTCGCGATCCCCCGTATCCGCGACTTCCGCGGCATTTCCGCCAAGAGCTTCGACGGCCGTGGTAACTTCTCCATGGGCGTCACCGAGCAGCTCATCTTCCCCGAGATCGACTTCGACTCCGTCGATCACCAGCGTGGTATGGACATCACTTTCGTGACCACCGCCAACACCGATGAGGAGGCCAAGGCCCTTCTGGACGCCTTCGGTTTCCCGTTCAAGAAATAGGTTCACCTGCCCTATAAGCGCCGTTCCCACAAGGGGGCGGCGCTTGGGGCGAACAATACTCTATGTGAGGAGGATATAAGTGGCTAAGACATCGATGATCGTCAAGTGCAATCGCAAGCAGAAGTTCTCTACTCGTGAGTACACGCGCTGCCAGCGCTGCGGCCGTCCGCACTCTGTGTACCGCAAGTTCGGCCTGTGCCGTGTCTGCTTCCGCGAGCTTGCACTCAAGGGCGAGCTTCCCGGCGTTAAGAAGGCCAGCTGGTAAGTCACTACCAGCGTTTCAAGCATCAGTTTGGAACAGGGAAAACGCGCTAAAAAGGCTTTGCCGTTAAGGGCGGCGAAGAACCAAGAGCACGTGTTCATCAAGAACGAAGGAGAATCTGTATGAACCTTACAGACCCGATCGCAGATATGCTTACGCGCATCCGTAACGCTAACTCTGTGAACAAGGCCACGGTCTCCATGCCGAGCAGCAAGAAGCTCGTCGAGATCGCTCGTGTTCTGCACGAGGAGGGCTACATCGAGGGCTACGATGTCGAGGACACCGTTCCCCAGAAGACTCTGCACATCACGCTTAAGTATGGTCCCAAGAAGGCTAAGGTCATCAACGGCATCCGCCGCATTTCCAAGCCGGGCCTGCGTAAGTACACCGGCGTTGCCGACATGCCCCGCGTCCGCGGTGGCCTTGGTACCGCCATTATTTCCACCAGCCATGGCGTCATGACCGACCGCGATGCTCGCAAGCACAACGTCGGCGGCGAGATCATCGCTTACGTCTGGTAATTCGCTCGGTAGGTAGAAGGAAAGGAGATCACCGTGTCTCGTATCGGTAATAAGCCTGTCCAGATTCCCGCCGGAGTCGAAGTGGCAGTCAACGGCAACAACGTTGTCGTCAAGGGCCCCAAGGGCCAGCTCGAGCTCGATGTCTTTGAGAAGCTCGCTATCAACGTCGAGGACAACGTCCTCACCGTTTCCCGTCCCGACGACGAGCGTGAGACCCGTGCCCGCCACGGCCTCACCCGCGCCCTCATCCACAACATGGTTGTTGGCGTTTCCGAGGGCTTCGAGAAGAAGCTCGAGCTCGCCGGCGTCGGTTACCGCGTGCAGCAGAAGGGCAAGAACCTCGAGTTCTCCCTGGGCTTCTCGCACCCCGTGATCGTCGAGGCTCCCGAGGGCATCACCTTCGAGGTTCCCGACAACACCCACGTGAACGTCAAGGGTATCAACAAGCAGCAGGTCGGTCAGATCGCCGCTGAGATCCGCGGCCATCGTCCTCCCGAGCCTTACAAGGGCAAGGGTATCCACTACGTTGGCGAGCACATCCGCCGCAAGCTGGGTAAGGCCGCCAAGTAGTCGTAACCGACTCACTCGCATAAGACCAGCACCCCGTCAGGTGCTGGCAAGATCAACCTTTTTAGGAGTTTACGTATGAACAAGCATAAGGCGAAGCTGGAAGGCCTCAAGCGTCGTCAGCGTCGTGTGCGCGGCAAGGTCTCGGGTACCTCCGAGCGTCCGCGTCTTCGCGTGACCCGTACTAACGCCAACATCTATGCCCAGATCATCGACGACAGCAAGGGCTCCAGCCTGACGCTCGTCTCTGCCTCGACCCTCGAGGCCGAGTTCAAGGGCACCCACACCTCGAACAAGGAGGCTGCGGAGAAGGTCGGTCAGCTCGTTGGCAAGCGCGCCATCGAGGCCGGCATCACCAAGGTCGCCTTCGATCGCGGTGGCCGTATCTACCATGGCCGCGTCAAGGCCCTCGCCGACGGTGCTCGTGCCGCCGGTCTCGAGTTCTAGGAGGTATGTAGCACATGGCTCGTAATCAGAAGCAGCAGCGCGAGGCCTCCGAGTTCGAGGAGCGCGTCGTTTACATCAACCGCGTGTCGAAGACCGTCAAGGGTGGTCGTCGCATGAGCCTCGTCGCTCTCGTCGTCGTTGGCGACGGCAAGGGCAACGTCGGCGTTGGCATGGGCAAGTCCGCTGAGGTGCCCATGGCCATCTCCAAGGCATCTCTCGATGCCAAGAAGAACATGTTCCACGTGCCGGTGACCGAGCAGGGCACCATCCCGCACGAGGTTCTCGGCCACTTTGGTGCCGGCCGCATCATCATCAAGCCCGCTGTCGAGGGTACCGGCGTTATCGCCGGCGGCGCTGTGCGTCCCCTCTTCGAGCTTGCTGGCATCAAGAACGTCCTGTCCAAGTCCCTCGGTACCGACAACGGCCTCAACATCATCAAGGCTGCCGTCGAGGGCCTCAAGGAGCTCTCCAGCCCTGAGGACGTCGCGGCTCGCCGTGGCCTGACGGTCTCCGAGATGTTCGTCGGTAAGGAGAACTAAGCATGGCTGACACCATCAAGATCAAGCAGGTCCGCAGCACCAACGGTTGCAAGCAGGACCAGGTCCGTACTGTCCGTGCCCTCGGTCTCCACAGGATCCGCGAGGTTCGCGAGATTGCTGACAACGAGTCCGTCCGCGGCATGATCTTCAAGGTCAAGCACCTTGTCGAGATTGTAGAGGAGTAGCAAATGCAGCTTCACGATCTTACTCCCGCGCCCGGTTCCACCAAGAACCGCAAGCGCGTCGGCCGTGGCAATTCTTCGGGTCACGGCACCACTTCTGGCCGCGGTCAGAAGGGCCAGGGTTCCCGCTCTGGTGGCACCAAGGGTGCCGGCTTCGAGGGCGGCCAGACTCCGCTGGCTATGCGCCTGCCCAAGCTTCCGGGCTTCCGTAACCCCCGTCGTATCGAGTACACCGCTGTTAACGTTGAGCGTCTCGAGCGTAAGTTCGAGGACGGCGCTGTGATCGACGGCGCCGCTCTTAAGGCCGCTCGCATCACCAAGAGCGAGTTCGAGCCCGTCAAGGTGCTCGGCAATGGTGAGCTCACCAAGAAGTTCACGGTCAAGGTCGACAAGGTCAGCGCTTCTGCGCAGGCCAAGATCGAGGCCGCCGGCGGAAAGGTCGAGCTGCCGTGCTAAATGGTCTTAAGAATGCTTTCCGCATCAAAGAATTGCGCGAAAAGATTCTTTTTACCATAGCTATGCTCGTCGTGTACCGCATTGGTGCGCACGTTCCTGTGCCCGGCATTCCCTTCCAGGGGATGCTGGGCCTTTTCTCGACCGATAACAATTCGGTCGCCGCAGGTGCTATGGCCCTCCTGAATCTTTTCTCTGGCGGCGCGTTGAGCTATGTGTCGGTGTTTTCGCTGGGCATCATGCCTTACATCACCAGCTCGATCATCCTCCAGATGCTCCAGGCCGTTGTGCCTTCCCTGCATGAGCTTGCCCGCGAGGGCGAGGTCGGTCAGACCAAGATTACGCAGTATTCGCGTTACCTCACCCTGGCTCTGGCAATCCTCAACTCCGTGGGTTACCTCTTCCTCTTTAAGAGCTTCGGCATCAGCTTTAATGGCGCCGGTGCTCCCGAGTTCATCTTCGACCTCATGATCGTCGGCACGCTCACCGCGGGCGCCATGCTGATCATGTGGATTGGTGAGCTCATCACCCAGCGCGGTATCGGCAATGGCATGTCGCTGATCATCTTTGCGAACATCATGGCCGGTCTGCCGCAGGCTATCTTCTCCAGCACCGAGGGCAATGCCGGTGGCATCATCACCATGGTGATCATCTGCGCCATCATCCTGCTGGTTATCCCGTTGATTGTTTTCCTTGAGCGCGGCCAGCGCCGCATCCCGGTCTCCTACGCTAAGCGCGTCGTGGGCCGTCGCATGATGGGTGGCCAGACCACCTACCTGCCCATCAAGGTCAACACCGCGGGTGTCGTGCCGATCATCTTCGCTTCGGCGCTGCTGTACTTCCCGGCTCAGATTGCCGTGTTCTTCCCCGGCATCGGCTGGATCCAGGCAGTTGCCTCTGCGCTTTCGCGCGGCTGGCTCAACTGGGTGCTTAACGTTGTCCTCATCGTGTTCTTCGCGTACTTCTACACCTCCATGGTGTTCAACCCCGATGACACGGCCGACAACCTTAAGAAGCAGGGCGGCTTTATTCCGGGCGTGCGTCCGGGTAGGGCTACCGCGGCCTACATCAAGAACGCGCTCAACAAGATTACGCTTCCCAGCGCTGTCTTTTTGGCGCTCATCGCCATCGTGCCTTCGATCATCTTCTCCTTTACGGGTAACCAGCTGATCCAGGCATTTGGCGGCACGTCCATCCTCATCATGGTCGGCGTCGTGCTCGACACGGTCGATAAGCTCGAAGGCCAGATCAAGATGTATGATTACGATGGATTCTTTAAATAGGCTAGAGGAGGATTGCTCATGAACCTCGTATTGCTCGGAGCTCCGGGTGCCGGTAAGGGTACCGTCGCACAGGAGCTCGTCGCCGAGTTTGGCGTCGCTCACATTTCCACGGGCGACCTGCTGCGTGCTGCCGTCAAGGGTGGCACCGAGCTTGGTATTCAGGCTAAGAAGTACATGGACGCTGGCGAGCTCGTTCCCGATCAGCTCGTGATCGACCTTGTCAAGGAGCGCCTTGCCGCCGATGACGCCCAGCAGGGCTTCATCCTCGACGGCTTCCCGCGCAACACCGCCCAGGCCGTGACGCTCGATTCCGAGCTCTCCGCCATGGGTCTCGAGATCGACTGCGCCCTTCTGGTCGATGTGGCCCCCGAGGTCATTATCGATCGTCTGTCTTCGCGTCGCACCTGCCGCGCCTGCGGTTACACCGGCACCGCTGCCGATGCTACCTGCCCCAAGTGTGGCGGCGAGATGTATCAGCGCGACGACGACAAGCCCGAGACCATCAAGAACCGTCTCGACGTCTACGAGAAGTCCACGAGCCCGCTCGTCGACTACTATCGTGGCCAGGGTCTGCTCAAGTCGGTCAACGGTGACCAGGCTCGCGAGACCGTGTACGGGGATGTCAAAGAGGCTCTCGGTCTATGATCAAGATTAAGTCTGCAACGCAAATCGAGCAGATGAAGAAGGCAGGAGCGCTATCTAAGATGGCGCTCCGCCACGTTGGAGCCATGGTGCGCCCCGGCGTTTCCACCTTTGAGCTCGATCAGCTCGCGGAGCAGATTATCCGCATGCATGGTGGCATCCCAGCCTTTAAGGGTTACGGCGGGTTTCCCGGAACCATTTGCGCATCGATTAACGATGCCGTGGTACACGGTATTCCCAACCCAGACATGATCCTGCGCGATGGCGATATCATCTCCATCGATACGGGAGCCGTTGTCGACGGTTGGGTCGGCGATAACGCTTGGACGTTTTTCGTCGGCACCCCCACGCCCGAAGCCAAGGCTTTGTGCGAGATCACGCGCGATTGCCTTAAGGCTGCCATCGAGCAGGCTGTTCCCGGTAACCATATCGGGGACGTCGGTTATGCCGTTCAGTCCCTCGCCGAGTCTCACGGTTACGGCGTGCTTCGCGATTATGTGGGCCATGGCATTGGCCGCGTGATGCACGAGGACCCCAACGTTCCTAACTATGGAAAGAAGGGGAGGGGCGTTCGCCTCCAGGCCGGCATGGTCATTGCCATCGAGCCGATGGTTACGATGGGTTCCAACCATGTGAGCACGGGCTCCGACGGTTGGATCGTCACGACCAACGACCACCTGCCCGCCGCGCACTACGAGAACACCGTCGCCATTACCAATGACGGCCCGGTGATTCTCACCACGGATGCGCAAGGTGCTTGGTGTTCGCTCCAAGGCGGTGAAATGTAAAAGTCGCCGCCCCCTGATGCCCAACCTCGCCTTTCAATTTCGAAGGCATGACCCCAAGGTCTATGCCTTCTCATTTCAAGGCGATCTTGGGCATCAGGGAACGGCTTTGTTTTACATTTCAAATGTAACAAGTTCCACTTAGTTGTGGAGCCATTACGAAGTTATTACGATGCGTGCATACGTGTTGTAGAATACTCAATCGCTGTCGTTTTCTAGAGAAAGATGATTGCTTGTGAAGAAGGAAGACGCAATTGAGCTCGAGGGTACGGTAAAGGAACCGCTGCCCAATGCCATGTTTAAGGTCGAGCTCGAGAACGGTCATTCGGTTCTGTGCAACATTTCTGGCAAGATCCGAATGAATTACATCCGTATTCTCCCCGGTGACAGGGTTGTCGTGGAGCTTTCCCCGTACGACCTGACCCGCGGCCGCATCACCTATCGCTACAAATAGCGGCACGCATACACGCTCTTTTCCGACTGCAGGCTTAGCTCAACCTACGGTCGGTTTGCGTGTGAAGACCAGCCATAGTTTTAAACGCCTGCGGCTGGGCGAGTAGATAGTAGGGAAGTAGTTTGAGCGCTACCGAAAGGAAGAACGATGAAGGTACGTCCTTCGGTCAAGAAGATGTGCGATAAGTGCAAAATCATTAGGCGCCATGGCAAGGTCCTCGTCATTTGCGAGAATCCCCGTCATAAGCAGCGTCAGGGTTAAGAGAGGAGACTACGTTGGCCCGTATTAATGGTGTCGACCTCCCGCGTGAGAAGCGCGTTGAGATCGGTCTGACCTACATTTACGGCATCGGCCGCACCACTGCGACGAAGATTTGCGTCGAGTGCAACGTTAACGTGGATACGCGCGTTAAGGACCTCACCGAGGATGAGGTTAACGCCATCCGCGATTATATCGATAAGAACCAGATCATGGTTGAGGGCGACCTCCGCCGTGAGCGCAACCAGAACGTCAAGCGCCTTATGGACATCGGCTGCAACCGCGGCCTTCGTCACCGCAAGGGCCTCCCGGTCCGCGGCCAGCGCACCCACACTAACGCTCGTACCCGCAAGGGCCCGAAGCGTCAGATCGGTGCTAAGAAGAAGAAATAAGGAGCGCTAGATAGATGGCTACTGCTAAGAAGAACGTTCGCGCTGCCCGTCTGAAGCGCGCGGACCGTAAGAACATTTCCGTGGGCCAGGCTCACATTCGTTCTACGTTCAACAACACTATCGTTTCGATCACCGATCCCCAGGGCAACGTCATTTCCTGGAAGTCGGCTGGCCAGGTAGGCTTCAAGGGCTCCCGTAAGTCCACGCCGTTCGCTGCCCAGATGGCTGCCGAGGCTGCTGCCAAGCAGGCCATGGAGCACGGTATGAAGAAGGTTTCCGTCTTCGTCAAGGGCCCCGGCTCCGGTCGTGAGACCGCCATCCGCTCCCTCCAGGCTGCTGGCCTCGAGGTCTCGAGCATCCAGGACAAGACCCCCATTCCGCACAACGGCTGCCGCCCCAAGAAGCGTCGCCGCGTGTAACTGAAAGGATCGTATCAATATGGCAATCGACAGGACTCCTGTTCTTAAGCGCTGCCGTCAGCTCGGGATCGATCCCGCTGAGCTCGGTTACAGCAGCAAGAAGGAATCTATCCGTCAGCCCAAGCGCCGTCGCAAGGAATCTGAGTACGGCATGCAGCTGCGCGAGAAGCAGAAGGTCAAGTTCATCTATGGCGTTCTGGAGAAGCAGTTCCACGGCTACTTCAACAAGGCCCGTAAGATGAACGGCGTCACCGGTGAGAACCTCATGATCATTCTTGAGTCTCGCCTCGACAACGTTGTCTTCCGTCTTGGCTTCGCCCGCACCCGCAAAGAGGCTCGTCAGTCCGTCCGTCACGGTCATTTCACCGTGAACGGCAAGCGCGTGGACATCCCGTCCTACCGCGTCAAGGCCGGCGACGTCGTCGCTGTCGGCGAGAAGTTCCGTGACCTCCTCCCCATCAAGGAGGCCCTGATTTCCTCCGAGCGCTTTGAGGTCCCTGGCTGGCTCGAGGTCGATATCGAGAAGCTGTCTGGTAACGTGCTCGCTCTGCCGACGCGTGAGCAGATCAGCGGTGATATCAACGAGCAGCTCATCGTCGAGCTCTACTCTAAGTAGTCCATCCGGGCTGCTGAGGCTGGAGGTAATACATGTCAGAATTCATTAGGCCTCAGGTTCAGGTCGAAGAGATCAACGAGACGTCTGCTCGTGTCTCCGTCGAGCCGCTCGAGCGTGGCTACGGCGATACGCTGGGTAACTCCCTTCGTCGCGTTCTTCTGTCCTCGCTCGAGGGTGCCGCCGTCGAGGCTATTCAGATCGATGGTGCGCAGCACGAGTTCATGACCATCCCTAACATGGTCGAGGATGTCACCGACATCGTCCTGAATGTCAAGGGTCTTGTCTTCAGGGCTCTCGGCACGACCGACGAGGCGACCGCCACCATTTCGGTTGACGGCCCCTGCGAGGTCACCGGTGCGGACTTCTTTATTCCGTCCGAGTTTGAGTTGGTTAACCCCGAGCAGCACATCGCTACGCTCACCGAGGGTGGCCATCTCACCATGAGCATGCGCATCGGCTATGGCCGCGGCTATGTTTCTGGCGAGGCCAACAAGCGCGACAACGATCCCATCGGTGTGATCCACGTCGACTCGCTGTACTCGCCGGTTTCCCGTTGCGCCAAGCTCGTTGAGGCTTGCCGTGTCGGTCAGCACACCGACTACGACCGCCTTGTCCTCGAGATCGAGACCAACGGCTCCATCGCCCCGCGCGACGCCGTGGTCCAGGCTGCCAATATCATCAACCAGCATATGGCCGCCTTTATGAACCTTGCCGAGACCCCCGAGGTCGAGGAGGAGGCTTCGATCTTCGCTCCCGAGGTTACCAACGACAACGCCGAGCTGGACAAGCAGATCGAGGATCTGGACCTTTCCGTCCGTTCCTACAACTGCCTTAAGCGCGCCAGCATTCACTCGGTCCGTCAGCTCGTTGAGTTCTCGGAGAACGATCTGCTCAACATCCGTAACTTCGGTGTTAAGTCGATCGAGGAAGTGAAGGACAAGCTTGAGTCCATGGGCCTGAGCCTGAAGGCTTAATGCTTCGCATATTTGAGGAGAAACTAGACCATGCGTCACAACGTTAAGAAGGGCCTGAAGCTCGGCACCGATGCGAGCCACACCAAGGCCATGAAGAAGAGCCTTGCTAAGGCCCTCTTCGAGAACGACCGCATCAAGACCACCGAGACCCGCGCTAAGGCGCTGCGTTCGGTCGTCGATCCGATCATCACCTGGGCCAAGAAGGGCGACCTGCACTCTCGTCGTCTGGCTATCGCCAAGCTCGGTGATAAGCAGCTCGTTGCCGAGATCTTCGACAAGGCTGCTCAGGGTATGTGGCAGGACCGCAACGGCGGTTACACCCGCATCATGAAGCTCGGCAACCGCAAGGGCGACAACGCTCCCATCGTTATCATGGAGCTCGTCACCGAGCCTTGCACGCCTAAGGCCAAGAAGGCTGCTCCGGCCCCCAAGAAGGCCGCTGCTCCCAAGAAGGTCGAGGCTGTCGAGGAGACTGCTGCTGAGGAGACCGCTGAGTAGACATTCCGTCTGCATAGGCTATATTCGAGGGGTACGTTCGCGTACCCCTCTTTTTTTGTCGCGATACCGTTGCTTGTTTGTTGGGAGCGCCCATGACTGCGCCGTCTGATTTCAATTCGATTTCCGAGCTTGACGCCACGCTCGTATTTCGCGTGGCCTATGATGGCTCGTCGTATAGCGGATTTGCCGAGCAGCCGGGACAGACGACGGTTGCGGGTGAGCTACGTCGAGCTATTGAGACGCTCCTGCGCCGTCCGATCGACCTGACGTGTGCGGGACGTACCGATGCCGGCGTGCATGCGGTGGCACAGTTTATCAGCGTGCCCGTAACGGACGCTGAGTTGGCTTTGACGCGCCGTAGGTGGCTGAGGGCTATGGATGCCCTCCTGCCCAAAGATATCGCCATAAACGAGGTCTACAAGGCCCGTAAAGGCTTTTCTGCACGCTTTGATGCGCGTTCCCGTACGTATACGTACCGTATTGCCGATCGCGACGCGCGCCCTGTGCTTTCGCGCGGTGCGGTGTGGTGGCATCGCTACCCATTGGATGTTGAGGCGATGTCTGCGGCCTGTCCCGCGCTGCTGGGCGAGCAGGACTTCAAGAGCTTTTGCAAGGTGGCGTCTGCCGTGGGCAAGCCCACGCACCGCTGCGTGATGCGTGCCGAGTTTGGCCATGAGGTTGCGTTTGGCGAGGACATCCTGACGTTTACCATCGAGGGCAATGCGTTCCTGCATTCGATGGTCCGTACGATCGTGGGCACGCTTGTCGAGATTGGCATGCATCGCCGTGAACCCGAGTGGATGCGCGAGGTTATCGATGCTTGCGACCGTACCGCTGCGGGCCCCACGGCTCCTGCCTGCGGCCTTACGTTTATGGGCGTGGATTACGATCCCGCCGAGCTCGTCGTGCTCGACTAGGGGAGGGTTCGACGCGTCGTGCGTCGACACCCGTCATCTGTGGGCTGCGCGTGTTCAACATCTGTTCTTGGCGTGCAATACAACCGGTGTCTCATTGCTTTTATTGCTGGGGTGTACCATGAACCACGGTTTGATTCATTGCTGTCGAGAGGATGGATAACTTGGTTCGACGTGGCTCGCATCCGCGACTTTCGGTGATCCTTGTGGTAGAAGGTTCGCCCAGCTATGCGATGCGTGCGCTCGAGAGTATCCAGAACCAAGACCTCTACGATTTGCAGATTGTTGTTGTCTGCCGCGATGCTGCGCCCGGTGTGCGCCATTCGCTTCAAGTTGCTGCCGACAGGGACATCCATATTGATTTGATTGACATCGAGGACGCGAAGCGCGGTGCTTGTCTTCGTGCCGGTTTTGCTGCCTCGCGTGGCTCTCAAATCATCGCCATGAACGCCGACGAGTGGTTAGCTCCGCAGTCCCTTTCCAAGATGGTCGATATCGCGTGCGATACTGCGGCAGACATAGTGTTCCCCACGGTGTCGCTCGACCGCTATGATGCACATCGAGAGCGCCATTCGCGCGTCTTGGATGCTACTCATATTTCCATTGATAGCAAATCTTCGATGGTGACCGGGCTGTCCCAGTTGATTTTAGGCGGCTTGGTTGCTCAAGTCTCTGGCGTGATGTATAGCCGTCCGCTGTTTGAGGCATGCCTGTCGCACGGCAAGGCGTACCGTACGGTTGAGTTTATGGCATATGCGCTCTCGCAGGCACGATGCGTGTCCGGCTGCGGCGATGCTTGTTTCCACGCGGCGGCACCTAAGCTTACAGATGCCTTTGATCCCACCATGTATGCTAAGGTATCCGATGACACCCGAGCGCTCGACGAGCTTGCGGACTCACTCTCGGAGGCAGATAGCGGTGGTCGGCTCAAGCTGGCAAGCCAAAAGTTCTACTTTGCCGGACTGGTCGCCTGCATCGAGAATTTGTGTCTGAGCCCGCATGGGGTGTCGTCAATCGAGCGTTCCGCCCGCATGCGTGATATGCTCGAGGCGCCTCGAACCCGTCAGATGGTCGCCGCGCTCAAGGATAACCATCGGGGGCTCGGTCTGTTGTTTGGGCCGATCGCCAGCGCCAAGCCCGCGCGCTGCGTGATGTGTACGCATCTGGCAGCTTTTCTTAACCGGACGGGCGCAAAAACCGCCTAAACGGCTCATCTCGAAACAAATTTGCATAGAATTGTTTCGAAATGCGTTCTTATACACAAAAGCCTTCAAATAGCGTTAAACTATTCAATCACTGATTAATTGTCTCCGCCATCTTTTGGAGAGAGGGTTTGTATGGCTAAAAAACGCAATGGGCGCCAGGATGCCATTAGAGATATTGTGCGCAATAAGGACGTCCGCACGCAGCGCGTGCTGGTCGATGAGCTCCGCGCTATGGGCTTTGATTGCACGCAGGCGACTGTCTCTCGCGATATTGCCGATATGGGGCTGCGTAAGCTCCCTGAGGGCATCTATGTTCTGGCAGAGGACCTGCACCTGCAGCGTATGGTTTCCGAGCTCGTAACGGGCGTTCTGCGCACCGATAATCTGGTTATGATTAAGGCTCAGCCTGGCACGGCTTCCGGCATCGCCGCCGCCGTTGATGCGGCAGAGCTGCCCGATGTGCTTGGCTCGCTTGCCGGCAACGATACGATTTTGGTTATTGCCCAGACGGCCGAGGACGGCGAGCGTCTTGAGGCGCTGATCAATAAGCTGAGCAATTCTCGCAAGTAGGCGTGCGGGTCGTGCGCTCGGCACCGTGCGCGCTGACATAGTGGCTTGTAAGGGGTATCGACGTTGGTCGGTGCCCCCTTTTTTTGTCTGCCGGTATAAAGACCGCCCATCAGGTCGCTTTAAACTAAAAAGGCCCCCGAGCAGTTTAATAAGCTGCTCGGGGGCCTTGTTGCTAATGGCCGGATGAATTTCTAGCCAACAGTATCGTCAGGCGTGGGCGAGGGGTCGGGAGTGGGTGTAGGCGTAGGCGTAGGCGTGCCACCATCGCCGCCGGTCGAACCACCAGTGGAGCCGCCCGTCGAGCCACCGGTCGTACCGGTGCCGCCGGTGGTGTCGCCGCCCGTGGTCTCGGTGGTCGTGGTCGTCGTGGTAGTCGTTGTGGTGGTTTCCTCTTCGTCCTCGTTCTCGTCCTTGTCGTCGTTCTCCGTCTTCTTGGAGTTGTTGGTGCCGTAGAACTTCCAGACGCTGTTGTTCTTGTAGGTGGGCGCCGTTCCGGTCGCAAACTCCTCGCGCTCGGTACCGGTCCTGTCTCTTATACACATCTGACGCTGCCGACGAACTCTAGGGTGTA
>CABSMV010000037.1 GCA_902478935.1 uncultured Collinsella sp. | reverse complement strand
GAGATGCTCAGGAGTCTCGTGGGCTCGGAGATGTGTATAAGAGACAGGCATAGGCTCTCCCCTCGGTGTCATCGAATGAAATGCAAAGTTTTATATGCTTGATTATCGATGAAACGCAGAATTTTTAGAACCTAAAATCGGATGAAATGCAGAGATTTGAAATTATAAGCAAAAGAAGGGGCATCACCGGCGAATGTGTCAAAGGGGCTGCCCCTTTGTCACATTGCGCTCGACTACTCGTCAACGATCTCGGCAAGCCAGACGTTCAGCGTATCGACCTCGGGGCAGCAGAACTTTGCCGCACCAGGCTCGTTGCCAGGCACGGTTCCGCCGTAGCGCAGGATATCGATATAGGGAAAGCCCACGTGACAGGCCATAGCGCACATCTTGCCGCGGTCTCGATCGAAGTCGAAGACGTCTCCCGGCTTGTGACCATGGTGACAACGGCACGCACCCAGCTGGTCCACGCAGCTCACGCGGATACGCGGACGCTTGCCACGCGGCGCACCGAGCGGCCCGTTCTCGCCCGCAGGCTTGACGCCGCCCTCGCCGGCGTTACTCATGGTCGATCACATCCAGGCAGGCCTCGATGGGAAGGCCGGCCGACTTGTCTTCTTGGTCGGCATTGCGCTCGATAAGCTCGGCCACCACACGCATGGCGTCGGTCGTCGCACGCTGTAAGCTCCAGCCGGCCATAACGCGACCCACGAGCACCGACGAGAACGTATCGCCCGTGCCCGGGAAATACACCGGGATCAGCTCAAAGGGAATCGTGAAGTACTCTCCCGCCACATGGTCGTAGCCGATGACGGCACTCGCCCCGTCGACCTTCGCGCTCGTAATGACCACCGACTTGGCGCCCAGCGCGAGCATGGCGTCCACGAGCGCACGAGCCTCATCGGCCGTAATCTGCTCGGCCATAGGCGTATCGGTGAGCAGACACGCCTCGGTATAGTTGGGCACCGCGTAGTCGGCGCACTCGACCAGGCTGCGCATAAGGCCGATGGTCGATTCGGGCACGCCGGCGTAGAGCCTGCCGTTGTCGGCCATGATGGGGTCGACGAACACCTTGGTGCCTTTTTGCGAACGGCGGTGGCAAAAGTCCGAGATGATGCGCGCCTCTTCCTCGGTCACGATAAAGCCGGTCGAGATGGCGTCGAATTCAAAGCCGAGCTCCTCCCAGATGGCAAGACTCTGACGCACGTACTCCGTGGTGTCGTGGATGTAAAACTTGGGGTAGTTGAGCGTATCGGAAACGAGGGCCGTCGGCAGGTTGTGGATACGGTAACCCATGTGCGACAGCACCGGCAGCATGGCAGAAAGCGCGACCTTACCGTAGCCGCACATATCGTTGATCAGCAGCAGCTGAGTGTTCTTCATGAGTGTCCCCCTTGGGTCGGGTGCGACGCGACGGCGCCATAGTGCGACTAAGTGTAGCGCAGGGGGCGTTGCAAGCGGGCGCAGGCGCCGAGGAGGGCACATTGTTGCGGAAAGGTTACGGAAATGGGAGGCAAAATCGCGGCGGTAGCGGCACAGTAGCTGCCATCTATTTACTACCATTCCAAAACTATGCCGGATTACTACGATAAACCGTTAGCCTCCAACCACAACGAATTGCACTCCGGCAAAACCGCAGGTAGACAGCTTGTGATTTTACGAAAAACAATGCCGAGGTCTGATATTTCGAATTCATCGTAGTAATCCGGCATAGTTTTGGACAAAGCAACTTCGAAAGGGTGTCACCGCAGCCCAAAATGATTCGTTTTCCTCCGTCCCCCACGGATCACTCAACAAGAGCGTCCCCAACGACTATCCCAACAAGGGCAACGCCGATGTTTTGGCGAAGTCAGCGAAAACCCGTCAGAGCGAGCAAGGTGCCTTGAAGCAAGGCGGCATTGACCTTCTGGTCATGCCGCCGAAGTTGAAAGGCAGATTGCCGCTCTGGCGGGTTTGCAGCGTCGAGCCGTTGCGCGGTTTGGCAAAACCGCGTAACCACTAGTTTGGTACCTTGACATTCATTTCTCATGCTCCTAGATTGGTTAGGCACAAAACAATTCCACTACCTAACTAAAGAAAGGAGCAACACTAATTCATGTGCGATGAACCTCTTAACCTTTGTTCGCACGAGCCCGGCGGCGACCCGTCACAGCCGGCGGATGTACCCGAAGCGGTCAGTGCCGAAGACAAACTCGCCAAGCGCATCCTGAGCGGCCTGGGTTTTTGCGGCCATTACATGCATTTTCATGGCGGAGGCGTGTCCGGCAAGGCGCCCATCATCTGCCTGCTGGCCAAGCAGCCCGGCGGCGAGATGTCGCAGCAGGAACTCGGCATGCACTTTGACCTCAAGCCGGGGTCGCTTTCCGAGATCCTGTCCAAGCTCGAGGTCAACGGTCTCATCGAGCGCAGCCGTAACCCCAAGGATCGACGGCAGCTCACCATTCGCCTGACCGAAACCGGCCGGGAAAACGCCCGCATCGACCAGGCGGCCCGCATCCGCTTTAGAGAACGGGCCTTTAGTGCCCTCACTCACGACGAGCGCGAGCAGCTCGCCGAAATGCTCGAGAAAATCCGTGTAACCTGGGAGGAACTGGATGATTAAAACCCTCATGGGCAGCATCCGCGACTATATGAAAGTCGCTGTTGCCACGCCATTGCTCGTGCTTGGCGAGGTGCTCTGCGAGATGCTGATTCCATTTATCACCGCCAACCTGATCGACGCCATCAAAGACGGCGCCACCGTAGCCGAGATGCTTCCCACCGCGGGCTTTTTGGTGCTCATCGCGCTGACGTCGCTTGCTTTTGGTGCCGCCGCCGGCGTCACCTGCAGCCATGCGAGCTGCGGCTTCGCCAAGAACCTGCGTCACGACCTGTTCTACAAGATCCAGACGTTCAGCTTTGCCAACATCGATGAGTTCTCGAGCTCCTCGCTCGTCACGCGCCTGACCACCGATATCAACAACGTGCAGCAGGCCTTTATGATGATCATCCGTATCGCCGTGCGCGCGCCGCTGGTATTGATCTTCGCCTTTACCATGGCGTTTATCATGGGCGGCAGCGTTGCCATGGTCTACCTGGTCATCATTCCGCTGCTGGGCTTTGGGCTGTTCTTTATCATCTTTAAGGTGCGCCCCATCTTCTCGCGCGTGTTCCACAAGTACGATGCCCTTAACGAGTCCGTCGAGGAAAACGTCACCGGCATGCGCGTGGTTAAGAGCTACGTGCGCGAAGACTTTGAGAAGGAGAAATTCGCGACCGCCGCACGCGACGTCCAGATGGACTTCACCCGCGCCGAGAAGCTGCTCGCCTTTAACAACCCCATGATGAACATCTGCGTCAACGGCGCGTTTGTCGTCATCATCTACCTGGGATCCAAGCTCATCATCACGAGCCAGGGCACGCTATTCGACGTGGGCCAGCTCTCCTCGATCTTTACCTATGGCTTCGCGATCCTCATGAGCCTGATGCAGCTGTCGATGATCTTTGTCATGGTGACCATGGCCGACGAATCGGCGCACCGCATTACCGAGGTGCTGGCCGCCGAGCCCACGATCGCCGATCCCGCCGAGCCCGTGCTCGAGGTTGCCGACGGTTCCATCGACTTTGACCACGTGAGCTTTAAGTATTCCGCGCATGCAAAGCGCCAGGCGCTCGACGATATCGACCTGCACATTAAGAGCGGCGAAACCATCGGCATCATCGGCGGTACCGGCTCGGCCAAGTCCACGCTCGTTAACCTCATCGCCCGCCTGTACGACGCCACCGAGGGCACCGTGCGCGTGGGCGGCATGGACGTGCGCGACTACGACTTGGACGCCCTGCGCCACCAGGTGGCCATGGTGCTGCAGAAAAACGTACTGTTTAGCGGCACCATTGCCGAAAACCTGCGCTGGGGCGACCCGAACGCCACCGACGAGGAAGTCCGCGAGGCGGCACATCTGGCCTGCGCCGATGAGTTTGTCGATGGCTTCCCCAAGGGCTATGACACCTGGATCGAACAGGGCGGCTCCAATGTTTCCGGCGGTCAGAAGCAGCGCCTGTGCATTGCGCGCGCCCTGCTGCGTCGCCCCAAGATCTTGATCCTGGACGACTCCACCAGCGCCGTCGACACCAAGACCGACGCCAAGATTCGCGCAGGGTTGGCAAGCTATCTGCCCAACACGACCAAGCTCATCATCGCCCAGCGCATCAGCTCCGTGCAGGACGCAGACCGCATCATCGTCATGGAGGGCGGCCGCATCGCGCAGATCGGTAACCACGACGAGCTGCTTAAGACGAGCGAGATCTACCGCGAGACTTTTACCTCGCAAAACAAGATGTCTGCCGAGGGCGAAGGGGCCGTCGAGGCCGACACCGAGGCATCCGTAACGCAAGCTCAGACCCAGGAAGGAGGCGAGGCACATGAGTAAGGCAACGACCGCTGAGCGCGCGCTCAACCGCAAGGGTGGCACCATGTCGCGCCTCATCAAGACGCTCTTTGGCTTCTACCCCGTGCTTTTGCCCCTCGTCGTCGTCGGCGTGGTACTCTGCGCCATCATCAACTCCATCGGCGCGACCTTCCTTCAGAGCGCTCTGCAGATTATTAGCGAATCGTGGCAGTCGGGCGATTGGGAAGCCGCACAGCCCAAGATCGCACAGCTCGTGACCACCCTCGCCTGCATCTACGGCGTCGGCATCCTGTCCTCGCTCTTCTGGAACCGCGCCATGGCCATCGTCACGCAGGGCTCGCTCGAGAAGCTGCGCGAGAAGATGTTCAACCGCATGCAGGACCTGCCGATTCGCTACTTCGACACGCACCAGCGCGGCGACATCATGAGCCACTACACCAACGACATCGACACGCTGCGCCAGATGATCAGTCAGTCGCTGCCCAACCTGCTCATGACGACCATCGTCATCGTCACGGTGTTCTTTATCATGCTGTACTACAGCGTGTGGATGTGCCTGGTCATTGTGGCCGGCGTCGCCTTTATGACCTTTATGACCAAGCTGCTCGGCTCCAACTCCGCGCGTTTCTTTATTGCGCAGCAGACCGAGCTCGGCGTGGTCGAGGGCCATATCGAGGAAGTCATGAACGGCCAGAAGGTCGTCAAGGCATTCTGCCACGAGTCTGCCGCCGAGGCCGATTTTGACGAGCGCAACGAAAAGCTCTTCGAGGTTTCCCAGAAGGCCAACATGTACGCCAACATCCTCATGCCCATCCTTATGAACCTGGGCAACCTGCTCTACGTGCTGGTGGCCCTTGCCGGCGGCATTTTCCTGGCGCTGGGCGTGCCTAACCTGAGCATCTCGGGCATGGCGTTGTCCATCGCCGTCGTGGTGCCGTTCCTCAACATGACCAAGCAGTTCTGCGGACAGATCGGCCAGATCTCGCAGCAGATCAACGCCGTGGTCATGGGCCTCGCCGGCGCCGACCGTATCTTTGAGCTCATCGACGAGAAGCCCGAGGCCGATGAAGGCTACGTGACACTTGTCAACGCGCAGGTGAACCCCGATACCTGGGAGTTCGAGGAGGCCGACCACCACACCGGCATGTGGGCATGGAAACACCCGCACCGCGCAACCGGCGAGATCGAGTACGTACCGCTGCGCGGCGACCTGGTCATGGACAACGTCGACTTTGGCTACACGCC
Source organism: uncultured Collinsella sp. (assembly GCA_902478935.1). Lineage (GTDB taxonomy): Bacteria > Actinomycetota > Coriobacteriia > Coriobacteriales > Coriobacteriaceae > Collinsella. Next base: position 9,988 of record CABSMV010000037.1, on the reverse strand, counting down.
CGACCACGAGGTGCTGCACGGCGTGTCCGTGTTTGCCAAGCCGGGCCAGAAGGTCGCGTTTGTCGGCGCCACCGGTGCCGGTAAGACGACCATCACCAACCTCATCAACCGCTTCTATGACATCGCCGACGGCAAGATTCGCTACGACGGCATCAACGTCAACAAGATCCGCAAGGCCGATCTGCGCCGCTCGCTGGGCGTCGTGCTGCAGGACGTGAACCTGTTCACCGGCACCGTGATGGATAACATCCGCTACGGCAACCTGGATGCGACCGACGAGGAGTGCATCGCGGCGGCAAAGCTCGCGGGCGCGGACGACTTTATCACCCGCCTGCCCGACGGCTACGACACGATGCTCACCGGCAACGGCGCGCAGCTGTCGCAGGGCCAGCGCCAGCTGATTTCGATCGCACGCGCCGCCGTCGCCGATCCGCCGGCAATGATTCTGGACGAGGCCACATCGAGCATCGACACCCGCACCGAGGCTATCGTGCAAGCGGGTATGGACAAGCTCATGGAGGGCCGCACGACGTTTGTCATCGCACACCGCCTGTCCACCGTGCGCAACTCTGACGCGATCATTTGTCTGGACCACGGCCGCATTATCGAGCGCGGTAACCACGACGAGCTGATCGCCAAGCGCGGGTATTACTACCAGCTGTACACGGGTGCGTTTGAGCTCGAGTAGGTAGGTTTGTTCCACGGAGGTCTCCCAGGCGGGCCGGGGTGTAACCTCCGTGCTCAAACATTCTCGCTTCGCTGCGAAACTGCGCGCGGAAGTTACACCCCGGCCCGCCTGGGAGACCTCCTGCGCGCAATCAACCCGTCATTAAAACAGAATAAAAGTTGGTGAGGCCCTGGCCGTTTGGCCAGGGCCTCGTTTTGTAAGGATGATTTGGGAGGTGGTGGAGGACCAGTCTTTTTTGGGACGCCGTAGCTTAAAATCCCCGTCCCAGAAAAATCATTGCGCAGGTAGGACGGCAAAGGTAGCTAGAAAAGCCCCATCCTAAATGAGCTACAAGATTTCGGCTAGGAGTGCTCGGCGCCCGTTTGTTTTATCACTGCAGGTAGAAAGCGCGATGATGCGTGCATCGGGGCCAACGTCATCCATGTTCTCGTGCACCGCCTTCTGCGAGACATGCGTGAGCAGCGTCTGCATCGAGGCCTGGTCCAGGTTTCCCGGCCCAAAGATAATGTCATCACTCGCAGCAAACGAGCATACGGCAACAATGCGCAGGCGGAACGCCCCATCCTTTGTGTAGAGCGTGCCCGTGCGGTGCAGGTCAAAGAAGCCCCTGTCTAAAAACCGGTCGACATCGCCAAACATCGCGCCGTTATCCATGTGGTGCGCATAGAGCAGATTGTAGGAATCGGTCATCGCGCGACTGTTGCGCGTATCCAAAAACACTGCTCCCGAAACCGCGGACTCCCCCAACACGTTTTTGTTGAGGTATTCCTGGTTATCTTTTCCCTGAACAAAGGGATAGTCGATGTTGGTGCCATCGATGGTGACCCATCCGACCACGTCGGGATTTTTGGCCATCAGTTCCTGCAGGCGTGCGCAATCGTTGGCCCCGGTGGGTTTGTAGTGCAGCAGTTCATCGCTGATGAACCCGCCGTTCATAACGTTGTTTGTATCCCACAGCGAATAGCCCCCGTACAGCAGCATGAGCAGCACGATAAAGCCGGCAAACCACGTAAGTACGCGGTCGCCGGCTCTCGCTAGCCGAGCCATGCGTTTAAGCTCCATCGGCTGTAATCCTCGCTGCTTTAACGGCGGTTACGACGAGGACGGAAGAAGACCACGCCCATCACGGCAGCAAACGCGACGATTGCCGCATAGGGAACGACCGTCCGAATAACATCGGTCGGAACGGTAACATCCTTGGTGTTGGTAAAGGCCACAAGGGCGTCGGAAGCGCCGATAGACGTTGCTTCAATAACTTTACCCTCTACCTCGGTGCCGGATTCACCGATCTTATACGACGTCTTATAACCGGCGCTACTGTAATCTGCCTCATTTATGGCGTATGAATCGTTCGATGAGAGACCGTAAACGATGACGGATTCTCCGTGCTTAAGGCTTACGGTAACCGCAGTTCCCGATGTAGCTGGAGTTTGGCTCATGGTGGTAGCATCGTTTTTCACAGTGGCGTACTCATAGCTCTCCCCGTCAGCGCCTTTAATCGTGAAGGTAAAGTCAAAGTCCTTGTTCTTGTCACCCTGGTTACCCGCGACGATCTTTTTAATAGTCAGCTTATGGGTGGCATAATCGTTTACAAAGCCATCGGTCTTCTCGGCCGAACCTGCTTCTGCGCTAAGAGTACAACCCTTGACAACATAGTCCGTGCCATCATTTTCTACGTAAACATCGAGGAACAGCGCCTCATGCGTAACGTTGAGGCCATCCAAGACTGGCTTCTGCTGCGTAATTTTGTATCGGTAGATGCCCGGAGCCATGAACTTTGAGGCATCAAGGACGGCACTCAATTGAGCGTTTATTGTCGTAGTGCCGTCGGCGTTCTCATGCTTCAACTTTTTATCAGAGTAATTAACGGAAGCCGGTGAAAGCGAGACGGCACCGTCCACTCCAGCAGTAACGGGCATACCGCCCGTGCTCGTAAGCTCGTTCTCACTTGCCGGCGCGATCGAATAGTTAAACATCACACTCGGCACCATGGCGTTCTCATTCATGGTGAGTTTTGAGGCAATCGTAACCTTGTTGTCATTTACCGGCAGATGCGGAGTAGTAGAGCCCTCCTCCGCCCACGCCGGCGCAGCAACTCCCACCAAAGCCAGCAGCATCGTTACAGCCACAACTGCAAACGCCGCCAGTCGCCTCTTTCCAGTTTTCATGTTGTATCCTTCCTCTCGGGCATATGCCCTTAATAAAACCAAGCTCCGTGCCTACAAGTTCGACCTGCGCAGCACGCTGATCACGTTGCCCTTGATCTGCGAACGGGCAATCGGTCCATACAAGCGACTGTCGTGGCCGCCCTCGCGCAAATCTGCCAGCACAAAGAGCTCATCCGTTCCCAGATGCACGGGATAGTCCACAGCAGACTCATAGCGCGGCGTCGGCGTGGTGATATCGCTTTCCACCACAACAGCCCCGTTAACCATGAGCTCGCCCGACTCGGTAATCGTGACCTCATCACCGGGGCGGGCAACCACGCGACCCAGGCGCTCTTCGCCATCCGCGGTGTATACCACCACGTCACCCTCGTTAAAGCTCTGGCTGAGCCTCCAGTAGAGCATGACGTCACCCGAACAGATGCGGGGGGCCATCTCGCCAGTCGTGACCGGACCCACGCCCAGGACCACGCCAAAGAGCAGCCAGAGCGTCACGACAAAAAATGCCAGGCGCGCCAGAAAGCCCACGATATCGCGCCGGTCGTCCGCTTCTCCCAGATCTGGTGCCGCATGGGCGCCCAACCTCACGTTCGACGCGGCCGAATACCGCGAGCCCCGGGGTCTTCCCTGCGGGGCCGCTCGTGCGGCTGGCCCATCACCAGCATTGCTGGCGCCATGTCTTCTCATAGGCGCCCACCCCTCTTGGAGCCGCGGTGTAAACGCAGCGCAACCATGCCCGTAGCCAACAGCACGCCGGCGGCCAAAATCGCCAGGGCATAGATGGGGTTGCGCGTAATACCCGTAGGCACCGCGACCTGTCGGGAATTGGTGGCCTTAGCTTCAACGGCAACGGTCACACGCGGACCGTTGAGCGTGCCGCTCGCACCCGTAAGCTTAGCCTGATACCCCAACGAAGAATAATCGTCTTCGCTCACGGTATAGACCGCGTTGTAATCCAGCGCCTTAATCGAAACGGTCAGGCCGTCCTTAACGGCAAACGGCACGGTCGCCTTGCCCTGGCCATCAGCCGTAAAGGCCGTCTTGTTTTCCACGATCTCGGCCCGATCATTCGGTCGCGCCACGAGCGCATGGCTGCCTTGGGCAGACGCATCCGAATACTCGATGGCGTAGGTCTGACCAGCCTTGAGGCCCGTAAAGGTCGCCGTCATCTTAAAGTAGGCACGCTTGTCGCCCATATTGCCCGTAACGCTCTTGGAAACCTTGAGTGTGTAGGTGCGCGGGGTGAATCGTGCGTATACGCATCCCGTATGGCGGTCTTTTACGTTGTACGTATAGGTGGGTGAAGACGACAGCAGCTCCGGGGCGTCCGGATTCGATAGGTCGTACCAACCCTCAAAGTGATAGCCCTCCTTGGGAGCGGCCACCGCCTCCACAAACGTGCCGTCATCCACAAAGTAGGCAACGCCCGATTTTTCGTACACGTCGGCGTCCTTGCCCGAGCGATCCCCGGCATCGATGGAGCCCTTTGCCCCCTTAAGCTTGGAGCTGACCGTACCGCCCGTCGTTACGTTGCTCCACGTGCCATCGGCATTTTTAAGCTGAGCAACAAAGGCCTGACGATACTTCCATTGCGCCACAAATGTCGCGCCCTGACTCTCGGGGATGTTTTCGACCGTTACCGTATCGCCCGCAGCGCCGGTATCCGGATTGACCTTCTTGCCCCTAATGGTAAGAGTGCCGGAATCCATGGTGCCCTCGGGTGCCGTATGGGTCACCGTGTGCTCTCCGTCAAAACGAACGGCTTTTCCCGAGCCCGCGTACTCCCAGCCCATAAACTTCCAGTCGTCGTTTTGTCCTTTGGCGGCATGAGAGGTATAGCTCGCTCCAGCGCCAGAAAGCTGCACGAAATCGCCCGTGGACTCATCGGACGGATCATAGTGATACGCTTTGCCGCCGTTCACATCGTATTGAACGCCTGCCTTGGAAAACACGAGGTGCACTTTGTAGTGCTTTGTGACCTTGTCGACCTTAAAGCGATAGGTACCATCTTCCAATCTGGTCCAATGTGCGTTGTCGTCTGCGGAATAGAACTCGCCGTTGACAAAAGCGCCGATAAAGACTGCCCCGTCATCGCGTTTGGCATCGACCATAAAGTAGGAGTTCTTCTCCTGTTTACCTACGTAGTTTTTGGCATAGGTAAAGTCGGCGGTCTTGGTATCGGCGTTATAAAAATACGTTCCGCTTCCGTTGGGCGTCGTGTACGTCTCGATGCGATAGAACTCCCTAAACGAGATATTGTCGAGGAAGTTGCCGATCGTATAGCTCCCGTTGGCCGTGTTGTAGGCCACAAAAGCAAAGACGCTCTGGTTTTGGCCATCCGGAATGGTGTAGGTATAGTCGTAGTCGACCTTTTTCTTGTGCTCGAGCGCGTTGGAACCGTAGGAAGCCCACGCGTCGTTTTCGGACGCCATAATCCACACGCACCATTTTTCGGTATGTTCCGCATCGGCCGTCCACGAGAACGCGCTTCCGCTAGACGCACTGGCAAATCCACCCACTTTGTCAAATTTGGTCGAATACAGAATGATCTTTTTGCTGCAGCCCGATTGGGAAAAATTGGCCACATCCAAGCCGACATAGTTATCGACGCTTATTTGAATCCATTGAATAATTTGCTGGTACTGATCGAGTGCCTTTTGATTGTCCTTATACGGCTCGTTTTCTTGCCGCGGACCGATGATAAGGGCCATGGCATCTCGACCCGAGCGGCCGCGGTGGTCGAGCCCCCACTCGTACTGTTTTCCCGGCTCGGTCGTCACATATTGGTAGAGCGAACTCGCCTCGTGTGCGTTGAGCTCGGCTGCATAGTCACCATCGGAGGGCGTAAACGTAACAGAATGCCCAGCTGGGTCGATATAGTAGTCGTTCTGGGCAACGATCTCGATACGATGGTCTGTCTCGGTCGTACGCCAATGGGGCGAGCACAACGTAAACTTGCTGGGCCCCTGGTTCCCCAGATGTATATCGTCTTCAAAACTGCCGTTAGCAATGTTCGTATTCTCGTTCTTAAGATTCGAGGTCGAGAACGCATAGTTTGTGAGCGTTGTCATGGTCTCGGACGAATTTTCTTGATACACCTTGGCAAAATCACTATAGATGTCGCGTGTGCCCTGCTTTTCCACGTGAACGTCGTTGACCAGATTGCCAAACCACTCACGGTATTGTTCGTTCGCACCCGTAAGATTTGAATCGTAGCAAGTCAGCGCAAGCATCGTCTTTTCGGACGCTGCGGTATAGACTGCCTGATAGGCAAACTCATCGTCTTGCTCGGGAAGCGCTCGATAATAGTGTGTACTGTTGGTGCCGAAGGAGAACCAACCCTGTCCGTTAGAGCTTACGAGCCACACCGAAAGCGCAATGCGGCCGTCGCTCTGTTCAAACGAAAAGTGGGATCCGTCAGCGCTGTTACCAGCAAAGCCGCCATTTGCGGCAAAGGAATCGCTGTAAACGGTGTACTGCTCAACGGTATTTCCCTGGGGCATCTTGCCCTGCGCCTTAAGCCAAGTCCGCAGCTGCATGAGCTGGTCTTGGCCTGCGCTGTTAATCGACAGATTCTCCTGTTGAGGACCCATCGTGAGCATCAGCACGTCGTGTTCGGTTGCGGCGCGATGGTTGAGACCCCACTCGTACGTGGAGCCGCTCTGGGTGAAAAAGGTGGTGTAGGTTGATCCAGGTTCAAAATAAAGATTTTTTTGATCCTGTGGCCTAAGATTCCACGCAAGCGCAAAGCGATTACCGTTAGCTTGTTTGAGGTTTCTTTGACCGTTGAGGAGCTTCGTGGAGAGGTCGAGCTTGAGCGTCTCGCCGATTCTCTTATTCGGAGAGGTCGTCGACCAACCAGAAGCTTGGTTGGTAAAGGTTGGGTTCGCTATAAGGTTGCCATCGTCACCGTACGCACGCGAGGGCAACCCCCCCCCCGACCATAACGAACGCGCATAAGACCGCTGCCAACATCACAAAGGTGCGGCGCATCGACGCTATATGACCGAAAGGACCCTGCACGGGCGCATCCCCCCCAGCCGCAGCCGGAGCTTTCGCGCAAGCTGCACAAGTAGTTCGTTTAAGTTTTTTGATTCTACAACCAGCCCAGGGCAAAAGCAAAATCATGCGTAACCGATTTGCAGTCATTTTTCGCATTTTTCGCATTGCGCAGGTAGGACGCCAAAAGTAGCTAAAAGAACCCCGTCCCAGGTGAGCTAGTTGAGAAGCTGGGCCATGGCGTTGACGAATTTTTGTACTTGGAGGGTTGGCTCGAGCGGGTAGTGCAGAAAGACCGGCACCTCTCGCCCGCAGAGGAACGGCACGCCCACAAAGGCCGGGTGCACCCCCGACCATGCGCCGCAGGTGAGCACCGCGTCGCCCTTTTCCTCTGCCTCGTTAAAGAGCGCAAAGTCAAAGCTGTCCACGTCGATCACGTCTACGCCGCCGTCGGCCAACAGATCGATACGCAGGCTGTCCATAGCGTCGTTGCCGTGGCGGAGCACGCGCAGACGCATACCCTCCAAGTCGGCGACCGTAATGCGATTCTTGCGCGCCAGCGGGCTCGTGCGCGGCAGGTCGATATAAAACGGCACGTTGACAATGCGGAGCTTTTGGCAGGCGTCGCCCCAGCGCGGAGTCGAAAAACTCGACTGCACTACATCCACCTCTCGACCGAGGTTGCGCATGACGGATTCGCGCTCGTCATAGAGGTCGCTTACCGGCACGATCTCGAAGCGCAACGATGGCTCCAGCTCGTGTACGCCCGTCCACATCGACAGCGTCTGGCGCCCCGGACACATCATCGACACGCCCAGACGCACGGCCCCGCCATCGCCCGCCGCGCGTCGGGCACGGCGTAGCGCGTCCTCGGACTGCCGCATGATCGAACGTGCATCGTCCACCAGCAGAGCACCTGCCGGCGTCACCTTAACACCAGAATGCGAGCGCTCGAACAACGTGATGCCAAACTCGGCCTCGAAGCCCGACACCTGCTTGACGAGCGCCGGGGTCGACACGCGCAATTTTGCCGCCGCCCGCGAGAAGCTTCCCAGCTCCGCGGCGGCCGATATGGCCTCGAGTCGTCGATCGTACACGTCAATCTCCTGTTTCCAGACGTATGCCCATGCACTGCCGAAGGGGGTCTTTTTGGCAGGTCACACACTCAATTAAAGGCGCATTGTCTTGCGAGCTATAAACCATTGGTTAACGCCATTCTAACAAATATGCAATTCACCTGCGCAAATGTAAAGCATACGATAACCAGCGAAAACCACGTGGGTCGATTAATGGGAGCGACCCACCGGGAGGCACAAGAAGGGAAGTTCCTATGAGCAATTGGCTTAAGCTCGAGGGCGATGTCTGCGCCGTGACTGGCGCGCTCGGCGGTATGGGCGTCGAGATTTGCCGCGAGTTCGCCCGCAACGGCGCCAACGTCGTCCTGCTCGACCTGGACGAGGAGAAGGTCAAGGCCGCTGCCGCTGACCTCGCTGCCGAGTTTGGCATCCACGCCGAGGGTTACAAGATGAACGCCACCGACGAGGCCGAGGTTCAGGCTGCCGTCGATGCCACCATCGCCGACTTCGGCCGCGTCGACGTTCTCGTCAACACCGCCGGCATCCTGCGCTTCGCAGCTATGGAAGACCTGCCGCTGAGCGACTGGGAACAGGTGCTCAACGTCAACCTCACCGGTTACTTCATCACCTCGCAGCGCTTTGGTCGCGAGATGATCAAGGCCGGCCAGGGCCGCCTGGTGCACATCTCGACCGTCGCCAGCCACTCCCCCGAGACGTTCTCGGGCGTGTACAGCTCCACCAAGGCCGGCGTCAACATGATGTCCAAGATGCTCGCCGCCGAGTGGGGCCCCTACGGCGTCCGCTCCAACTGCGTCGAGCCCTGCTTCGTTAAGACCCCGATGTCGGCCAATTTCTACGCCGACCCCGAGGTCGAAAAGAGCCGCAGCCGTCTGATCGCCACGCGCCGCATCGGCGAGGTCGGCGATATCGCCAACGCCGTCATGTTCCTGGCGTCCAAGCGCTCGGACTTTACCACCGGCGATGCCATCAAGGTCGACGGCGGTTTCTCCAACATGATGGGCGACCTCACCGCCAAGCCCGGCGGCCGTCGCGCCTATGCCGACAACTACCTCAAGAACAAGGGTGTCGAGCTTTGGTCCGATGAGTCCGGCGTCGCCAAGCCGACTGACCAGTAAACCAACCTGACAGGGAGGCCCCGCGGACACGCCCGCTCCTCCCCCGTATCGATCAGAAAGAGTCCAATGGCTTCCACCAACTCCAACAAGGGTCGCGCCGTCGTGCTTTCCGCCGCGTGCGTCACCATGTTCTTCATCAGCTCCATCGCGCTGTATTCTGTCGTGAGCAAGAACCTGCTCGCCGTCTACCCCGAGTGGTCGAGTGCCCTTACCTGGGCTTTCCCGGTCTTTCAGACCATCATGGCCGTGACGGGCATCTTCGCCGGCCGTATCTCCGATAAGATCGGCCCGCGTAACGTCGTGATCGCCGCCGCCGTGTGCTACGGCCTGGGCTGGTTCATGTCCGGCACCGTCACCGAGCCGTGGCAGTTCTACCTGTGGTTCTCGCTCGTCGCCGCCGTTGGCAACGGCCTGGGCTACAACCCGGCGCTCACCACGGGTCAGAAGTGGTTCATCGACAAGAAGGGTCTCGCCTCCGGCATTACGCTCGCCGCTTCGACCGCCGGCCCCGCCGTGCTGTCCCCGGTGCTCGCCTCGCTGCTCATCCCGAGCCTGGGCATCTTCGGCGCCCTTAAGGCGCTCGGCGTCATCTTCTTTGTGACGATCGCCGCCTCCGCCCTGTTCCTGAAGGCCCCCGAGGCCGGTTGGCTGCCCGAGGGCTTCGAGGCCCCCAAGGGCGGCGCGCACGCCGGCACCTTCGGTGACCTCACCCCGGGCGAGATGGTCAAGACCCCGCGCTTCTGGGTCCTCATCGTCACCTTCGCCTTTGCCGCCACCGCGGGCACCCTGCTCGTGGGCAAGGTTGCCTCCATCGCCGCCGTCCAGCTCTTCGCCGACCCCACGAGCGCCGCTGCCGTCGCCCTCGGCGGCGCGGTGGTCTCCGTCAACACCTGCGCCAACCTGGTTGGCCGTCTGTCCTTTGGC
>CABSMV010000036.1 GCA_902478935.1 uncultured Collinsella sp. | reverse complement strand
GCAGCTGAAAGCGCGACGGGAAGGTAAAAGCCCCGTCGACGCGTACGATCCTCACGTAGCCGCGCTCGATGGGCTGACGCAGCGTCTGCAGCACGCCAGTGGGAAACTCGGCAAGCTCGTCCAAAAAGAGCACGCCGCCATGAGCAAGGCTGATCTCACCCGGGTGCACCGGGCGCCCGCCGCCGATAAGGCCTGCGGTCGAAATACTGTGATGGGGACTGCGGAAGGGGCGGTGCCCCGCCAACAAGCCATCAATGTTCTCACCCAAAACCGAATGGATGCACAGTGCCTCCTGCTGATCCTCAACGGAAAGCTCGGGCAGGATGCCGGTCATACGGCGTGCGAGCATCGTCTTGCCCGATCCCGGAGACCCGATCATGAGCAAGCCGAGTTCTCCTGCCGCCGCAAGCGCCATGCCGCGTTTAGCGACTTCCTGCCCCAGCACGTCTGCATAGTCGAGCTCGGGCTCAAAGGTCGCCTCGACACCCTCGGAATCCAAGTAGTGCCGTGCGGCATCGCCCATGCCGTGAGCAAGCTGAGACAGATGGTCGATAAAGCCGCAATCCACGCCCGCGAGTGGCACATGCTGGTCGGACCTGCCGGCGATAAAAGACAGCCCCATGTCGCGAGCCAATAGCTGAAACGCCACCTCGCCTTTGACAGGAAGCACCGTGCCGTCCAAGCCGAGCTCGCCGGCGATAAGACAACGATCGAGGTTGTCGCGGGGAATCTGACCATCGGCCGCTAGAACCGCGATGGCGATGGGCAGATCAAAGCCGCTACCGGTCTTGCGAATATCGCCGGGCGCCAGATTGACCGTAATGCCCGAGCGCGGGATCTCAAAGCCGGCCGAGCGCATCGCACAGCGAATACGACCACGTGACTCCATCACCTCCATACTCGGAATACCGAGCATCTGAATGCCCGGAACGCCACCGGCAAGCGAGACCTCGACCGTGACGGGAATCGCCTCGACGCCGCGGATGCAGGCCGCGTGAACGGCAAACGTCTCGAACGCCATCACGACACCTGCCAATCGAACGCGTTGTACTGATGCTCGATCTCGGCGATATGCCCGCCGCGAATGGTGACACCCACGGCATCGAAGCGGATCGCCTTGAGCGGATAGTGCTCCATGAGATAGCAACTTGCGATACGGCGATACCGACGCTGCTTTTGGGCATCCACGGCCTCCTCGGGAAAGACCCGCGTGGTGCAATCCAGGGCGACGCGCCTGGTCTTGACCTCGGCCATCACCACGACATCGTCAAGCTCATCGAGCAACACCAGGTCGGCCTCGCCCTCAGTGCAACGATAGCCCTGCTCCAGCAAGGTGTAGCCGCGCTCGTTAAAGTAGTCGATGGTGATCAGCTCGCCCAGCATGCCCAGCTCGCGAGGACTGAGCCCCTTGATAAACTCGGGCGTCATCGCCCCGCAGTCGAGCTCGCCGTTTTCCCAACGCTCCTTGAGCTGCTGCGTCTTGCTCTTTTTGCTTGCGGCACTCATGGGGTCTCCTTTCCAGCACACTGCATTGCCCCGATGATGAGGGCACCTTTCATGCGGGTAAGTACCGGAAGCAAACCAAAAGCTGACCAAATGCCGTCAAAAAACGGGCCGTACGCAGCAATGTTGTTGCATACGGCCCGCTACCAGCAGGTTTATAGAATCCCAAAGATCCCTGTCTCCACAATTGACCTAGAAAAGGCGCTCAGTCTGCAGAAAGTTTCCGCAAAAGCTCACGCGGTGCAGCGGACAAAGTCCATGTTTGCGAATGGCCTCGATGTGCTCGGGACTCGCATAGCCCTTCGACTCGGCCAGATGGTACTCGGGATACTCGGCATCGTACTCGACCATCATCTCGTCACGCGTGACCTTGGCCATGATGGACGCCGCGGCGATGCAGGCGATTTTGGCATCGCCCTTCACCATATCGCGCTCGTTAGGAACGGCGCCCAGGGGGTTGCCATCCATGAGGACGCAGTCGGGCTCGAGCCCCGTATCGGCCACGGCGCCCGCAACGGCGGTACGGATAGCACGGGCCATGCCCATCTCATCGATATCCTTAGGCGCGATATGGCAAAAACCGATCGCCGTCGCCACCTCGGCAATCTTCACTGAGAGCAACTCGCGGCGCGCCGGCGTGAGCTTTTTGGAATCGTTAATGCCCCAGACGCGCGGCTCCATGGGAAGGCACACGGCACACACCGTCAGGGGACCGGCCACCGATCCGCGACCCACCTCGTCGACACCAACGACCACCCCATCGCCGCCAAACTCATGCATAAGCTCGTACATGTCATTGACGCGCTCGCGCTCGGCAAGTTCCTTAGCATGGCGTTTGAGGGCGCGTTCACAAGCCTTGATCACCTGCTGGCGCGGGTCCTCGCGATAATGCTCCACGAGGGCGGGGATCTCCTCAAACGTTGCGCTCGCTAGCTCTCCGGCAACCTGCGATGCCGAAACCGAGCTCGTCATATTGGCCATACCAGGCCCTCCTTGCATGCAAATCAGATAAAAAGAAGGGCCACCCGAAGGTGACCCTTACGTCCAAACGAGTGGACAGACGCTGCGATCTTCTTAGCGCTTCTCGGGGATGCGAGCAGCCTTGCCCACCTTGTCGCGGAGGTAGTACAGCTTGGCGCGACGGACGCGACCATGACGAACGACCTCGAGCTTGGCGATCTTGGGGCTGTGAAGCGGGAAGGTACGCTCAACACCGACACCGAAGGACATCTTGCGGACGGTGAAGGTCTCGCGGGCACCGGCGCCGGCCATGCGGATGACGTCGCCCTGGAAGACCTGGATGCGCTCGCGGTCGCCTTCCTTAATGCGGTAGTGAACCTTGACGTTGTCGGCGACGCGAACCTGAGGAATGTCCTCGCGGATCTGCTGACGCTCGATTGCGCGGATGTAATCCATGTGCAATTCCTTACTCTTCTAGAGGTGCCGTACCACCATGGCCGGCACGTAGTTGAACAAACGTATTCGAGTATACACGCGCGGGTTTCTGCTGCAAGAACAATTTTTTACGCAGACAAAAAGACAAAACCCGCACATGATAACCGCCCGTCTCACAAATGAGACGGGCGGCATGAAGGGGGGCTACACTAGGCGTCTACGCCCAAAACGTTAGGCGGAACGCTTGGCCTCGAGCTTGGCCTGGGCGGCCGCAAGACGTGCGAGGGGTACGCGATAGGGCGAGCAGGACACGTAATCCACGTCGGCCACGTTAAACAGGCCCTTGATGGACTTGGGGTCGCCGCCGTGCTCGCCGCACACGCCAAAGTGCATGTCGGGATTGGTGGCGCGACCCTTCTCGACGGCCATGCGCACCAGCTCGAGTACCGCCGAGTCGATGGTCTCGAAGGGGTTGTCCTTCAAGATCTTCTTGTGCATGTACAGCGGGATGAACTTGGCCTCGGCGTCGTCGCGGGAGAAGCCGAAGGTCGTCTGCGTGAGGTCGTTGGTGCCAAAGCAGAAGAAGTCGGCATGATGGGCGATCTCGTCGGCAACCATGCAGGCACGCGGCAGCTCGAGCATCGTGCCCACGGGAATGTTGAGCTCGACGCCCTCCTCGGCGGATACCTCGGCGATGACACGCTCGATGACCTCGCGCGTCTGGACATGCTCCGCCGTGATGGAAACGAGCGGAACCATGATCTCGGGGCGCGGGTCGACGCCTTCCTTGATGAGGCGGGCAGCAGCCGTGGCGACGGCGCGAACCTGCATGAGCGGCAGATCGCTAAAGACGACGGACAGGCGCACACCGCGCAGGCCGAGCATCGGGTTGGACTCGACCATGCCGTCGATACGACGCAGGCGGGCGCGCAGGACGGCAAGCTCTTCCTCGCTGGCGCCAGCGGCTTCCTTCTTGGTGATGGCGACCTCAAGCTCGCGAGGATTATCCAGGAACTCATGAAGCGGCGGATCGAGCAGGCGAACGACCACATCGCGACCGGACATGGTCTTAAACATCGCCAGGAAGTCCTCGGTCTGAACCTTGAGCAGGTCGGCCAGGGCCTGCTGCTTCACGGCCTCATCGTCAGAAAGGATAAAGCTCTGGATGATGTTCTTGCGATCGCCCAGGAACATGTGCTCGGTGCGGCACAGGCCAATAGCCTCGGCGCCAAACTCGAGTGCGAGTGCAGCATCCTCGGGGTTGTCGGCGTTGACGCGCACATGGTTGGCATGGCCGCTGGTCTCGTCCAAACGGATTTCGTCGGCCCAGGACAGGATGGTGTCCAGGTCGCCGGTGAGCTCGGCCGAGACCAGATCAACGGCGCCGTCGACGACGATACCCTGGGTACCGTCGATGGAGATAACGTCGCCCTCGTACAGCACGCGGTCACTGCCCTCGATGCGCACGACCTTCTCGGCGGCGTCGATATGGAAGCGCTCAACGCCGCAGACGCAGGGCGTACCCATGCCGCGGGCGATAACGGCGGCATGGCTCGTCTTGCCACCGTGGCTGGTCAGAATGCCCTCGGCGGCAACCATACCCTTCAGGTCGTCGGGGTTGGTCTCCCAACGAACCAGAATGACCTTGTGGCCCTCGTTGGCGCGCGCGACGGCGTCGTCGCTCGAGAACACGACCTCGCCCACGGCGGCACCGGGGCTGGCATTAAGACCGCTGGCGAGAGCCTCGTACTTTTTGGAAGCGTCGAACTGTGGGTGCAGGAGCTGGTCGAGCTGCGCGGGATCGATGCGGCTCACAGCCTCATCGCGGGTGATCAGACCCTCCTCGACCATCTCGATGGCGATGCGCAGGGCGGCGGTGGCAGTTCGCTTGCCCACGCGGGTCTGGAGCATCCAGAGCTTGCCCTGCTCGATGGTGAACTCAATGTCGCAGATGTCGCGATAGTGATCCTCGAGCGTCAGGAAGACGCGCTCGAGCTCCTCGCCCGCGGACTCAAGGCCCGGGGTAGTCTTGAGGTCGGCGATGGGCTCGGTGTTGCGGATACCGGCGACGACGTCCTCGCCTTGGGCATTAACCAAAAAGTCACCGTAGAACTCCTTGGTGCCGTCGGCCGGATTGCGCGTGAAGGCAACGCCGGTCGCAGATGTCTCGCCCTTGTTGCCAAAGGCCATGGCCTGCACGTTGACGGCGGTGCCGAGATCGTCGGAAATGCCATGCTGCTTGCGGTAAATGCAGGCACGCTCGTTCATCCAGCTGCCAAAGACGGCCTGGATGGCAAGGCGTAGCTGAAGCTCCGGGTCGTGCGGGAAGACGGGCTTGCCGTCAGCGACCTCGAGCTCGGGATACAGGGCGGCATCGACGTTCTCGGAGAAGATGCCCTTAAAGGTCTCGACGAGTTCCTGCAGGTCCTCGGCCGAAAGCTCGGAATCGACGCGAACACCGGCGACCAGACGGGCCTGGGTCAGGGCGTTCTCGAACAGGTCGGCGTCAACGCCCATAACGACGTTGGAGAACATCTGAATAAAGCGGCGGTAGCTATCCCAAGCAAAGCGCGGGTTTTGCGTCTGCGCAATGAGACCCTGAACGGAGTCGTCGTTGAGACCCAAGTTGAGGACCGTGTCCATCATGCCGGGCATGGAAAACGGAGCGCCCGAGCGAACCGACACGAGCAGCGGATCGGAGGCGTCACCGAGCTTTTTGCCGCAGCGGGACTCGAGGTCTTCCTCGGCGGCAACGATCTCATCGAGCGCGCCTTCAGGCCAGACGTTGCCGGCACCGGAGTACTCGACACAGGTCTGGCAGGTAATGGTAAAACCACCGGGAACCGGCAGGCCGATGCGGCTCATCTCGGCAAGGTTTGCGCCCTTGCCGCCAAGCACGAAGTTCATGGACTTGTCGCCCTCGGTGACACAGGTGCCCTGGGCGTCGGTTCCAAAACGGTAAACCCTCTTGCAATCGCTCACGATACTTCCCCTTCCATGCGCTTACGCACACGACCGTGGTAACGAATCGACCCGCCAGATGCGGGCCATGAGGGAACTATACGGCGGGTTTTGAGCGGGCTTAAGCAGAGGATGCGCGGTTTGGTAAACGTGCTAAAACTGGCGGTAAATGGTAGGTAAAGGTGGTTACCTTATGAAGATACCACTGTAAGAAGGTGCAGGTCAGATGCGATATTTTTGCTAAATCGCTTTATCAAAATGCTGCTACTGTTAGGCTCGACGGGCGGCGCGGCGGGCACGGGCTTCTTGGATTTCCTCCAAGTGGCTAATGATCTCGGCAGCGCTCTCCTCGATGGCCTTGCCGTCGGTACGCACCACAAAGCAGCCTAGCCGCTTCATGAGGGAACGGGCTTCCTCGAGCTCGCTGCGCACGCTCTCGGGCTCGGCATAGGAGCCGGCAACGGCACGAGCGTAGTCATCGCCCAAGCGGCTATCGCGAATTTCGGAAATCACATCGACGGTCGAAATCAGGCCGAACAGGCGCATCGGGTCGACCTCGTAAATCGACTTCGGCGGCTCCATGCCATGGGCCAACGGAACATTGGCAACCTTGTAGCCCTGATAAGCCAGATACATCGACAGCGGCGTCTTGGACGTGCGCGATACGCCCAGCAGCACGATATCGGCACCCGACAAATCGTCGCAACCGCGCCCGTCATCGTGCTCAACGAAATACTCCATGGCCTCGATACGATGGAAATAGCGGTCATCGGTCTTGTGAATCACGCCCGCAACGCCCTTGGGCGGCACACCGATGAGCGACGACAGCACGGCGAGCGTCGGGCCGATCAGGTCGACCGAACGGATATGCAGCATGCCCAGGTAATCGAGCACGCGGGCGCGAAGCGCCGGATCGACAATGGTGTGGAACACGGCAATATCGCGATGATCGGCATCGACGCGCGGACCCACAAACGACTTGACCTGCTCCACGGAGGTCACCTTGGGCAGGCGTAAAACGCGAAAAGCCCCTTCATCAAATTGCCCGGACGCCGCAAGCACCACCTCACAAGCGGTATCACCGAGCGAGTCGGAGATAACGATAACGGTGGGACGAGCGGTGACCGGGCAATCCATGCGGGGCTCCTTTTGCGCTTATGCGCAGGCTGGCTTACTTTTTGCGAGCAAGCTCACCGATGTTTGCGATGCCGGAGAAAACGGCCTCGAAGCGGTTGAGCAGCTTAAGGCGATTATCGCGAAGCTGCTCGTCCTTGTCCATGACCATGACCTCGTCGAAGAAGCGGTCGATGGGGGCGCGCAGGGCGGCGAGGGCGGCAAATGCGACCGGGTAATCCTCGGCAGCGAGGGCGGCGTCGACAGCGGTCTGAGCAGCCTCGGAGGCATCGGCAAGCGCGAGCTCGGCCTCGCCCATCAGGCTGCGGTCGTACTCCACGCCCAGCTCGGGCTTGGAGATATGCGCGGCGCGAGCATAGGCGGTCGCAAGGTTGTCGAACGTCTCGGCGTCGTTCTTGCGGGCCTCGTCGAGGGCGGCGCAGCGGGCGAAGAAGACGGACGGGGCGATGATGTGCACCGCGGAGACGGCGGCAACGGTATCGGCCGGGACCTTTTCGTCGCGGGCCATGCTCACCAGGCGGCCATGGAAGAAGTCACGAACCTGCTGGGCGACCTCGGCGGCGTCGAACTCAATGCCCTGCTCACTGTAGAGCTCGAGGGCGAAGTCGATGAGCGACGTGGGGTCGATCGGCAGGCGGTCGCGCAGGATGTTGATGATGCCGATAGCGGCACGACGCAGCGCGTAGGGGTCCGAAGAGCCGGTCGGGGGCTCGCCGATGGCAAAGATACCGGCGATGGTATCGAGCTTGTCAGCGCAGGCCACGATGCAGCCAGCGGTGCCCTCGGGCAGCTCATCACCGGCAAAGCGGGGACGGTAGTGATCGCGGATGGCGTGGGCGACCTCGTCGTTCTCCCCCATCGCGGTCGCGTAATAACCGCCCATCACGCCCTGCTGGCTCGTGAACTCGACAACGGCGTTGGATACCAGGTCGGCCTTGCACAGGCGCGCGGCGCGAGCGGCATCGGCTGCCAGGTGAGCACCCAGGTGTGCCTCGCGGGCAATAGCGAGCGCAAGCTGCTCGATGCGCTCGGACTTGGCGAGCACGCTACCGAGCTTCTCCTGGAAGGCAACCTTGGCCAGACGCTCACGGAACTCGTCGAGGGAGATCTTCAGGTCCTCCTCATAGAAGAACTTAGCATCGTCCAGACGGGCGCGCACGACGCGCTCGTTGCCGTCGATCACGCGCTCGGCGTTCTCGGGCTTGCTGTTCGATACGACCACGAACTCACGCGTCAGCTTGCCCTCGCCGTCATAGATCGGGAAGTAGCGCTGATTGGTGAGCATGGACTCGCAGATGATCTCGTGCGGGACCTTGAGGAACTCCTCATCGAAGGTACCGACGAGCACCGTCGGCCACTCACAGAGGTTAATGACCTCCTCAAAGACCTTCTTGGGCGTATCGACATGGCAGCCGGGACGGGCGGCCTCGACCTCGGCGATACCAGCGAGGATGGCCTCGCGACGGCGCTCAGCAGAAAGCACGCCGGCGTCCTCGAGCACCTGCTCGTAGGCGGCGGGACTGGCGACAACGTGGTCACCGGGGCCAAGCACGCGATGACCGCGCGTGGTGTTGCCACTCGTCACGTCGGCAAACGACACGGGCACAACGTTCTCGCCCAGAAGGCAGCAGATCCAACGGACCGGACGCACGAACGTGGCGTGCTCGTGGCCCCAGCGCTGGGAGCGGTAGTTGGGCCACTGCAGGCCGGCGATGGTCTTCTCGCACAGGGCCGTCAGGATCGGGGTGGCCGGGGCGGAAGGAATGTTCTTCTCGGCAAAGACGTACTCACGGCCGTCGGTGTCCTCGCGACAGACCAGATCCTCGGCAGCCACACCGCACTTGCGGGCGAAGCCCTGGGCGGCCTTGGTGGCGTTACCGTCGGCATCGAAGGCGATGTTGGCCGCGGGGCCGCGCTTGACCTCGTGAACCTCGTCGGTCGCGGTGGCGACGTCGGCAACGAGCGCAGCCAGGCGGCGCGGGCTCGAGATCACGCGGACCTCGCCGTGGGCCAGACCGGCCTCGTCGAGACCCTTGGCGATCATGGTGCCAAGCTGCTTGACGGCATTGTTCAGCGGTGCGGAGGGCATTTCTTCCGTACCGATCTCAAACAGGAAATCCTTAGCGTCTGCCATGGCTTACGCCACCTCGCCTTCCTGATCGGCATTCTCGTTGACTCCGGCGACCTCGGCCATGTAGGCCTCGCAGCACGCCTTGGCGACGGCGCGGACGCGCAGGATGTAGTTGGCACGCTCGACCGCGGACAGGGCGCCGCGAGCATCGAGCAGGTTGAAAGCGTGGCTGCACTTCATGACGCAGTCATATGCCGGCAGCGGCAGCTTGCGCTCCAGGCAGGAATGGCACTCGGCCTCGTAGTCGTCAAACTTCTGACGCATCATCTCGACGTTGGCGACCTCAAAGTTATAGGCACTGAACTCGCGCTCGTTCTCGAGGAACACGTCGCCATAGGTCATGGGCGTGCCGTCGGGCAGGTAGCTCCACACCAGGTCGTAGACCGAGTTAACGCCCTGGGCGTACATGGCGATACGCTCCAGGCCGTAGGTGATCTCGACGGGCACGGGGTCGACCTCGATGCCGCCCACCTGCTGGAAGTACGTAAACTGCGTGACCTCCATGCCATTGAGCCAGACCTCCCAGCCAAGGCCCCAGGCGCCAAGGGTCGGGCTCTCCCAGTCGTCCTCGACAAAGCGGACGTCATGGTCGTTGGGGTCCAGACCGATAGCGGCAAGAGACCCCAGGTAGAGCTCCTGGGCGTTAACCGGTGAGGGCTTGATGAGCACCTGGAACTGATAGTAGTGCTGCATGCGGTTGGGGTTCTCGCCGTAGCGGCCGTCGGCGGGACGGCGGCAGGGCTGCGCATAGCAGGTGCGCCACTCGGCGGGACCGAGCGAGCGCAGCGTGGTCGCGGTATGGAAGGTACCGGCACCGACCTCGGAGTCATAGGGCTGCATAATGACGCAGCCCTGCTCGCCCCAGTACTGCTGGAGGCGCAGGATGATGTCTTGGAAGGAAAGCGATGAAGCGTTCATGCCTCTAATATCCCCTCGTCGAAACGATTACACGGTTAGGTACTGTACTATAGCGGTTTTTAGTCGATAGCGCCGATGCGGTTGAGCGGCCAGTAGCGCACAAGCGCCACAGCGATCAAATCAGAGCGATCGACGGGACCAAAGTAGCGTGAGTCGGCAGAGTTTTCGCGGTTGTCGCCCATCACCCACACGCACCCGTCGGGAACGGTGTAGGGATAGCTTACCTGAGCACCGGGCGCTTGGACCGAAAGTGGCCAGCTCATGCCCGTCGTATAGTCCTCGTCGAGCGCTTGGCCGTCAACGACCACCTTGCCATCCTGCAGGTCGACCGTCTGGCCGGCCGTGGCAATAACACGCTTGACAAGAACATCATGCTCGGAGGTGCCATCGGGGTTGTGAAACACCACGATATCGCCCTGCTTGACGGGCTGACCGAGCTCGAGGCTCACCTTTTGTGCCAGGATCTGGTCGCCAATCTCGATCGTGGACTCCATGGACCCGGTGGGCACCACAAAGGGCTCGACCACAAACGAGCGAATCAGGAAGGTGGCCGTGAGCGCAATTAGAATGACCAAAACCCATTCCAAGGCGCCCCGCAAAGTGAAAACGGACCTCTCGCCAAAATCATGTTCAAGATGAACTCGTTGGCGGCCTTTATTGTCCTCCATGTTATTCACCTCTTCCAGAAAGCAAATCCTGCGCGTATGCGCGCTCCTCGGGCGTAAGCCGCGCCGTCTCGATCAGGTCGGGACGCCAGCGGCAGGTGCGCTCGATGGCATTCTTGCGGCGCCAAGCGTCAACCTTCGCATGGTCGCCGCTCACGAGCACCGGCGGCACGCCCTCGCCGTTGAACTCGGCGGGGCGGGTGTACTGCGCGTACTCGAGCAGGCCACCGTCCTCGGCAGTCGAGAAGGACTCATCGACGTTGCTCATCTCGTCGCCAAGGGCGCCGGGAATCAAGCGCACGACGGCATCGGCAACGACCATAGCAGGAAGCTCTCCGCCCGTGAGCACGTAGTCGCCGATCGACAGGCGCTCGTCGGCATACGCATACGCGCGCTCGTCGACGCCCTCGTAGCGGCTGCACACAAACAGCAGACGCTCACTTTTGAGCAGGCGCTCGGCCACATGCTGCGTAAAGGGCTCGCCGCAGGGCGTGAAGAACACCACGGTGGGCTTGGGACCCTCGGAGCTAATAGCCTCGATGGCCTCGGCGATGGGCTCGACCTTCATGAGCATGCCCTGCCCGCCGCCGTACGGCTCGTCATCGACGGTACGATGACGGTCATGCGTCCAGTCACGCAGGTTATAGGCCTTAAAATCAAAAAGGCCGGCCTTGCGGGCGCGGCCCAAGATCGACGTGGACATAACGGGCTCAAACATCTCGGGAAAGACCGAAAGGGTCTCGATCAGCATGTTTTCCTCCCTACTTGTCCATATCGATCAGGCCGTCCATAACGTGGACGGAAATTGTCCCCTGATCGGGAAGATCGAGCACAACCTGCTCGATCACGGGAATCAGCACCTCGCCGTACCGATCGCCCTCGACAACCCAAACATCGTTGACGGGCGTCGACATGATCTCGACAATCGTGCCGAGCGAGCCAAAGCGCTCGTCGACCACCTCGCGACCCATCAGGTCGGTATAGGCGGCGTCGAGCGAATCGAGCTCAAAGTCGTCACGATTTGCCAGTACGTAGCATCCGGTGATGCCCTCGGCGGCCGTCAAGTCGTCAATGCCCTCAAACGAGACCAGATCGTCATCGCCCGTATCGGTGACGGATACGACCGTGCAAAAACGGTCGCGCTTGAGCGCCGGCGGCGTCAAGACGACGCGCATACCCGGCGTCAATACAGAAGGAAGCCCCCGCAGCGGCTGCGCGAGGACCTCCCCCTTCCTTCCGTGCGGCTTGACCACACGGGCGATGTTTTTGTACTGGGACCTCAAGGTCCTAGCCCAGAACCTCTACCTCGACTGCAGTGTCGAGGCGAGCGGCCAGTGCACGGGCGAGCGTGCGAATGGCCTTGATGGTACGGCCACGACGGCCGATGACCTTAGCGACATCATCCTCGGCAACCGAAACCTCAATCGTGGAGGCGTCGTCACCATCGATGACCTCAAGGCTCACGGAATCCGGGTCGTCGACGATCTGAACAACGAGATATTCGACGAGATCGGCGATGCGATCTGAGAGCATTGCCTCACCCTCGAGCTGTGCAGCGTCAACCTCAGGCACGATTTACTCCTCGGCGCCCTCAGCGGCCTCAGCGGCAGCCTTAGCGGCCTCGGCCTCTTTGGCGAGCTGCTTCTTGGACTTCTTGACGACGGTCTCGGTCTTCTCGCCCTCGTTGGCGGCCTTGACCAGAGCAGCGACAGCGTCGGTGAGCTGAGCGCCCTTGGACTGCCAGTCGGCGATCTTCTCGAGATCGAGGTTGATGGTCTTGGGGGCGGTCATCGGGTTGTAGCGGCCAACCTCCTCGATGATACGACCGTCACGCGGGGCGCGGGAATCGGCGACGACGACACGGTAGTACGGACGCTTCTTAGCGCCGTGACGAGCAAGGCGAATCTTGACTGCCAAAGGAAACTCCTCCAACCAAGCAGCTTTAGGCTGCAACTACAAACAAACAGCTGAACATAATACGCCATCGACGCGGGCAGGTGAAGTCCGTGAGACCAACTTCTTCGGTGTAGTCGAAGGCAAATCCATATCTTAGACAAGAATTCGCGATTTGCAAGCACATCCACGCACCCCACATGAGCTGCGAGGTATACTCATCCCATGAAAAGACGCGAACATACATACGGTTATGAAGATGCTGCGGGCGTCACGCCGCCGCCCTGGACAGGACCGGCGGTGGGCCTCATGGATCTCGACGCGTTTTTTGCGAGCGTGGAGATGCTCGACCATCCCGAGTGGCGCGGCAAGCCGCTCATCGTGGGTGGCGATGCCGAGTCACGCGGCGTCGTGTCCACGTGTTCGTACGAGGCACGTCGCTTTGGCGTGCATTCTGCCATGCCCTCGGCCGAGGCGCGGCGCCTGTGCCCGCAGGCCATTTGGACGCACGGACACTTTGATCGCTACCGTAAGGTGAGCGCGCAGGTCATGGCGATCCTTGCCGATGAGACACCGCGCGTGGAGCGCGTGTCCATCGACGAGGCCTTTATCGATCTCACACCGGGTCGTTTTGCGCCCGAAGACCCGCTGTTGGTTGCGCGGCGTATAAGCGACCGCGTGGCAGGTCTGGGAGTGACCTGCTCCATTGGCGTGGGCTGCAACAAGACGGTCGCAAAGATCGCAAGCGAGCGGGATAAGCCGTTTGGGCTGACCATCGTGCGCCCCGGAACTGAGCAGCGCTTTTTGGCCGCGCTGCCGGTATCTGCTATGAGCGGCATCGGGCGCTCGGCCGAGGAACGACTGCGCCGCATGCGCATCTACACCCTCGGCGAGCTATCACGTGCACCGGAATCCACCTTGGCCTCTATTTTTGGCGTCAACGGCGAGCGCATGCGCCAGCGTGCGCTGGGACTCGAAATCTCCGAAGTCACGAGCCTCGATGAGGAGCGCGAGGTCAAGTCGGTCAGCAATGAACGCACCTTTGCGAAAGATTTGACTGAACGTCAGGACATCGAAGCGGCGATTGCGCTGTTGGGCGAGTCAGTGGGACGCCGCCTGCGCCGTCAGGGACTAACGGGCGCAACGGTGACGCTCAAGCTCAAGTATTCGTATGGAAGCGGTCGCTCGGCACAGCGCCGGCTACCTCATCCGACCGACGATGAGAACATTTTTGTGGCGGTGGCGCTCGAGCTGCTCGACAACATCTGGCAGGAAGGCATGCATGTGCGCCTGGCGGGCATCGGCATGAGCGACTTTGACCATCAGGGCGGCATCCAGACCGACCTGTTCTGCGAAATCGACGACCGCGGAGCCCAATCAAGCGACCGTCGCGACCTCTCAGTCGCTATCGACGCCGTCCGAGACAAGTTCGGCGACACCGCCCTATCCTTCGGCCGTCAATCCCGCTTCATCGATTAGTCCCTTAGGCAAAAAGAAAGCCGGGCAGCTGCGAATGATGCAGCTGCCCGGCGAACGGTAAAGGTTAGCTAAAAAGCCCGTCCCAAATGAACTACTAAAGGAGGTCAAGGGGAAGCTGGGGGGCGTCGCCCCAGAGCTTCTCGAGACGGTAGAACTCGCGCGCCTCGGGAGTGAAGACGTGGACGACAACCGAACCGTAGTCCATGAGCATCCAGGTCTTCTGCTCGCGGCCCTCGATGGAAAACGGGTGCTCGCCGCAAGCCTCGGCGACCTTCTCCTCAATCTCGTCGACGATAGAATCAACCTGGCGGTTGTTGATGCCAGTAGCGAGGACAAAGTAGTCACACACATCGGAAAGCTCAGTCAGGTCGAGCACCTGAATGTCCTCACCTTTCTTGTCGTAGGCGGCCTGCGCGGCGGCGCGGGCGACATCCTCGGCGGCGACACCGCTCGCGGACAGCGAGGCGGCAGTGCGGTCGGACGTGGCAATGAAGCTCTTGTGCTCCACACCTTCAAGAATCTGCTCGTCGGTCATGGTCTCGTCGGCCATGGAATACCTCTTTCTAGACAGCCCGAGCTAGCGCAGCTGGGCGTAATGGTTGTAAATCGTAATAGCCGTGGGATAAAGATAACGCCCGGTCTGGATCACATAGACCAGACCCTGCGCAAAACAGGAGAAGAACAACTCATCGAGTGAGGACTTCCCCACCATCTTGCGCAGCGCATGGGCATAATCGCCGTGGCGGTTGGGTTCGATGGCATCGGCCACAAAGACCACCATATCGAGCGGCGTCATGTCGCAAGCGCCCACGGTGTGACGGTCGACAGCCTGAAAGACCGCCGGCGACAGCTCGGGAAAAAGCTGCGGAAGCTCATAGGCGGCAACCGGACCATGCAAAAGCGGCGTCGCGGCAGACGGAGAGCCGGCAATCTTAATGCCGTAATGCAGAGCGCGCGTGACCAGCTCGTCGTCGGAGAGCACCTTGTCCCAGTCATGGATCAGGCCGGCGGCAGCGGCATCAAAGCGGTCGACACCGTACACCTCGGCTAGGTGCAACGCAGTCTCGGCAACCCCGAGCGAATGCACGTAGCGCTTACGCTTATCCTTCATGCGCACATCGAGCAACTCGTGGATACGCGTCAAGAGAGCGCGCTCGTCGTCCTCAAACTGTTCTTCTACCGACAACGTTCTCCCCCATCAATCAAAATCTTCTTGCCCAAGATCGGCATACAGGCCGCGCTTACGGATATAGCCGAGCACGGACTCGCTCGTAAGATAGCGCACGCTCATGCCGCGAGCAACCCGCTTGCGAATGTTGGTCGAGCTAATCGCCAGCGCCGGAATCTGAATATAGCGAACGTCGAATGGCAGTCCCGATTCCTTAATCCGCGCCCGGGCCGTATCGATGTCAAAGCCGGGACGCGTCGCAGCAATAAAGGTTGCCAGTTCGGCAATCTCATCTGCATTGTGCCAGGTCACAATATCGATAATCGCATCGGCACCCGTAATAAAATAAAGCTTCACCTGTGGCGGGTAAAACTCGCGAAGGGCACGCAGCGTATCGGCTGTGTAGGTGACACCGGCGCGATCGATCTCGAAGCGGCTTGCCAAAAAGGCCGGGTTTGCGGCGGTCGCGAGGACCGTCATGGCATAACGGTCCTCAGCAGGCGTCACCGGTTTGTCAAGCTTAAAGGCAGGCGTGCCCGCCGGCATAAAGAGCACGGCATCCAAGTCGAGGGACTCACGCGCCTGCTCAGCGGTCACCAGGTGCCCGTAATGGATGGGATCAAAGGTGCCACCCATAATGCCGAGCCTAAACTCCTGCCCGTCCTCTAGAGGAAGCTCGGGCAGACCGATTCCACCGCGCAGCGACATGGCTTACTCGCCCTCCGAGGTCTCGGCATCGTCCTCGGCATCCGCCGCATCGACAACCTCGACGCCCTCATCCACAGCATCGGCCACGTCAATGGCCTCGACGGTAACGTCCTCGCCAGCGTCCTCGAGCTCTTCGTACTC
>CABSMV010000035.1 GCA_902478935.1 uncultured Collinsella sp. | reverse complement strand
TGTGTATAAGAGACAGGCCAGGCCCTCGGCAACCTGGAGCTTCTTAGTACCGGTGAGCGCGGCATCGACGGCCTCGGCGCCGTAGACGTTCTCGAACAAGGGCTCGACGCCGCCGTAGTCGACCGTTGCCGTCAGGGTACCGTCACCGTTGTCGACGACGATAACCTTAAAGCCAAAGCTCCACGTTGTAGCGGAAACGCCATTTGGCAGCCCGAATAAATCTTCGTAGGCCGTGTAGTTAATGGTCCAGGCAAGCTTGCCGTCCTTATCGGTACGATGGGCAAGCCCAGCAGACTCAAGATTAGCAAGCATCTTGGTGTCGTAGTGCAGAGCATCAAAGCTCACGTGCCCGCCGATATTGGGCTTGAGATTTTCATAACCCACAAGCTCACCCTGATAGGCGATACCGAACCAGAACTCACCGTCGACCATCGGGCGACCGGTCAGGGTCTTGGCGGCAACGACCTGAGCAGCGGTGCCACCAGACGTGTTGGTCGTAGCGCTATAGCTGTTGACGAACGGAACCACGGCGCTCTCGACCGCAGCCGCGCCGGTCTTGTACTCGGTCACCAGCGTGCCCTCGGAACCGCCGGAAACGGTCGTCGTAGCAGTGAGCGTGCCGGCGGTGTCGTCGGCGATGGCGATCGTCACCGTACGCACGGCGTCGTCGTAGGTGTAACCGGGCTGGCCGTCGTTCTTCTCGGCCACGGTGTACGTAAAGGTCTTGCCGGCGTCAGCCTGCGTAAATATAACCTCATGACCAGCCAGAATGTCGATCAGTCCGACCGTTGCCTCTGCCGCTGCGGGGGACTTGAAGCTATTAGCCCCGGGCAGCAGACCGAGCGCGCGAGCCGAAGCGTCGTCAGCAGGTGTCACGGTAAAGGTGAACTGACCCTCGGTCATGGGGCGGCCATCCAGATACTTGCTGAGCCACAGACCGCCGGCAGCGGTGTAGTTAAGCTCAGTGCGGTACGTGTTGGTAAAGCGTCCGTTTTCCTTCTTGGTGACGTTGGCGGTCAGGCTGCCATCGCCGTTCTCGGTCACGGTCACTTCGGCGGTTGCGACATGCGCGTCATACGTCATGCCGACCGTGCTGCCCGCGTTCTCGCGAATCTCGTACTTATAGGTTCCGGCGGCAGCGTAGTGAATCTTGCCGAACTTGATGGCGGCAATGCCGTCCTTCGCGTCCTTCTTGCTCACGGTTACGGTTGCGGGATCGGGCAGTGGGGCGTCTTCGGGGGCGGTGATGGTAAAGCTGAACTCGTCCCCATCCGTCCAGTCGCGGCCGCTGATGACCTTGCTCAGGTCAAAGTCGAGCTCCGCATCGAGCGGGGCCACGCTGTAGGTGTTCTTGAAAGTCGCAGCCGTGGCGTCCTTCAGGACATGCTCGGCCTTGAGGGTGCCGTCGCCGTTGTCCGTGATGGTGGTCTCGATGGTGTACTTGGCGTCACTGTAGGTGATGCCCTTGCTGGTGGTTCCGCCCTTGATCTCGCGCAGCGTGTAGGCGTGCTTGCCGGGCTTGTCGTATGCGACCTTGCCCATCGTGATCGCGCCGTCGGCAGCGTTAGTGCCGGTAGCGACAACCTTATCGCCCTCGACGAGCTCGAAGGAGAACTCGCCTTCCTTGAGCTCACGCCCGGTCAGGACCTTGTTCGCGGTGATCTGGTCGGTGACGCTCGTCTCGACAGGCGTCACGTTATAGGTATTGGTGAACGTGAAGGCCGCATCACCGTCCGGCTTGCGGGATACGCGCAGATTCCCCTTGCCGTCATCGGTCACGGTGAAGGAAACCTCGCGCGACGGCTTAGCGTCGTTGGTCACGCCAGCGACCTCACCGGACTCGGTCACGGTGTAGGTAAAGGTGTGCTCGCGCTTCTCGGGCTTCTCACCCACAGCCTTGTTAAGGTCGTCGAGCGTAAAGGTAATCTTGCCAAAGTCGACCTTGCCGTCAACGTCGTTGTGCACGCTCGTGCTCGCAGGCATAGGTGCGCCCTCTTCACCGGTCACGGTAAAGGTGAACTTGCCGGTGATATCAGCCGGGGTCAGAGCGTCGTCAACCTGCAGATTCTTGATACCCGCAAGCGATGCCTCGGTAGCATTCGTGGTGTAGGCGTTCTTGAACTCGATGCTCTTGACGTCCTTGGCGTCCTTCAGCTCGTGCGTGGCAACCAGCTGGCCCTTGCCGTTATCGGCGATGGTCGTCACGATGGTGTAGACCGCGTCATCGTAGTCAATACCGCCGGAGTTGCCCTTAACCTCATGCAGCTTGTAGGTGTGCTGGCCGATCTCGGTGTACTTGATGGCACTGAACGTCACCTTGCCGTCGGCAGCGTTCTTAACGGTCTCGATAAGCTCAGAGTCCTCATCCTTAATCTCGCGCAGCTCAAAGCTGAACTCACCGACCGTAAGGTCGCGCCCGGTCAGAGACTTGGTCACGGCAATCTGACTGGTTACGCTGGACTCAACAGGATTCGTAGCGTAGGCGTTCTTGAACTCGGTCTCACCCGAGGTCGCCTTCACGTCAGCGCTCAGTTCGCCCTTCATATTGGGCTTCACCGTCACGGTGATCTCCGCGACGTTACCGCTGTAGGCGATGCCGTCAATCGTGGTCCCGGCGTGCTTTTCACTGACCTTGTAGACGTACGTGCCAGGTTCGGTGTATTCGACCGTGCCGAAGTCGATGACAGCCTTGCCCTTGTCGTCCAGGTCAGCCTTGCGCACGATCGCAGTCGTAGTCGCAGGCATCGGGGCGCCGTTCTCGGACGTCAGGCCAAACTCAAACGCGTCAGTATCCCTCCAGTCGCGGCCCTCGAGCACCTTGGTTAGACCAAAGCTGGCTTTGGTGTTCACCATTGCCGGCGTCATGTCATACGCAAAGCTGATCTTGCCGTTGTTGCCCAGGTAGGAATTGACATGCGTCGCGGCCGCCTTGGCGGACATGTTGTTCCACTTGGGGTTGAGAACGTCGGTCGCGGTGCCAGTGTTGTTGTCGCCCACACTCTCCTTGGTGGTGTGGAGCTCGTCGATAAAGGCTAGGCGCGCGGTTCCCACGCTAAACGAAAGGTTGCCGCCCTCGTCGGCAACAATAGCGCCGTCAAACTTCGCAGCGTCGCCGCCGATAAACTCGATGACGGTGGTGGCGGGCTTGGCCTCGCCGTTCTCGCCCTGCTCCTCAAACTCATCCTTGTAGTAATAGGTGCCGGTATCTGCCAGTGAATTCTTTGCGGGCTGTGTGCAGTCCTTGTCCGTGTAAATGGGAGTCTGCTTCTGGAAGTAGTAGTAGCGGTTGGTGTCGGCCGGCTCAAAGGTCGCAACCGTATCACCCAACGCACCACCGCTCCACTTGTTCGCGTAGAAGCTCACGGTCTTGGTGCCGTCAACGACAGTCGTATTATGCTCGATGTAGTCCTTGAGCCCCGTGACCTTCTCGGGCGTAAACAGGTTGTCAAGTGCGGCGCTCTTCACGCTCGAGGCATACTTCACCTGAATGGGCTTAACGTTGTCGACCGAAAGCTTGCCGTCTACGGTCTTAAAGTGGCTCAGCGGAATCAACGACGCAGGAATGTTAACCGTTACGATATCGCCCTTCTGGGGATTGTCAGCGCCAGCACGCTGCACGGTGATGAGCAGGTCTTTTGCCTTGCCGGTGAACTCGTATGTGTCGGTATTGGTTTCTTTGTTGAACGTCTTGCTCGCCTCGGTAAACGGCGTGCCATTGATGACGACTTCGGTAAATCCGTCGACCTGCATAAAGTCGCCCAGCTCGTCGGTAAACGTAATGTAGCCGGACTTGGTCTCGTCGTAGCCCTTATGGATTTCGGTCGGATAAGGCGCCTCCGATGTGATGGCCTGTGAGATGTCGTCGAAGACCTTCTTGAGCTCTTCGGCGTTGGTCGCCGACTTGTAGTAGTCGGAGTTTTCCGCGCGTGTGCCAAGCTTGTCGCTCGCATACGACGTGGCATCGGGATAATTACTCGACACGGCGTGCATAAACTTGTTGACGTCGCTTGTCCCCTCTTTCGAGGGATCGTCAGCGGGGTCCGCTCCACTAAAGATGCCGATGGTATAAACGGTGGCTTTGCCATCCTTCATCTTCTTGGCAGCCGTCACGGCACCCTTGGCGACGTCAGAATCAAACTCGCTGAAGCTCGTTGGCTTGCCGTCGGTAAAGAACACAACGATCTTCTTGGCATCTGCGCGGCCAGAAGTGATATCCCCGGCCAGTTCCAGACCATAGTCGGCACGCGTGGCACCGCTTGGTTTGATTCCAGCAACTGTATCCTCAAGAACTTTCACGTTGCCGCCAGAGCAATCGGTCAAACCCTTCATCACCTGCGAGTTGTTGTACCAAAATTGCCCTTTCTTGTACTGGTCATTGCCGACCTTATTGGTCTTATCACCCGCAAACTTAACAATGGCAACCCTGTGCTGCCTATCGACACCCTCGATACCCTCGTTTTGCTTGGCAATGGTATTGATAAAGCTGTTCGCAGCGCTCTTCAGTGCATCGATACGCTTGGTGGAATCTCCGCCACCCATAGGATCATCCATCGAGCCAGAGGCATCCAGCACCATCACGATGTCAAGCGGCGTGGTGACCGTCACGGTTGAATTAGACGTCGAGGACATCGCCGAAAGCGTGGTCAAAAAGTCCGACTCTTCGTTTTCCTCGGTTGCCTTGACCGTCTTGTCGGTCCAGATTCGACCGACTTTTTGGGTCGTTACCTTATTGCCACCGTGGCCTGCCGCCCAGATTTCCCAGCGACCGCTGGTGTCGGGGTCGGCGACCTTTCCGGTCATTATCGGTCCGTCCATTCCTGTGCTGGACCTGGCGTTGGCCTCGGGCAGCATGGCGAATGCTGCGGCTGGCAACACCAGCACTACGGCCAGTATCACCGCCAAGAGACCCCTCGTGTACTTACCCATCGTGTCTCCCTTCTCGCGGTCTCAGACCTTGCATCAGCCTAAAGTTACGGAATGAGACACAATTAGGGCAGGTGACACATGTTCCAGATTCGGTTTTGAGCGTGAGACAAATGTCTCACCAAAGTTGAGACACGGCGTTTTCGCAGGAAAATAGGTGCGACTCAGAGCCATCAGGCAAAAATGACCCACTTTCCTCCGTCCCCGGGGGATTAGTTGGTAACGTTCGCCACGAAACCGGCCCATCTACTACGTTTAACCCGATACCCCTGACCATAACCGCGTTTTACGAAAAACCGCAAGCGTTCTACCTGCGGTTTTCTTTTCGCGTTTTTCGCCGTGGTTGAGGGCAGCCACCCAAACGTAGTAGATAGGCCCATTTCATGGCGAACGGGTCACGCGGATATCCTCGCAAGGCCAAAATGATCCGTTTCCCTCTGTCCACGGGAAACCAAGGGCTGTTATGGATATGGTTCCATTTCAAAACTATGCCGGATTACGGGGCTAAAGTCGGGACCCTCATCCATACAACCTTTTTTTGAAAAACGGCAAGCAATCTACCTGCGGTTTTGTTTTTGGGATTTTCCGTATGGTCGGAGATTCGCTATCCAGCCCCGTAATCCGGCATAGTTTTGTTCGTGGCGGCCCAACCGCGCGTTTAAGCGCGGGGCCGATGGGGCATTTTTGCCCCACCGGCCCTATTCCAGCGCTATTCCGGCTTGGTTTCTACCGTGGGAGTCTTATCCGCCGCAACTGGAGTACGGGCGGTGTCCATAGTCAGGCAGTGCTTGGGGCAGCTCTCGATGCACTCGCCACACACCACACAAGCATACGGGTCAATCGACCACGTTCCGCCCTTGCGATCGACCGCGAGCGCGCCCGCCGGGCAGCGGCGCGCGCACATGCCGCAGCAGATGCACACGTCCATGTCGTTGACGATATGCCCGCGCAAGCGCTCGGGTGCCGTCAGCTTCTCCTGCGGATAGCGCACCGTGACCGGTTGCTTGACCATAGAGCCCAAGGCCGTCTTGGCAAATGTCAGTAAACTCATGCCGCGCCTACCTTTCCGTGCAGCTAATGCAGGGGTCGATGGTCAGGATAATCATGGGCACGTTGGCAAGGAGCACGCCCTGCAGCGCATGTGTCAGACCCGCCAGGTTCTGCGACGTCGGCGTGCGCACGCGGAAGCGGTCCAGGTTCTTGGTGCCGTTACCGCGCACATAGTAATACGCCTCGCCGCGCGGCTGCTCAATCACAACCTCGCCGCGTGCGCCGTCGGCCGGCGTAAGCTTGGTGCGCCCGCCGATACCGTCGTGCGGAATCTTGCCCACAAGCTCCTTGATGATGTCCATGGCCTGCGTGACCTCGGCACAACGCACCTGGCAGCGAGCATAGCAGTCTCCATCGGTGGCAACGATGGGCTCAAACGCAACCAGGTCCGCATAGGCACCGTCGCCAAACATGCGCACGTCGTAGTCCACGCCCGAGGCGCGACCGAACGGGCCGACCATCGAAAGCTCCAGCGCATCCTTCTTGCTGATCACGCCCACGCCATGCAAGCGCTCGCCGCAGCTGTCGTCGTCCAAAAACGTATGCACCAGGGCCTCGTAGTCGGGGCGCATGGCGTCAAGCATCTGGACAATGCCGGCCAGCTCGGAGTCCTCAATGTCGTGCTTAAGGCCGCCGATCTCGTTAATCGAAAGGATCACGCGACCGCCGCAAGTGCTCTCGAAGATCTTGAGAATCTGCTCGCGCAGGGTCCACGAACGATAGAACAACGCCTCGAAACCAAAGGCGTCGGCAAGCAGGCCCAGCCACAGCAGGTGCGAGTGAATGCGCGAAAGCTCGTGCAAAATGGTGCGGATATACTGCACGCGGCCGGGCACCTCGATGTCGAGCATGCGCTCGCAGGCGCTGGCATAGCCGCAGCTGTGGCCCACGGCGCAAATGCCGCAGATGCGCTCGGCGATGTAGCCAAACTGGTGCATATCACGCTTTTCGGTGAGCTTCTCGAGTCCGCGGTGCACAAAGCCGATCTGCGGAATTGCCTCGATGACGCGGTCGTCCTCGATCACCAGATCCAGATGAAGCGGCTCGGGCAGCACCGGGTGCTGCGGGCCAAACGGAATAACGGAGCGATGTGCCATGGACCTTACGCCTCCTTTTTCTGCTTGTCGCGGGCGGCCTTGGCGGCAAGCGCCGCGCGGACCTTGGCCGCTTTC
Source organism: uncultured Collinsella sp. (assembly GCA_902478935.1). GTDB lineage: Bacteria > Actinomycetota > Coriobacteriia > Coriobacteriales > Coriobacteriaceae > Collinsella. Next base: position 9,016 of record CABSMV010000035.1, on the reverse strand, counting down.
TCGGGATCCATGGCGACGAGCTTTGCCTCCATCTCGGCAGCCTTGAGCGCGGCCTTCGCAGCAGTTTCATCGTGCTGAGCATCGGAGCCGGCAGCCGCAGCGGGCTGAGCGACGGCAGCGCCCGCAGCATCGCCAACGCCCGCAGTGCCCTCCCCCGCAGCGGCCATGGCAGTAGCAGCCTTCTCGGCCGCGGCCTTGCGCGCCTTGGCCTCGGCAGCGGCACGCACCTTCATGGCTTTCTCGCGCGCGGCCTTCACCTCGGGCGTGATAACGCTCATGGGTTCGGCAGTCGAGACCTGGTAGAAAAAGCCCTTAAAGTCAATCTGCATATCGGTGATGGCAAGACCGAATAGGTCGTGCGCTTCGTTTTCAAACGGAAATACCGCCGGATAGTACGAGCTGATGGACGGAATCTCCTGATACTGGTCGATGCCCTCAACCACCAGGTTCTCGATCGCATAGCTGCCGTCCTGCGCAATATGCTCCTGAGCAGCACGAACGTCGATAAACGTATAGACCAGGCGATACGATCCGTCGTCCACACAGCGCTCGGCATGCATCTGCACAAAGCGCGCGCCGGTACCTTTGAGCGCCTGCACATGCGGCAACAGCTCATCGATCCCGACGGTAGTGTAGATAGCCTTTTGCATTACTCGGCCTCCTTTGCAGCGGCTGGCGTCCCAGCGGGTGCGTCGCCAGCGGCGGGTGCGGCGGGCGTCCCGGCAGGGGCGTCGCCGGCCCCCGCAGCCACAAACCCGTCCTCGCCCAGCTCAACGCCGCCGTCCCAGGTAGCGGCACCGCCCACGGTAAGCGGGTCACCGCCGGCGCGCATCACGGCCTCCTTCTGATCCAGGATGCCGCACGCCTCCACGATGGCATCGATCACGGTCTCGGGGCGAATGGCGCACCCGGGCGCGTACACGTCCACGGGAATCGCGCGGTCCACGCCGCCGATCACGTTATAGGCATCGCGGAACACGCCGCCCGAACACGCGCAAATGCCGCACGCCACCACGCACTTGGGCTCGAGCATCTGGTTGTAGATCTGGCGCACAACGGGCAGGTTCTGGGCATTGACCGACCCCGTCACCAAAAAGATATCCGCATGCTTGGGGTTGCCGGTGTTGACCACGCCAAAGCGCTCCGCATCGAACAGCGGCGTGAGCGAGGCCAGCACCTCGATATCGCATCCGTTGCAGCTCGAACCGTCGTAATGAATAACCCACGGCGAGCGCGACATTTTATGATCCATGGATGCCGCCTCCTAAATAAACACGTCGACAAGGATGGGCATAAGGTTGAGCAGGCCAAACACCAGCGCCACGGCCCATCCGAGCTTAAAGCAGCTGCGCCAGGTGCTGCGCGCGAAGGTGTTGTCGATCAGGACCTCGACAAAGTACGTCGCGGCCATCACGACCAGGGCTACAACCCAGCTCACGGGGTTGTCCCAAACAAAGAACATGCCCACCCACATCAAAAACAGCACGGTCTCGCACCAGTGCATAAGGGTCATCTTGGCCAGCGTGCCGCCGCTCATCTCGGTGGCGACGCCCTGGACGATCTCCTGATGCGCGTGATGCGAGTACGAAAGGTCAAACGGCGACTTGCGCAGCTTGATGGTAAGCACCGCGAGCAGCGCCAGGAAAATGGGCGCGCTGTACACGATGATGGGGGCCGACTGCCCCGTCACGGCGATGGAGTCGAAGCTATCGGTGGCAAGGTACAGGCCCACGCTCATCAGCAGAACGGCGGGCTCGTAGCTCATAACCTGCAGCAGCTCGCGGTCGGCACCGACCTGCGCAAACGGGCTTTGCGTCGAGGCGGACGCCAGCACTACAAAGATCGCGGCGAGCGTCACCATAAAAGCGCACAGCAGCGTGTTGGAGCCCGACACAAAGATGCCGCCGCCCACGACGGTAAAGATGAGCGCACACGCCATGTAGGTATCGTCCATGGTGTTTACGCTGGCGGGGGCTTTGCGCAGGAGCTTGGCAACATCGTAGAAGGGTTGCAGCAGGCGCGGCCCCACGCGGCCCTGCATGCGGGCCGAAAGCTTGCGGTCAAGGCCGTCGATCAGTCCACCCACAAGCGGCGCAATCAAGGCAAACGCCACGGTGCCAATAAAAATGCCCACGACGCCCGAACCTTCAAAATACTTGCCGCGCAGCACCGAGGGCGCGCTCATGGCAAGCCGCTCGGGCCCAATCCACGCGCAACACAGCAGCGCAAACAAGATAATGCTGCAGCACACGACACTACCCGCGGGGCCAATACGCTTCTCGCCAAGGGCGTCCTCCGAGTACCAATTGCGCTTTTCGGCCTTCACCTCGTGTCCCATCGAGCCGCGGAAATGGCGATATTTATCGGTTCCCACGCCCGAAAGATATACGTTTACGTGCGGTTTGTTGCTCACGCGGAATGAAGTCAGCAGCACCACGGCGATAAACGCCACGATAACCACCATCAGATACATGGCGTCCTTGCCAATAACGTACGGCACGCGGCCAAACACCATGGCCAAGTAAGGCGACACCAGACCGCTCGAGATGAGCGGGAAGGCCACGCAGCACAGAATCAGCAGCGCGGCGATGGTATTGAGCGCCATCCATTCGGTCTTATGGACATTGACCTCAACGTTTTGAGCCGTGGGGTCGACGCCCGAAAGCTTGGCAAGCCACTTGCCCCAGAAGTAAAATGTCGCGGCCGAGCCAAAGGCCAGCACCATGATCATGAGCACGTTGCCGGTCTGCGCGAACGCCACCAGGGCGCCCCACTTGGACACGAGCATGCCAAACGGCGCCACAAACATGCCCATAATACCCAGCATCATCAGGCGCGTCAGGTGCGGCATGCGGCTGAACATACCGTCCATGTCCTCGATATCGCGGCTGCCGATATGATGCTCGGCCGTGCCCACGCACAGGAACAGCAGCGACTTGGCCACCGTGTGGAACAGGATCAGGAAGATCGCGGCCCACACGGCCTCGGGCGCGCCGACGCCCAGGCAGGCGCTGATAAGGCCCAAGTTGGAAATGGTGGAGTACGCGAGCACTCGTTTGGCGTTGCTCTGCGAGATGGCCATGAGGGCAGCGAGCAAAAACGTGATGGCACCCACACTCGTGACCATAAAGCCGGTCACGGGATAGATGGCATAGAGCGGGCTCAGCTTGACCATCAGGAACACGCCGGCTTTGACCATGGTTGACGAGTGCAGCAGGGCGCTCGTGGGCGTGGGGGCAACCATGGCACCCAACAGCCAAGTGTGGAACGGCATCTGTGCGGCCTTGGTGAGTGCGGCGAGCGACAACAGAACGACCGGCATCACCAGCAGCGCGGATTGCGCGGTTCCGGCGCCGGAAAGCTCGATCATGCCCGAGATGGTCAGCGGCATGCCGTTAACGTGCAGGTACATAAGTCCGGCCAAAAACGCGATACCGCCCAGCATGTTGAGGATGATCTGGGTGAAGGCGTTCTTGATGGCCTCGGGCGTGCGCGTGTAGCCAATCATGAGGAACGAGCACACGGTGGTGATTTCCCAGCCGCAGAACAGCCACTCAAGGTTGTCGCTCGTCACGATGACGAACATGGCCGAGAGGAACAGGAACATAAGCGCCAGGAACTGCGGGCGACGGTCGGGCGCGGTCTGCCCGCGCAGCGCAGCCTCGCGCTCGTCGTGGGCCTGGAAGTCCTTCATGTAACCCAGGGCATACACGCAGATTAGACTGCCGACGATACCGACGGCGAGGACCATGATTACGCTCATGTAGTCCAGGTAGAGCGGGGTTGCGGTGACGACTTCGGTCGCGGGCAGCGTCATGGCCGCAAAGGCGAGCGAACCCACCAGCTGGACTATGCCGAGCACCGTGGTGAGCGCGTTCCTATATTTATACGCGTTGTACAGGATGACGGCGCACAGGATGACATCGATGGCGGAGCTGATGATCGAGAGCACATGCGAGGTGCCGGAGGCAACCTCAAAGCTCTGCGGACCCGTGCCAAAAAACATGACGGCGACTACAACTGTCACCGCCATAATAATGCCGGAACCTATGAGCCCCACCGCATCGCGGGCGCGGTCACCGCGCGCGAGCAGCATGCCCAGCGCCGGTACCAGCGGAAACAGGGTAAGGAAATACAGTAGCGTCATACCATCACTCCCCCATGCAAAAACGCTGCAATTGTTTAACGTTATAGCTCAGTTGAGGAGCAACGGCGGCAGGTTTTCGGTCAACTGGGGAGTTTTAGGCGTACAGGGTAAGGAGTCTGCCCGCACTGGAGTAGAGGGTGACGTTTCCTTACCGCAGCGACGGGCGCGCGGCCCACTGTGTGCGGTTTATTGGCCACGTTGAAGGATGTCCCAATAGGCTCGCGGCGGTTCGAAAAGTTGGCGCGGCAAGAAAAATGCGCCTCGTGGGCGCACCATCCCGTTCGCTATTCCGGCTTTTTAACGCGCGGCTTGCGACCCCGCGGCTTGCGACCCCGCGGCTTATCGACCAGCGCCGCCTCGCCGCCGTCGCGGTACTGGCGGCACCAAGTCTTGACCGAAGACTCGCTGGGAATCTTGTGCTTGATCATAGCCTCGCGAACCGTAAGGCCGTTTTCCATGCGGTCCTTAACCACGGCGAGTTTCACCTCGTACGAATATGTATGATGGCGAGTGCCCGCGTTGAGCACGGCGTCGGCACCGCCCACGGCATACGCGCGGGCCCACTGACGAGCCGTGGCCTGGGGAATGCCGAGCTCCGCGGCGAGGGCGCGATGACCGACCCCCTCTTGGAGGATCTCGACGGCGCGCTGCCTAACCTCGGGCGCATGCGTGCGAGTCCTAGTTGCTTCCGACATACCTGCCACTTCTTAGCCTTAACCGTTAATCTGCTTTCTTACGTGCAAGTTAGATAGTAGCATTTTACTGTTTGCTCAAAACAGTTAATTAAAATAGACGCGGCGTTATCTGGGCATTTGGCACCAATTTACGACGTTTCTTTATCGATTATTTACGCTGGTAGCTGACTCGCAGCTAATCGTCATTCGCTTGTCACCAAAATTGGCATCTCTTTATGTCTTTTGGTATAGAGGATATAATTATTAACCCCTCCCCCAATAATTTTGAGTGGCCTGCAAGGTAGTAGATGTCCTCACTCCTCATGATTACCGCGCACTGCCCTCCACCGGAGCAAAACAAAAAGGGCGGGACCTGCTGCGCTTGCAGACCCCGCCCCGGTTGACACCCCATGGGACGCAGTCGGGCGAGGCAGATCCGTGCTACCGCCCCGCCTGGCCGCGAAGTTAACTACAGCTCGTTGGCCGCGTGATATGCCGTGCGAATGGCGCTCGCGATGTCGGCGGTGCGCTCGCCCGAGCAGTCGCCCACACAGGTCACGGGCACCGTCACGCCGTCCAGGTCAAACGCGTTGGCCTTGGAGCCCACGGCCATCACCACGTAATCGCAGGCAATCTTCACCGGCTCCTCGGTGCCGTCTTCGGCAGTACGAATAGCCTCCACGCCCTCGTCGGTAACGGCGGTTAGACGGGTCTTCACGTGCTGCTCCACGTTGTGCTCTGCAAAATCGCTCATAATCAGCGGCAGAATGGTCTCGGACTCGCCCGCGGCAATCTTGTCGAGCATCTCCACGATCGCCACCTCGCAGCCGCGCTGCAGCAGGTACTCGGCAGTCTCGGTGCCCACCAGGCCACCGCCAATGACGGCGACGCGCCCACTGAGCTCCACCTTGCCGGCCAGCACGTCCCAGCTCGAGATGACCTTGTCCGAGTCGGCACCCGGAACGGGGATGACAACGTCGTGCGCGCCCACGGCCACAATCGCGGCGTCAGCGGCGTTGAGGTCCTCAGCGGTAGCGGCGTGGTTGAGCTCAACCTTCACACCCAGGCCAGGCAGAATCTTCTCGTAATACTCGACCGAGCGCATGATCTCGTCCTTGCGCGGAGGCGCGGCCGCCAGCACAATCTGGCCGCCCAGATGATCGCTCGCCTCGTAGACGGTCACATCGTAGCCGCGCTTGGCCGCCACGCGCGCGGCCTCCAGGCCGGCAATACCGCCGCCCACCACGGCGATCTTCTTGTCGCCCTCGCCCGGCTTGATGGCGATGGTCGCCTCGTCGCCGTTCTCGGCGTTGAGCACGCACGAGATGTACTTGCGGTTTTGAATCGCGTCGACGCAGCCCTTGTTGCAGTTGAGGCACTCGCGAATGGGCTCGCCCGTGGCGGCCTTCAGCGCAATGTCGGGGTCGCACATGAGCGAGCGGCCATAGGCGATGATGTCGGCCGCGCCATCCTCCAGGATCTTCTCGCCGGCCTCGACCGAGACAACACGGCCCACGGTTGCCACCGGCACGGAGACCAGGGCCTTGACGCGCTCGGCCACGGGCAGCGTCCAGTTGTAGGGCATGGCACCCATGGGCGGAATGGTGTCGCCCATGTTGCCAGTGTGGTTTGCCTGCGCGACCTGGATCATGTCGATGCCGGCGCCCTCGAGCAGCTTGGCGAACTCGCAGGCCTCGTCGGGCTGCAGGCCGCCCTTGCCGCGCGGCGTGCCGTCGGGGTTCTCCATGATCACGGGGAGCTTGTACTCCACCATCAGCTGCGGCGCGGCTTCCTTAATGGCAGCGACGACCTCCAGCGCGTAGCGAACGCGGTTCTCGAACGAGCCGCCGTACTCGTCGGTACGCTTGTTGAGAATGGCCGAGCACAGCGAGCCCACCAGACGGTCGCCGTGGACCTCGATGGCGTCGATGCCGGCCTGCTGCGCACGGGCGGCAGAGGCGGCGATGGCCTCCTTGATCTGGGTGAGCTGCTCAACACTCGCCTCGTTCACAAAGTGTTGCATGTCGTGGTGCAGCTTGGCGTATGCCTGCTTGCGGATCTCGTTGGACTCGGCCATCTTGGCGGCAAAGGTCTCCTCGTCGCCGGCGGCCTTGGCCTCCTGCGCGGCCTTGGCGGCGGCCATGGAGCCCATGACCATGCGACCGACGCCGGGCACGTCGTACTCGGGGTGGAACAGCTGCAACGCGACCTTGGCGCCGTGCTTGTGGACGACGTCGGCCAGGGCCTTAAACGTGGGGATCTGGGCGTCGCTCGCCAGCTTGGGCGTGGGGCTTGCGGTCATGACGGGAGCGACGTCACCGATGACGATGTAGCTTACGCCGCCACGGGCCAGGCGCTCGTAAAAAGCCAGGCTGCGCTCGCCGATGGAACCGTCGCGCTCCTCGTAGCCGGTGGTCAGCGGCGGGAACATAATGCGATTCTTGAGCTCAAGGGGGCCAACCGTAATGGGCTGGAGCAGCTTGGATGCAGGTGCGGTCATGGACATTCCTCTCTTGTAGGCGCGGCGGCGATGGTGCCGCGTAGTTGTCTAAAGGATATGGCATGGGAGCACGACGGCACAACTGAAATCGGCGGATAACAGGTAGCGGCAGGTGGATGGGGCGGGGCGGCCCGTCGGTTTGTCTCAATCTGTAACAGTTACTCAGCAAAACCGGGTCTAACTGTTACAGATCGAGATATTCCTCTCGACCCATCCTCAACAATCTAGATCTGTAACATCTAGGCCCACTTTTGGCCCCTACCTGTTACAGATCGAGACAAACCAAACCCGCCTGCCGGAAAATCTCAATCTGTAACACCTAGCCGTCCAAATCGGGTCTAGATGTTACAGATCGAGATCTTGTTTGAGAGGTTGAGAATTGGACCGAAAGCACGGTCCCGAAATAACAAAAAGCTCGTCGGCTAGGCCGACGAGCTGCAAGTTCTTGGTCGCGGGGGCAGGATTTGAACCTACGACCTCCGGGTTATGAGCCCGGCGAGCTACCAGACTGCTCCACCCCGCAATGTCTGGACGCCTCATGTGCGCAAGAAAGAATATTACGTGGGAGTTCGGTAAGCGGCAAGGAAAATCTCGTAGAGCATAATTCCTTCATATTTAAAACCCTCAGCCCATATCGCCGTGAACGAATCACAGCCTAGCGCTGCCGACGGCGCGTATACAATGGTGCGCGTCCTTTTATGCCAACACCGGGAGTAGACATGCTGCTCGCTATCGATATGGGAAACACGCAGACGGCCATGGGCCTGTTTGACGGAAACGAGCTGGTGCAGTCGTGGCGCATGCCCACCGACCGCTCCTATACCGCCGACGAGATCCATGTGCGCCTGATGGGCTTCTTTAAGATGTACGACCTCTCGCTCGACGCGGTCGACGCGATCGCCTTCGCCGGCGTGGTGCCGCAGCTCTCGCGCGAGTGGCACACCGTGGCCGACCGCATCGCGGCAGACGCTATCGTTATCGGGCCACAGACGGCCGCGGTGACCAAACTGCGCGCGGCGCGCCCCCAGGCCGTAGGTGCCGACCGCATCGCCAACGCCGTTGCGGCCGAAACTTTCTACGGCGCCCCGGCGATCGTGGTGGACTTTGGCACCGCGACCAATATCGACGTCATCGATGAGGACGGCTATTACATTGGCGGAGCGATCGCGCCGGGCATCCGCATCTCCATGGACGCGCTTGCCGCCCGTGCCGCCAAGCTCGCCAGCGTTCCGCTCGAGGCGCCCGAGCACGCCATCGGCCGCGATACCGAGGAGTGCATCAAGGTGGGCGCCGTGATGGGCGCCGCCGCCATGGCCGAGGGCTTGGTCACGCGCATGAAGCGCGAGCTGGGCCGCGAGGACGCCACTGTTATCGCCACGGGCGGTCTCGCCGGCATCGTCGCCGATTCGACCGATGCCTTCGACGTGGTCGACGGTCAGCTCACCATTAAGGGCATCTGCGAAATCTACCGCCGCATGCAGGAGCAGGGGTAGGACAGGGGCCTAAGTCGAGCACGAGCACGAGCGGCGGACTAGGCAACACATCGGCCCTATTCCTCAAAATCGAAACTTTTTCAGTTTTGAGGAATAGGACCGAGATACCTCCCTGCAGCCACACAAAAGCCCTCCTCGGTGCAGTTCTGAACTGCCTCCCATTTCTTGGACATGAGAAATGGGAGGCTTTCTTTATGCGCGT
>CABSMV010000034.1 GCA_902478935.1 uncultured Collinsella sp. | reverse complement strand
GCTCGGAGATGTGTATAAGAGACAGCCATGGGCAGCGTCGTATTCACTCATCAGCACGCTGCCCATGGGGCCCTGCGTCAACAGGGTCTCGCTCGACATGCGGCGCATAAGTTCCTCGCCGCCGGGGCGGTTGTAATAACTCGTATCCATATATGTGTTTCGCTATTCCTCGACGCTGATTCCCTGTTTTTCGAGATAGGCGAGCCAGCGGCTCATCGTGTCCTCGGAAAGCGCATGTTCCATCATGCACGCCTCGGAATCGGCCCGCTCAAAATCGACGCCGAGCTCCTGGACCAAAAACGTGCGGACAAGGCGATGACGGTACCAGATAGCCGTGCCGACCTCGCGACCACGGTCGGTCAGGATGACCTTGCCGTAATGCGATTGCTCGACAAGCTCGGACGCCTTAAGCGCCGAAACCGCCTTATTGACCGATGCCTTGGAGACACCAAGACGCTGCGCGATGTCGACCGATCGCACGCCACTGGTCTCCCCTTCTTCGCTTTCGATGCGAACCATGCACTCCAAGTAGTCTTCGTTAGCCACCGTTAGATGCAGCTCGCGCGAGCTATTTGTCGTATCCATGACCTTCCGTCCCTTCTGCGTTCAAAGGCTGATTCTACCCCATCCAAGCGTCGCGGTATGCCGTGGCATACCGTGCTAGAGTTCTTGTTGCACACGACGACCAAGATTGGAGCGGTCCTTATGGAAAACAACATCACGAACCCCGACGTCCTTGAGCGCTTTTTGCGCTACGTCCAAATCAACACGCAATCCGAGGATGCAAACTGCGACCAGGTGCCTTCGAGCACCGTTCAGTTTGACCTTGCCAACATCCTGGCCGAGGAGCTGCGCGAACTCGGCGCGGCCGATGCCCATGTTACCGAGCATGCCTACGTCTGCGCGCATATTCCTGCGAGCGCGGGCGCGGAGGGCAAGCCCGCCCTGGGCCTGATCGCACACCTCGACACCACCGAGGTTGCGCCGGGCGCCGGCGTAAAGCCGCACATTGTGCACTACGAAGGCGGCGACCTGATCTGCGGTACCGTTGACGGCAAGCCCGTGGCAATGAGCACCGCCAAGCTTCCCGCCCTGAACGACCTTGTGGGTGAGGATTTGGTCTGCAGCGACGGCACCACACTGCTGGGCGCCGACGACAAGGCTGGTGTCGCCGAGATCATGGCGCTTGTCGCGCGTATCGCTCAGGAACCCTCGCTGCCCCACCCCGCACTCGGCATTTGTTTTTGCCCGGACGAGGAGATCGGTCACGGCGCCGAGCTGTTGGACATCGAGGCCTTTGGCTGCAAGTACGCCTACACGGTCGACGGCGGCCCCATCGGCGAGCTTGAGTGGGAGTGCTTCAATGCCGCCGAGGCAACCGTTCGCTTTGAAGGCCAGTCCATCCACCCCGGCGACGCCAAGGGCCGCATGGTCAACGCAGGCAATCTGTTCTGCGACTTCAACTCCCTGCTCCCCTATGTGCAGCGCCCGGAATACACCGAGGGCTACGAGGGCTTCTATCATCTTGAAGGCGTCTCGGCGACTGTCGATCACGCCACCGCGCGCTATATCGTCCGCGACCACGACGCAGCCAAGTTCCAGCAGAAGCTCGATCTGATTGATTCCGCCGCCGCCATGCTCAACCAGCGTTTGGGCGAGGAGCGCGTGACCGTGGAGATTAAGCAGCAGTACCGCAACATGGCCGAGATCGTGTGCGATTACCCCGAGCTGATCGACGTCGCCAAGGAAGCCTACCTTGCTTGCGACGTTGAGCCTCAGGTGCTGCCGATTCGCGGTGGCACCGATGGTGCGCAGCTGTCGTTCCGCGGCCTGCCCTGCCCCAACCTTTCCACGGGCGGTTACTGCTACCACGGCGTCAACGAGTTTGTCCCGGTCAGCTCACTCGTGAAGATGACCGACGTGCTCCAGGAGCTCGTCGCCCGCTTCGCATAAGGAACTCGCATAATCTAGATAAGCAAAATCGCCCCGTCCTCAAAACCGAGAACGGGGCGATTTTTGGTGCAAGGGGAGTAATCAGCATCGCAGGTTGAGCCAACGTCAGCGAGCGCCGCCCAGTCCGCCGTTCTGTCGAACGGCGGAACTAATAAGAGGTCGACTCGTCGGAGTAGTCGGAACTGTAGTCCGAGGTACTCGAATCAGTCGAATCGCCCGACTCTTCCGAGTCTTCCGAACTGCCCGACGAAGTTGCGGTGCCGTTAGCGTAATCGTCGGACGTGTTGTTGTTCAGGTCACCGATCGTAGAGCTGGAACCATCGGACATACCCATGGTATTGGGACCCTTGGGATCCTTGCCGGCGTCGACGCGCGCCATCATTTCCTTGAGTTCGTCCTCGTAGACAAAGACGTAGCTCACGCCGTCGATCATGGTGTCGTCACCGGCATACGAAGGCAGGTTAGCCGAGTAGATGCCATTGACGTCCATGCCGCGCATGGCGTTGACCGTAGACACGATATCCTGAACGCTCATATCGGTTACGAGCATATCCGACAGCGAATTAACCAGACCAAAGATCTTCGTGGCATCGAAGTTATTGAGAATCTGGTTGGCAAGGGCTCCAAGCACCTGACGCTGGTGGCGCATGCGCGTGTAATCGCCGTCGGCATAGGTGTAGCGGCAGCGGGCATAGGTAAGGGCGGTGGCGCCGTCCATATGCTGCTGACCAGCGGTAATCTTAATATCCAGGTGCTCGGGGTCGTCGACATCATCGGTTGCGTTAATGTCGATACCGCCAACCGAATCAATCAGCGCCTGCATACCGTCGAAGCTGACCTCGGCATAGTGGGAAATCTGAACACCGCACAGCTCGTTGACCGCCTCGACCATGGCCTCAGCGCCGCCAACGGTATGGCAGGCGTTGATCTTCATGGTCTCGCCCTTGTACACGACCTTGGTGTCGCGCGGAACCGAAATGAGCGTCGCCTGCTTTTGCGTGGGGTCGATACGCGCCAGGATAATCGAGTCGGCGCGATACGTATCCTCGCCCGGTCGACCGTCGGTACCAAGGAGCAGCACGTAGAACGGGTCTTTTGCCTCGTCGGTATCGACCAGAATCTGGCGCAGGTTGTCGGTAATGACGTTGGAGTCGCCGAGCTTGCCCATAATGGTGGCGAACCACAGGCCGGCGGCAGTCGTTGCGCTCAGCAGCACACCGAGCACGGCAATAAGCGCGACACGGCGAACCGTGTGGCCGCGACGGCGCTGACGGGCGCGCTCGGAATAGCGAGCGACGTTATCACGGCTATAGATCTTAGCCTGCGCGCCGGTCGAAGGTCTTCGGGATTCCGCAAGGGGCTTTTTCTTAAACATAGGCAACCTGCATTAGTAGATGACGGGATCGGGGACAGTGGCGTGCTCGACGTGAGCGCCAAGCGTCTGCAGCTTTTCGACAAAATGCTCATAGCCGCGCTTGATGTGATGGATGGCCGATACCTCGGTCGTGCCATCGGCAATCAGACCAGCGACAACAAGAGCTGCGCCGCCGCGCAGATCGGGCGAGGTAACCTGCGCACCCGAGAAACCCTTGACGCCGTGAATCATGGCGTGGTGGCTCTCGATGCGAATATCGGCACCCATTCGAACCAACTCGGATGCGAACATAAAACGATTCTCGAAGATGTTCTCGGTGATAACGGAGCTACCATCGGCAAGGGCGGAGAGTACCATGATCTGCGCCTGCATGTCGGTCGGGAAACCCGGGAACGGAAGCGTCTGGATATCGACCGGCCTGATGCGCTCGACGCGATTGACGTGGACGCCGTTCTCGATACGCTCGCACTCGATGCCCATAAGTTCCATCTTCTTGAGCACCATGCCCAAGTGAATGGGACAAAAGCCCGTGACATCGACACCGCGATCGTCGGCCATCAACGCACCGGCAACGATAAAGGTACCGGCCTCGATGCGGTCGCCCACCACGCGATGGGTAACAGGATGCAGCTCTTCCACGCCCTCGATGGTCACGACAGGCGTACCGGCGCCGACAATCTTGGCACCCATTTCGTTGAGCATGTTAGCGAGATCGACGATCTCGGGCTCGCGTGCGGCATTGTCGATGACAGTGGTACCCTGCGCGCGCACGGATGCCATGATGAGGTTCTCGGTCGCACCGACACTGGCAAACTCGAGCGTGACGGTGGTACCGCGCAGGCCCTGAGGCGCGTTGGCGTTGATGTAGCCGTGGGCGGTGTCGAACTCAACACCCAGGGCCTCGAGACCCAGAATATGCATGTCGATCTTACGAGCACCTAGGTTGCAGCCACCCGGCATGGCAATCTTGGCGCGATGGAAGCGGCCCAACAGAGGCCCCATGACAGCGGTGGAAGCACGCATCTTAGCGACGAGCTCATAGGGAGCCTCCCAGGAATCGACCTGAGAGGTATCAATCTCGAGCGTGTGCTCGTCGAGAACATCGATTGTTGCGCCCATGCCCTTGAGCACCTTGCCCATCACGTGGACATCGGAAATATCTGGCACGTTCTGCAGCGTCGTCTTGCCCGGCGCCAGAAGCGTTGCCGCCATGAGTTTGAGCGCGGAGTTCTTGGCACCCGAGACGGGCACGGAGCCTCCGATGGCGTGGCCACCCTCAACGCGGATAATATCCAAGGTCTACCCTTTCAAAAAGCATGCCCGGGGTGGCTAGGCCATCCCGGGCATGATGTGTTCGCAAATGATCGAACGCTAAATCGTTTGACTATTGGGCAAGCTTGAGCTTACACCATGCGATTTCATTATAGAGGTAGGCGCGGCGTGCATCATCCTCCGACAAATTACCCAGCTTCTCTTCAAAACCTTGAATATCAGCTTTAAGCTTGTCGGCATCGACGGTCGCCAAATCGCAAGCGCGCTCGGCGAGAACGGTCACGACATCGTCCGCAACCTGGGCATAGCCGCCGGCCACGGCAAACGTGTGGTCAACAGTGCCCATGGCCTTATCGGAAACGCGAACGTAACCGCGGTCGATCGTGCAGATCTCGCTGGAGTGAGCAGGCAGAACGCCAAACTCACCATCCGTGGACGGAATCGACACAAACGCAGCGTCGCCCTCATAGGCGCAGCTCACGGGGCACACGATGCGGATACGCATAACCTACTTCTCCCCCATCTTGCGGGCGCGCTCGCGCACGTCCTCAATCGTGGAAGCATAGCGGAAAGCCTGCTCGGGCAGGTCATCGGCCTTGCCGTCGACAATCTCGGCGAAGGAGCGGACGGTATCCTCGACGCGAACATAGACACCGGGGTTGCCGGTGAACTTCTCGGCGACGTGGAAGGACTGCGAGAGGAACTGCTGAATCTTACGAGCGCGGTTGACCGTAAGGCGCTGCTCCTCGGACAGCTCGTCCATACCCAGAATGGCGATGATGTCCTGAAGGTCGGAGTACTCCTGCAGGAGCTCCTGGACCTTGACGGCGACGCGATAGTGCTCCTCGCCAACGATCGAGGGATCGAGGGCGTCGGAAGAAGACGCGAGCGGGTCGATGGCCGGAAACAGGCCAAGCGACGAAATGCTACGCGAAAGGACCGTGGTGGCATCGAGGTGCGTGAACGTCGTGGCAGGCGCCGGGTCGGTCAGGTCGTCTGCAGGGACGTAGACGGCCTGGACAGAGGTAATGGAGCCCGTCTTGGTCGAGGTGATGCGCTCCTGGAGGTCGCCCATCTCGGTAGCCAGCGTGGGCTGGTAGCCAACGGCGGACGGCATACGGCCCAGAAGGGCGGAAACCTCGGAACCGGCCTGGGAGAAGCGGAAGATGTTATCGATGAACAGCAGGACGTCCTGGCCACGATCACGGAAGTACTCAGCGGTGGTGAGGCCAGCCAGACCGATGCGCAGACGCGCTCCAGGCGGCTCGTTCATCTGACCGTAGACCAAGCAAGTCTTGTCGATAACGCCGGACTCGCTCATCTCGAGATAAAGGTCGGTACCCTCACGGGTACGCTCGCCGACGCCGGTGAACACCGAGGTGCCGCCGTGCTCCTGAGCGAGGTTGTTGATGAGTTCCTGAATCAGAACGGTCTTGCCGACGCCGGCACCGCCGAACAGGCCCGTCTTACCGCCACGAATGTAGGGCTCAAGAAGGTCGACGGCCTTGATACCGGTCTCGAAGATCTCGGTCTTGGTGGTGAGCTCGTCAAAGCGGGGCGCTGCGTGGTGAATGGGGTAGAACTCCTCCACCTCGGGCATGGGCTTACCGTCAACAGGCTTGCCCATAACGTTCCAAATGCGACCGAGCGTCTTGGGGCCAACGGGCATCTTCATGGGCTCACCGGTATCGGTGACGACAAGGCCGCGCTGCAGGCCGTCGGTCGAGGACATGGCGACCGTGCGGACAACGCCGCCCGGAAGCTGGCTCTCGACCTCGAGGATCGTGCTCAGGTGACCGATCGGGGTCTCGGCCTCGACCGTGAGCGCGTTGTAGATCGGGGGCACCGCGCCGTCAAACTTGACGTCGACGACAGGGCCGATGATACGAACGATGCGACCATCACCGGCAGTCGTCTTCTTGGTGGCTTCCTCGACCGCAAGCTTTACGGTGTTATTAGCCATTACTGTTCCTCCAATGCTGAGGCTCCGCCGACGATCTCGTTAATCTCGGTCGTGATCGAAGCCTGACGCACGCGACTATACGTGCGGGTAAGGGTCGAGATGATCGCGGTGGCGTTTTCCGTCGCGGAGTGCATGGCCTTGCGGCGTGCACCCTGCTCGGCAGCCGCCGAATCGATCAGGGCCTGGTAGATGACCGTCAGGATATACGACGGTACAAGCTTGCCGAGAACATGCTCGGGAGAGGGCACGAACTCGAACGTGGACGAGATGCGCTTAGGGGCGTCGGTCTCGTTCTTACGCGGACCGTGGGCCATAGCGATCATCTCGGGATCGAGCGGCAGCAAGTGCTCGACGCGAAGCTCCTGATCCACGCGGTTCTTGGCGTGGTGGTAGACAAGCTCGACACGGTCAAGCTCACCGGCACGATACGCATCGCAGATATGAGAGGAAATCATGCGAGCCTGATTGAAATCGGGCTCGGAGGAATTGCCCTCAAAGTGCATGATGACGTTCGCGCGGTCGCGGAAATACGTGGCCGGCTTGCGTCCGCACGCAATGATCTCGCACTCGATGCCATTGTTCGCCCAAGAAGCGGCGAGCTTTTCGGCCGTGCGCTCCACCGTCGTATTGAAACCGCCGGCAAGGCCGCGGTCCGAAGCAATGACGACAATCAGGCCGCGCTTTACCGTCTCATGCCTCTGCAGCATGGGGTCGGTACCCGAGCAGGAGGCGTCGCCGGCAACCGTCAACATGACGTCGGTCAGCGCCTCCTTATAGGGCTCGGCCTGCTTGGAGCGATCGAGGGCACGACGAATCTTGGCCGTAGAGACCATTTCCATCGTGCGCGTGATCTGCTTGGTCGTGGTAACCGAGGAGATTCGCTTCTTAATGTCGCGAAGGTTGGCCATAGGGCTTAGTTCTCCTCTGATCCAGTCGTATCGGCATGGTGCTTTGCCATGAACTGCTGCTTAAAGTCGCCGATGACGCGCAGAAGCTCAGCCTTGGTGTCATCGTCGATCTTCTTGGCGCGAACCTTGTCGAGCAACGAGCCAAAACCGTTGTCCATGTACTCGATGAGCTCGGCACGGAAGGGAAGCACGTCGGCGATCTCGAGATCGTCGAGGAAGCCCTCGTTGCCTGCAAACAGAACTGCAATCTGCTCGCCAACCTCGAACGGCTTGTAGCGCGGCTGCTTAAGGAGCTCAGTCATGCGAGCGCCGTGGGTAAGCTGCTTTTGCGTGGCCTCGTCGAGGTCGGAGCCAAACTGGGTAAAGCCAGCGAGCTCCTGATAGGAAGCGAGGTCCAGACGGAGGTTGCCGGCGACCTGCTTCATAGCCTTGGTCTGTGCGTCACCACCGACGCGGGACACGGAGATGCCCACGTCGACTGCCGGGCGCTGGCCCTGGAAGAAGAGCTCGGACTGCAGGTAGATCTGACCATCGGTAATGGAAATGACATTGGTCGGAATGTAGGCCGAGACGTCGCCGTCCTGGGTCTCGATGATCGGCAGAGCCGTCATGGAGCCGTAACCGTTCTTCTTGGACATCTTGACGGCACGCTCGAGCAGACGAGAGTGCAGGTAGAAGATGTCGCCAGGATAGGCCTCGCGTCCGGGCGGACGATGCAGCGTCAGCGACATCTGACGGTAGGCCACAGCCTGCTTGGACAGGTCGTCGTAGATGACGAGCACGTGGCCGCCGGGGTTGGTCTCGCTGGCGGGCTTGCCGTCCTCGCCGTTGTACATGAAGAACTCGCCGATAGCGGCACCGGCCATAGGCGCGATGTACTGCATAGGGGCGGAATCGGCAGCGGTGGCCGAAACGATGATGGTGTAGTCGAGCGCACCGTGCTGAGCGAGGGTCTCGCGGATGTTGGCAACCGTGGAGGCCTTCTGGCCGATGGCGACATAGATGCAGACCATGCCCTTGCCGCGCTGATTAAGGATAGCGTCGATGGCAATGGCGGTCTTACCGGTCTTACGGTCGCCGATGATGAGCTCACGCTGACCACGGCCGATAGGCACCATGGAGTCGATGGCCAACAGGCCGGTCTGAACCGGCTCGCACACCGGTGTACGGTCGATGACGCCGGGGGCCTTGAACTCGATAGGACGACGGTGCGTGGCGACAATGTCACCCAAACCGTCGATGGGCTGGCCGAGCGGATTGACAACGCGGCCGAGCATGGCACGGCTCACGGGGATATCCATAATGCGGCCAGTGGTGCGGCACTCGTCGCCTTCCTTGATGGAGTCGACGGCACCAAACAGAACGGCGCCGACCTCGTCACGGTCAAGGTTCTGGGCGAGGCCGAAGACGGTCTCACCGGTATCGGAGCTCTTGAACTCCAGAAGCTCGCCTGCCATGGCGCTCTTGAGGCCGGAGACGCGCGCGATGCCGTCGCCTACCTCGTCGACCGTAGAAACCTCATGCGTATCGACCGTCGCGGAGAGGCTCGTGAGCTGCTCCTGCAGTTTCTTGGCGATATCCTGGGCATTGAGGGTTTCGGACATTAGGCTTCACCTCCGTACGAATTAGCAGAGTTTGCGAGGGTCTCCTGCGCGACGCGCAGCTGAGTCTTGACGGAAATGTCACGACGCTCGCCGCGGGCCTCGAGCACCAGGCCGCCCACGATAGACGGGTCGACCTGCTCGATAAGGAATACCTTGCGGCCGAAGTCCTGCTCGCATTTCTTAGTGATGGTTTGACGCAGCTCGTCGTCGAGCGGGATCGCCGTGGTGACGGTCACGCCCACTACATCCTCGTCTTCCTCGGCAACATACTTAAAGGCAGCTGCCACCTTGGGAAGAAGGTCGAGCTGGTCGCGCTTGGACATGGTGTCGAGCACGGCGATGATCTCGGGGCTGGCGCTAGCCAGGCGCTCGATCATCTCGAGGTCCTCGAACACATGGTTCTCGGCCTTGGCGGCTTCCAAAAGGGAGCGCGCGTAGGTCTCGAGCACCTTGTCCTGATAGCGGCTAGTCGGCATTCAGGCTACCTGCTTCCTGGATGTAGCGCTCGATGAGCTTCTTCTGCTCGGCCTCGTCCTCGAGTGCCTCGCCCACGATCTTGGTGGCGACGGCAACGGACAGGTCGGCGATGGAGCTCGCGGCACCGGCGTAGATGGACTTGCGCTCGTCCTCGACGGTCGTATGGGCCTTGGCGATGATCTCCTCGGCCTCCTTGTGAGCAGCCTCGATGATACGGGCGCGCTCGGACTCGGCGTCCTTACGGGCCTCGAGAACGATGTCGGCAGCCTGACGACGGGCGTCGGTGACGATCGAGTCGGACTCAGCGCGCTTGGCGATGGCCTCCTGCTTGGTCTTCTCGGCCTCGTCGAGGCTCTCCTCGATCTTCTTGCCGCGCTCCTCCATGGTTTTCATGATGCCCGGCAGGGCGACCTTGGCCAGCACGATCCAGATGATCAGGAAGGCGATAAGCGCCGGGATGAACTCCGCCATCTTAGGGATGAGGATGTCCGCACCGGCAGCGCCGTCCTCGGCGAACGCGGAAACCGGCATGAGCAGCGCGGCCGCGGACGCGGAGAGTGCGATCGCGCTCTTCTGGGATGAAAGATTCATACTTGACGCTCCGTGCTATTTAACGATCAGCGCGACAACGAAGCCGATCAGAGCCAGAGCCTCGCCGAAGGCGGAGCCCATGATGAAGACGGTGAACACGCGGCCCTGGACCTCAGGCTGACGGGCCATAGCACCCGTAGCACCCAGAGCAGACAGGCCGATAGCAAGACCAGCGCCGATAACACCGAGACCGTAACCGATAACTCCCACGATTCCTCCTTTGTCGTGCGTGTCTTATTTCACGCAGGATAACCTTTTTATAACTGCCGGGCTCCATGGGTACGGGCACCGGCGGTTTAACGAATTGCCTTACCTTTGAGGCGCGAACGGAAGACTACTCCTCCTCCGCGACCTCCTCTGCCTCGGAGACATACACGGCGGTAAGGACCGTGAAGACGTAGGCCTGGATGGCGCCGACCACAAGCTCGATCGCGTAGATCAGGATGAGGATGGCAAGCCAGGCAAGCGAAGGCAGGGCGCCAACGGCGTGGGCCGCGGAAGCCTGCTGAAGCAGCGGCTGCATGAACATGCTCGCCATGATGGCGAACGAACCCATGACCACGTGTCCTGCGAACATGTTGCAGAACAGACGGACGGCGAGCGTGATAAGGCGCAGGAAGGTCGAAAAGAGCTCGACGACCCACACAAGCACGTTCATCGGGAAGCTCACGCCCTCCGGGGCGAGGCTCTTGATGTAGCCGATCACGCCGTGAGCCTTGCATCCGTAGTAGATGAAGTACACGAAAGCGAAGATGGCGAGCGCGGCGGTGGAGCCGATAGCGCCGGTGCCGGGCTTCATTCCCGGGATCAGGCCGATCATGTTATTGATCAGGATGAACAGGAAAAGCGAGCACAGGAACGGGAAGTGCTTCTTCCAGTTCTCACCCACGACGCCCTTGCCGATATCGTTCTCGACGTACTCGATGATGTACTCGAAACCGTTGACGAAGAAGCCCTTGGGAACCAGGGTCTGCTTCTTCTTGAACACGGCCAGGACGATCAGGAGCACGATCGTGGAGACGATCAGCCAAAACGAGTACTGCGTGATACCGCAGCTCAGATCGCCCACGACGGGGGTGGAGCTGAACTCGCTAACCAGATGATTAATCTCATCGGGCAGCTTTTCAAAAATTTCCACGACTTACCTTTCGACCTCATGAGGATCCCGCAGTACCTTGGCGACACGGACCGTGCAGGCGGCCATAAAGGCCACGAAGCCGATCGCCTCGCCCAAGAGGAACATACGAAACGCCTCTCCGAACAACGCGAACACGACCAGGGTAAAGACAAGCAACGCAATCGCCGAGACCGCGAGACTCACCATGCCCTTGAGCATGTCCGCATTCTGCTTATCGTCAAGAACCGGCTTGAGCGTAAAAACAAAGGGAAGAAAGGCGACCGCGCCCGCGATGGCGCCTGCAACGATAGCGAGCAGATCGGCTATCTGAAACACTGGCGTCCTCACTTTCCTTTTTAACGCTTTACAGAACAGTTCCCGCCAAACATTGGTGACTATTGTACGAGCCAATCGCTAAAGTACAACCGAAAAAGCATCGGTTAATACGCACCTGTTCGTTTTCTTAAGACCTTCTTTATGCCGCAGGTACGGTAATACGTTTTTCTCGAACCCTGCAGGGCAAAACGTCCGTTAACAGGAGTGCGCGCAGACGTCTTTTGCTCGCCCGCGCGCACCGTTTCTTCGTATTTGCGGCTGCAACCGATATCGCTCAGTGCTTAGAGCGTTCCGTAAATACGGTCACCAGCATCACCCAGGCCGGGAACGATGTAGGCGGCCTCGTTGAGATGGTCATCGATGGCGCACGTATAAATATGTACGTCGGGGTCCTTTTCGGTCAGTGACTTGAGACCCTCGGGCGCGGCGACGATGCACAGCATGCGGATGTCCTTGACACCGCGCTCGCGCAGGTAGCTAATAGCCATCTCGGCTGAGCCACCCGTGGCGAGCATGGGGTCGACGACCAGGCAGATGCGCTGGTCGATATCCTTGGGCATCTTGCAGTAATACTCATGCGGTTCGTGGGTGACCTCGTCGCGCTCCATGCCAATGTGGCCCACGCGGGCAGAGGGCACCAGGTCGAGGATGCCGTCGACCATGCCAAGACCGGCACGCAGGATGGGAACGATGGCGAGCTTCTTGCCGGCAAGCTGCTTAAACGTGGCGGTAGTGATGGGGGTCTCGACTTCGACGTCTTCCATGGGCAGGTCGCGCATGGCCTCGTAGCCGTCAAAAAGCGCAAGCTCGCGCACGAGCTGCCGAAACTGGTTGGCGCCGGTCGACTTATCGCGCAGGATCGACAGCTTGTGCTGGACGAGCGGATGGTCGACAAGCGTCACGCGAGACGCATCGTAGGTAACGGTCATGGGTTGATTGCCCCTTTCGTTGCGGCCGCAAAACGGCCTTGCTGACATGGCGCACAGCGATGTTGCCGCCGCGCGCCATGCATAAGTTTAGCGGTTTGCTGTATTGAGTGACCCGTCGCAGCCCTACTGTGCGGTGCTGAGCGAGCGCTTGACGGCATCACGCCAACCAGCGAGGTTGCTCTCACGGCGCTCGGCAGACATGTGAGGATGGAAGGTTTTGACGATCTGGGCGTTTTGCTCCAGCTCCTCCAAGTCCTCCCAGTAGCCGACGGCAAGGCCCGCCAGGTACGCGGCGCCGATTGCCGTAGTCTCGACCGTCTCGCACTGCAGCACGGGGATATCCAGCAGGTCAGCCTGGAATTGCATGATGAACTCGTTGCGTGAGGCACCGCCGTCGACAGACAGGCGCTCAATCGTAAGCCCCACGTCCTGCTCCATGGCGCGCAGCACGTCGTAACTCTGATAGGCCATGGACTCGCAGGCGGCACGCACGATGGTTGCGCGGCTCGAAGCACCAGTCAGGCCGTATACGATACCGCGGGCATGCGGATCCCACCAGGGAGCACCCAAGCCCGCAAAGGCGGGAACAAAGTAGCAGCCCTCGTTGTCGCTAATCGAGGCGGCAAGCTGCGCCGACTCGGTCACGTTGGAGATGATGCCCATGTTGTCGCGCAGCCAGTTCATGGTGGAGCCGGCGGCAAAAATGGAGCCCTCGAGCGCATAGCTGATCTTGCCGTCCGCGGCGATACCAATCGTGGAAACCAGGCCGTTCTTGGATTCGACGATCTCGTCACCGGTATTCATGAGCATAAAGCAGCCCGTACCGTAGGTGTTCTTGGTCTGACCGGGATGGAAGCAGCAGTGGCCGAACAACGAAGCCTGCTGGTCGCCCGCCACGCCCATGATGGGCGGCATGTTGGTCATAATATCGCTCGCGACGCGGCCGTAGTCACCCGAGCTCCAGCGAACCTCGGGCATCATGGAGCGCGGAATGTCGAAAAGCGCCAGCAGATCGTCGTCCCATTCGAGCGTATGGATGTTGAAGAGTGCGGTACGGCTAGCATTGGTGTAGTCGGTAGCAAAGACCTGGCCACCGGTGAGATTGTAGATGAGCCACGTGTCGATGGTGCCAAACATAAGGTCGCCCGCCGCCGCACTCTCGCGCGCGCCGTCGACGTTATCGAGAATCCACTGCACCTTGGAGGCCGAGAAATACGGGTCGAGCGTAAGCCCCGTGCGGGAGCGCACCAGCTCTTCTGCGCCCTGCTCAACCAAATTATCGACTAGAGACGCGGTACGACGGCACTGCCATACGATGGCGTTATAGATGGGCTGGCCGCTCACGCGGTCCCAGACCACCGTGGTCTCACGCTGATTGGAGATACCGATGGCGGCGATGCGGTCGGAATGAATCCCGCTCTTAAACTGGACCTCCATCATGACCGCGATCTGGCTGGCAAGGACCGTCATGGGGTCTTGCTCCACCCAGCCGGGACGCGGGAAGCTGGTTTTGACGCTGCGGCGTGCCTGCGCGACGATGCATCCGTACTCGTCGACGATGGTCGCAAGTACCGAAGTGGTGCCGCAGTCGAGCGCCATGATGTAGGAACCGCCAAAGTCAAACGAGGCATCTTCCATGCCCAGGCTGCCCAGATTCAACGACATCGCTTACACCTTTCTATTGCATCGGGTCGGACAGGACCCGCTCGATCTCTGATGCGGGAAGTGCGCCTTGGCGCAGGATCTGGAGCCCGCCGTGCTGGAACGACACGATGGTCGAGGCGTCGCGACACGGGGTCTCACCGGCGTCGACGGCAACATCGACACCCTCCAGGATGCGACCCTCGACGGCGGCAAAGCTTGCCGGCGAGGGCGCCCCATGCGTATTGGCGCTAGTACAGGCAAGTGGACTGCCGCAGGAGCGGATGAGCGCCTGCACCACAGGCGAGGCCGACGCGCGAAGTGCCACCGTGTCGTCGGCGGCGCGCATAAAGGTCGGCACGCAGGGAGCCGCCTTGACCACGATAGTCAGGGCGCCCGGCCAGCATCGTCGGGCAAGCACGCGAGCCTCTTCGGGGATATCCACGCCGTAGCGGTCGAGGGCCTCGGCGCCATCAACCAGCCAGGCCACCGTTTGGGTGAGCTCGCGCCGCTTGAGAGTAAAGATGCGGCGGTAGCCGGTACCGAGCGCAGGGACCGCGGCGCCATTGACGGCAGCCTGCGGATCGCGCGGCCACGATGGGAATTCGCTTGTATCTTGAGGCACGGCGTCCGAAAAGGCGTTGACTGCCACAGCGACACCATAGACGGTCTCGGTCGGGATCAAGGCCAGACCGCCACAGCCGAGCACCTCGGCCGTACGCTCGACGGCAAGCCGATGCGGCTCGCGCGTTCCCTCGTATACCCGATAGACCGTCTGCATGCGTATGCCAGCCCCTTACGCTCTGGTAAATGTTTGTTTGCTGAGGGGCATTTTCGCACGAAACGTTTAACCCATTTGCCCAGAGCGCATGTTGGTTTGGTGAGCGGCCGTAGTAGTCGGTGAAAGTGAGGGGGTTATTGGACCGCCACGAACTTCTTAGGCCTGCCGGCGTGGCGTTCTTGGGCGGCGTAGCGCTCGATGCTGTCTATCGTTATCATCCGACGACCGTCGACGAGTTCAACATCGAGCTTTCCGGCTTTGACCAGCGCGGTAATCCGCGGAGCGGAGACTTTGAGGTCCAGCGCTGCGTCTTTAAATGTTCGGCACGCCGCTTCCCGAGCGTCCTCGTGGTCGATTTCGACTGAAAGGGCCACGACCTCGGCCGAGCGTTCGTACCCTGCCGGAGTCAAACCGTTGTTGAGGTCGTCGGCCAAAAACGCCATCAGCGCCTCGGTGGCATGGGCAATCGCTTCTTCGCGCGTATCGCCATCGGCAAAGGCGCCGGGAATCTGCGGGAAGCTAGCGCAGTAACCGTCGTCTTCTTTTATGAGAACGCAGTCATAGGTAAATCGCTGTCTCATTTTGCCTCCAACTACCATCCAGCTTGGCGACGAATACTTGCCCACGTGCCCTTCTTTGGTCGATCACTACCAGAGCCGTTCACGGTGACAACACGGTCACCAGAAACATACTTAGCATGACTACCGACTTGCGCGACCTTCACGAATCCATCGTGCTTGAGTAGGGCAATGATTTCCCGAAAGGTAGGAGGTTGCATGGGCCGACCTCTTTCAGGCGTCCTAATTATAAACTACTTTATAATTTTTGCTAACCAGTTAATAAATATTACTGGCGCTGTTTGGGCTCGGTGACGATGGCTCGGACGATGCGGGGGCGATCGGTAAGGTCGCGGACGATGCGCACGTCCGAAAGACCCGCTTGGCGGCAGAGCTCGGCGGCGGCGTCGAGGGCGCCTTCGTAGAGTTCGCAGGCAAACAGACCGCCGGCGCGCAGCATATAGGGCGCCGCGTTGAGCAGGCGGCGGAAGATATCGAGGCCGTCGGCGCCGCCCTCGAGCGCCAGGTCGGGCTCAAAGTCCTTGACCTCGTGCGGCAGTGAGCGCATGACGTCGGTCGGGATGTAAGGCGGGTTGGAGACGAGCACGTCGAACGTGCCCCACTCTTCGCGGGAAATGGAGCTCACCAGGTTGGTGAGGCTGAAGGCGACCTCATCGGACGTAAGCCCGAGCGCGTCGCGGTTTTTGGTGGCCAGGTCGATGGCGCGCGGTTCGATATCGGTAGCGGTGCAGGTAACGTGGCCGCGGCGCTCCCAGGCAAGGGAGAGCGAGATGCAGCCCGTGCCGCAACCGACCTCGAGAACGCGAGCGACGCGGGGGGCGGCGGGGGCGAGCGCGGGGGCATACTGCTCGAG
>CABSMV010000033.1 GCA_902478935.1 uncultured Collinsella sp. | reverse complement strand
CGGGCATCCCCAGCGACGCGAGGTGCCTGGTGAGGCCCGCCCCGTAGGACGACGTCCCCTCCATCGCGACGCAGGCCGGCTCCCCGGCCGCCGCGATCGCCCCGGCGAGCGCCTCGTATCCCGCCGCGTCGGCGGGGAACTGGCGGGACAGGACCTTGCGGCCCCTCCAGTCGAGGACGCACAGCCAGTGCGAGTCGGCGTGGGTGTCGACCCCGCAGAAGACCGGCCCGCGGGCGCCGGGTGTCGATTCGGTTCTCATGTCTCGCTCCGTTCTTTCCGTGCTCGCCTGGACCGGGCAGACGGCACACTGACGGGGCGCGATAGAATGCGGTTGTTCGGGTCCGCGGTATCGCTCCATGCTCCTATTAGGTCATGCGGCGGTCTCGGCTCGCCGCGGCCCGCGCGGGACATGTCAGGAAACGAGGGCAGCCCTGTGGGCGCCAGCGGAATGTGGGGTCACCGCGCGGTCCGCATCTGATGGTGTCGACGTCAATGGTATACGGGTGCATCATCGACGTCTTCAATACAGAAAATATCAGTGCGGAGTGTGCCTAAAAGTAAACCTATGGCGGGCCCTGCGATGTCCGGTCTTCGGCGGATTATTGCTGGGGGAATATTGGCGCGCTTCGCGCGTTTTGGATGGGGTCTGTCCTGGCGGCGCGTTTGGCGCTTCGCGCCTCGTGTCTTATCGATCGGGATTGAGATGCATTTGGCGCTTCTCGCCTTACGACTGTAGCGGCCGCGGTCCCGTTTGGGGTCGCGGCCGTTTTGTTGTGGGTCAAATATGAACGTTGTGTTAATGAGCCGGTGGACGGTGGTGTTTTTCGGTGAGCGGCGTATCCTTCCAACGGTTTGTCTAGTGTGTCAGTTGAAAGGAAGAGGGCGCTCGTCATTGTTTGAATGTGAACTGCCGTTTGACCACAAGACGTTGCATCTGGAGCTCGAGGATAAGAACTTCGCGGGTGTGATGGAAGGTCATCAAAACGAGTTTAAGACTACAAAATCGCAGGAAGAGCTGGTAGAGGAATCGCTTGCCAACCCTTATGGCTCGCCTTCGCTCGAGGAGCTTTGTGCTGGCAAGAAGGATATTGTCATCATTAGCTCCGATCATACGCGTCCCGTTCCCTCGCGTGTGACGATGCCTATTCTGCTGCATCACATCCATTCCGCTGCGCCCGAGGCTCGCGTGCGTATTTTGGTTGCTACGGGTATGCACCGTCCGTCGACACACGAGGAACTCGTCAACAAGTATGGCGAGGAGATCGTTGCCAACGAGGAAATCGTTATGCACGTCGCGACTGACGACAGCATGATGAAAAAGATCGGTACCCTGCCTTCTGGTGGCGAGTGCATCATCAACAAGATTGCCGCCGATTGCGATCTGCTGCTTGCAGAGGGCTTCATTGAGCCGCACTTCTTTGCCGGTTTCTCTGGCAGCCGCAAGTCCGTGCTGCCCGGTATCGCCAGCTACAAGACCATCATGTACAACCACAACGGTCAGTTTGTGAACGATTCCCATTCGCGTGCCGGCAACCTGTGCCACAACCACGTGAGCGAGGATATGTTCGCCGCCGCCGAGATGGCCCACCTCGCCTTTGTGCTTAACGTGGTGCTCAACGGCAAGCACGAGGTCATCGGTTCTTTTGCCGGTGACATCCACAAGGCGCACGAGGCTGGCTGCGAGTTCGTGAAGAGCCTTGCCGGCGTTGAGCCCGTTGAGTGCGAGATTGCCATCACCACCAACGGCGGTTACCCGCTCGACCAGAACATCTATCAGGCCGTGAAGGGCATGTGCGCTGCCGAGGCCACGCTTCCCGAGGGCGGCGTGATCATTGATGTCGCCGGTTGTGCCGACGGTCACGGCGGCGAGGGCTTCTATCACAACATCGCCGACAACGACCCGGCGGAGTTTGAGCGCGCCTGCATCGACCGTCCTAAGGACGAGACCCTGCCCGATCAGTGGACGAGCCAGATCTTTGCCCGCATCCTGGCGCATCACCCTGTGATCATGGTCACCGACCTGTGCGATCACCAGATGATCAAGGATATGCACATGACGCCGGTCAACACCCTCGAGGAGGCGCTCAAGCTCGCCTTTGAGATGAAGGGTGCCGATGCCAAGGTGGCCGTCATTCCCGATGGCCTGGGCGTTGTCGTCGCGCAGCACTAGTGCGCTGCCTAAACGAATCGTTTGTAACCGACAAGAAAGATAAGGTTTTATGCTTACCAAACTCCTCTGTGAATTCGGCGCAACGGCCCTCATGATCATCTTTGGCGTGGGCGTGCACTGCGATACCGTGCTCAAGGGCACCAAGTATCAGGGCTCCGGCCACATGTTTGCCATCACCACCTGGTCTTTTGGCATCTCGGTCTGCCTGTTTGTCTTTGGCGGCGCCGTGTGCATGAACCCCGCCATGGTGCTTGCCCAGTGCATCGTAGGCCTGGTGCCGTGGAGCAGCTGCATTCCCTTCATGATTGCCGATATGCTCGGCGGCTTTGCGGGCGCCGTGATCGCGTGGTTGATGTATGCCGATGAGTTCAAGGCTTCCGATGGCGTCGTCGACCCCATTGCCCAGCGCAACATCTTCTCGACCAACCCCACCACCGAGGGTACGAACTACGCCCGTAACTTCTTCTGCGAGGCTATCTGCACCTTTGTGTTCATCAGCGCCATCCTCGCTGCCGCTAACCGCGCCGGCGAGAACGTTCTGATGCTCGCCATCTGCGTCGGCCTGATCGTTTGGGCCGTTGGCATGGGCATGGGCGGCATCACCGGCTTCGCCATGAACCAGGCTCGTGACCTTGGTCCTCGCATGGCCTATCAGGTGCTGCCGATCAAGAACAAGGCTGACAACAACTGGAAGTACGGCCTGCTCGTTCCTGGCATCGCTCCGTTTGTCGGCGCTGCTCTGGCTGCGCTGTTTGTGCATGGTTTCTTGGGCATGTTCTAGTCTGAGGCTACATAGGTTGTCCGCCGTCCGCATGGGGTAACTTCCCAGCGCGTCCTCGGACATGAAAGAACCCCCGCTGCGCACTTGCGGCGGGGGTTCTTTCGTCCTGCGGAGTGCGCTGGGAAGTTACCCCATGCGGACGGCTGCAGGGTCTTTGCTGCGCTCGAGCAAGCAACCCAACATATATATCTGAATTTGGATGGGAGGGGCTTGTTGCTGGTGGGGGCGTTGAGGCGCGAGTGACACTTTGGGGTGCGCGGAGCCCTGGGTTGGGTCGATGATTTGGGATGAGCTTCTTACTTAGGTGAAGAGGGGCTTTATGGCTGAGAGGTAGTCTTTGGCTACGTCGGCTTTATCTGCTTGGAAATTGTGCCAGGCCCACCATTGGACCATTCCTACAAAGCTTGAGGCTATGTGGTGTAGTAGGAAGCTTCGGTCCATGGTGCCGGCGGGGCCTGAGGGGTCGACGGGCACGGTTTCGGCTGCTCGTGACATGATGGTCTTGCGTAAGCAGTCGGCGAAGACGCGTGAGCCGGCGCCGGCTACCAGTGCCCGTACACCCTGCCGACGATTCCAGAGGTTGTTGAGGATATGCTCGACCTGTACGAGTGGGTCATCGAGGGGCGTACCGTCATCGTCGAGGGCATGGGTGCAGATATCGCGCACGAGCTCAGCGAGCAGGTCATCTTTGCTCTTGAAGAGCCCGTAGAACGTGGCCCGACCTACGTGGGCACGAGCGATGATGTCGCCGACGGTGATCTTGCCGTAGTCTTTCTCGCACAGGAGCTCGGAGAACGCCGTAACGATGGCAGCGCGGCTTTTTGCCTTGCGGGCATCCATGGCTATGCGTCCGCGTGAACGAGCAGGCAGCGGAGCGTACCGGAGCAACCTTCGTAGGGGCGTTTGCCGGCGCCGTAGCCGACGGCTTCGATGCGGTAGCGTGAGGGCAGTTGGTCGGACGTGCGCAGCGCGGTGACGATGGCGGCGCCCGTCGGCGTCACGAGCTCGCCGGCGACCGGTGCAGGCGTGAGGGCGATATTGCCCGCCTGGCACAGGTTGACGACAGCGGGGACGGGAATGGGCATGAGGCCGTGGGCACAGTGGATGGTGCCGTGACCCTCGGAGAGCGACTCGACCACGATGTCCTCAATACCAAGGTCGTCGAGGCAGATGGCGACAGAGCAGACGTCGACGATGGAGTCGACGGCGCCCACCTCGTGAAACAGGACGGTGTCGGGCGTTTTGCCGTGAGCCTTTGCCTCGGCATCGGCGAGTACGGAAAAAATGGCGAGGGCACGACGCTTGGCACCATCGCTTAGCCGTGAGCCATCGATGATGGCGGTGACATCCGTCAAAGAACGGTGGTGATGGTGGTGGGCGTGATGGTGACCCTCATGGTCATGCTCGTGGCAGTGCTCGTGTTCGTGCTCATCATGGTCATGATGGTGGTGCTCATGCTCGTGCATGTGCTCGGTGCCCGCTTCGTTGCCGTAGAGCCAGGCCATATCGTGATCGTGGTTCTCGAGCCCCTCTGCAAGCTGGACGTCGAAATCGCAGGCGTCGATGCCATGCTTGTTTACGCGCGTCACGGCGATCGAAAAGCCGTCGACCGGCAGCGTGGCGAGCTGTTCGCGTAGGTGCTCCTCGCTGGCGCCCAGGTCGAGCAGGGCCGCGACGGTCATATCGCCGCTGATGCCCGAGGTGCCATCGATGATAAGCGTGTGCTGATGGTTAGACATGGAATGCTCCTTAACGGGCGCGGGGTGTGCCGGCGCTCAGATGATTGATAAGACTTGCCTGGTATGCGGCACCAAAGCCATTGTCGATATTGACGACCGAAACGCCGCTGGCGCAGGAGTTGAGCATGGCGAGCAGTGCGGCTACGCCACCAAAGCTCGCGCCGTAGCCCACGCTGGTGGGAACGGCAATGACCGGACAGCTCACCAGGCCGCCGATAACGCTCGCCAGCGCGCCTTCCATGCCGGCGATGGCGATGACCACCTGTGCCTGGGCAAGCTCCTCGGCATGCGCGAGCAGACGGTGCAGGCCGGCGACACCTACGTCGTAGAGGCGATTGACCTCGTTGCCATAGAACTCGGCCGTCACTGCCGCCTCTTCGGCGACGGGCAGGTCGCTCGTGCCGGCGCAGGCGACGACGATGCGTCCGTTGCCGGTGGGGGAGGGCTTGCCTCCCACGAGGGCGAGCTGTGCGTCCGGGGCATATCCCAGGTCGATGCCGTTGTCGAGGAGCTCCGAGGTGCGGGCTGCCTTTTCGGCGTCCAGGCGCGTGACCAGGATGCGCTCCTGGCCGGCATCGCGCAGTGCTTCGATAATGGCGGCAACCTGCTCGGCGGTTTTACCGGCGCCGTAGACAACCTCGCCGGCTCCCTGGCGCACCCCGCGCGAAAGATCGAGCTGTGCAAAACCCAGGTCGGCGGTTGGCGCCGTCTGGATGCGCGTGAGGGCGTCTGCCGGGGCGACTGCTCCGCCGGCAACATCGCTCAGCAACTGCTCAAGATCTCGCTTATCCATATATGTTCCCTTCGACGGCGCAAAGTCTAGCACTCAAAGGGTATGTTTCCGAACACTAAGACAAAATTGTTCGGAAACTATAGGACAGACTGATTCAATTGTTAGACGGATCGGCTAGTCGCGCAGGATGATGTCCATGGCGAGCATCAGGTTGCGCTCGTCGATGGCAAACGGGGCGGCCTCGCGCGTCTTGGGCTTGGCGCAAAACGCGATGCCCGTGCCCGCGGCCTGAATCATGGGGATGTCGTTGGCGCCGTCGCCGATCGCGACGGTGTGGGCCATGTCGACACCGCACTCAACCGCCCAATCCAGCAGCTGGATGAGCTTGGACTCCTTGGTCACGATGTCTGCCGCCAGCTTACCGGTGAGCTTGCCGTCCACGACCTCCAGGCGGTTAGCGAGGCAAAAGTCGATGCCCGCGGCGGCCACGATCTTGTCGGCGACCTCGTGAAAGCCGCCGCTTACCACGCCGACCTTCCAGCCCTTGCTGTGTGCCGAGCGCACAAGCTCCGGCGCGCCGGGGGTAAACGTCACGCGCTCAAAGGTGCGCTCGAATACGCTCTCATCCAAGCCGGCAAGCAGCCCCACGCGTTCCTCGAGCGCCTGCTTAAAGTCGAGCTCGCCGCGCATGGCGCGCTCGGTGATCTGCTCTACCTGCTCGCCCACGCCGGCCTCCTCGCCCAACAGGTCGATGACCTCCTGGTTGATGAGCGTGGAGTCGATATCCATAACGATGAGGCGTGCGGTCATGACGGGCCTTTCCGAGTGCGGTTGTATTGGGGCACATTGTCGCACGCCGCGCGCTTGGGCGACGGCCAGGCCGCGTCAATTGTTTCGTCTCCGTCAAGTCTTTGGGCAAGAGCTACTTTTTCGCGGCACATCGACGCGGGTGCGATAAGATAGAACGCCA
This sequence comes from uncultured Collinsella sp., assembly GCA_902478935.1. Lineage (GTDB taxonomy): Bacteria > Actinomycetota > Coriobacteriia > Coriobacteriales > Coriobacteriaceae > Collinsella. The sequence goes on along the minus strand of CABSMV010000033.1, from coordinate 10,365 downwards.
TGCCCGGCTGCGCGGTTTACGCAGGCTGGGCAAATCTGTACGACGCCGCCCGGAACGACACGGGGCGGCACAGATCCATAAAGGAGGATCACTGGTATGAGCCAGACCCGTCCCATCGATGAGCATTCCATGCACACCCGTACCTGCGGCGAGCTTCGCTTCGAGAACGTGGGCGAAGAGGTCACCCTCACCGGTTGGGTGAGCCGTCGCCGCGACCACGGCGGCCTTATCTTCTGTGACCTTCGCGACCGCGAGGGCATCACGCAGCTCACCTTCGACCCCGAGCACTCCGACGGCGATGCCTTTAAGATCGCCGAGACCATGCGTCCCGAGTGGCCCATCAAGATCCACGGCGTCGTGCGCGCTCGTGGCGAGGAGACCACCAACACCAAGCTCGCGACCGGCGAGATCGAGGTCCTGACCGACCACGCCGAGGTACTCAATACGTCCGTCACCCCGCCGTTCCAGATCGAGGACGGCATCGAGACCAGCGAGGACACCCGCCTGCGCTATCGCTATCTGGACCTCCGTCGTCCCGAAATGATGGCCAACCTCAAGCTGCGCTCCGACTTCACCTTTGCCATTCGCGAGGCGCTGCACAACCGTGAGTTCATGGAGGTTGAGACGCCCTCCCTGTTCAAGTCCACGCCCGAGGGCGCCCGCGACTTCATCGTCCCCAGCCGCATCCAGCCGGGTAACTTCTACGCCCTGCCGCAGTCCCCGCAGCTCCTGAAGCAGCTGCTCATGGTCGGTGGTGTCGAGCGCTACTACCAGGTTGCCAAGTGCTTCCGCGACGAGGACCTGCGTGCCGACCGCCAGCCCGAGTTCACTCAGGTCGATATCGAGATGTCCTTCGTGGACCAGAACGATGTCATGAGCGCGCTCGAAGAGGTCCTGGCCGATGCCTTCGGCCGCATGGGCGTCGAGATGCCCACGCCGCTGCGTCGCATGAACTACTGGGAGGCTATGGACACCTATGGCTCCGACAAGCCCGATACCCGCTATGGCATGCACCTGGTCGACCTGACCGACATCTTTGCTAACTCCAAGTTCAAGGTCTTTGCGACCGCCGCGAACGAGGAGGGTTCTGTCGTCAAGGCCATCAACGCCAAGGGCGCCGGTGCCTGGGCACGTGCTAAGATTGATAAGCTCTCCGGCGTGGCCTCCACGTTTGGCGCCAAGGGCCTGGCATGGATCGCCTTCCGCGAGGACGGCTCCATCAACAGCCCCATCGTCAAGTTCTTCTCGGACGAGGAGATGGCGGCTCTGCGCGAGCGCATGGACGTCGAGCCTGGCGACCTTGTGATGTTCGCCGCCGGCCCGCGTCTGCTCTCTGACGAGATTCTGGGCGGTATGCGTTCTCACATGGCCAACGCACTCGAGATCAAGCGCGAGGGCCACGACTTCCTGTGGGTCGTCAACTTCCCGCTGTTCCACTGGGATGAGGACCGCAAGGCTTACGCTGCCGAGCACCAGCCCTTCACCCTGCCGACCGAGACCGACATCGCCAAGATCGAGGCCGATCCGTTGGCAGCCGGTTCTTGCACCTATGACTTTGTCATGGACGGCTTTGAGGCCGGCGGCGGCGGTATGCGTATCCACAACGCCGAGATGCAGATGTCCATGCTCAAGCTTCTGGGCTTTACCGAGGAGCGCGCCGAGTCTCAGTTCGGCTTCCTCATGGAGGCGCTCAAGTTTGGTGCGCCCCCGATGGGCGGTTTCGCTCTGGGCCTGGACCGCGTGTGCATGCTGCTCACCGGCTCCGATTCCATCCGCGACGTCATGGCGTTCCCCAAGACGGCTAGCGGCTCCGACCTCATGTCGGGCGCCCCGAGTGCCGTTTCTGGCGCCCAGCTCAAGGACGTCAGCTTGCGCCTGATGTAGGCGAGCGGCTACCTATTGTCTGTAACGAGGGAAGGACGTGTGCCTTCCCTCGTTTTTTGTGAGACGGGGGTGCGCCGGTAACGTACAATAACTACCACGTGGCTGGGTTTGCCGGCTGAATGTGCGATGTCGCGGGAGGGGACATGGTCGAGTTTACGAAGACGATTAAAGATCCGTTAGGACTGCATGCCCGCCCGGTTGCGCTGCTTTACGACATCATTGCCAAACATCGTAGTGACGTGTCGGTCAGCATCGGCGACCGCCATACCGATGGCCGCGACGTTATAGGGCTCATGGCACTCTGCGGCGAATGTGGCGAGGATGTCGTGTTCCGCGTTTCGGGTGTGGATGAGGCCTCCTGCGTCACGTCGATCAGAAACCTCTCGCTCTAAGCATGACAGGGCGCGGCAAAGGACAGCTCTTTGCCGCGCCCTTTTGTTTCGTATAGGAAACTTTTTCGAAATCTGAATGGGGACCCTTTCCAAAAAGTTAACCACGTGTTAGTTTACTAAAGCGAACATAGGCGTGGTTAACTTTTACTGCGTCGATGTTGAGGACGAACTGACGTTAGGAGCCACTCATGTCTTGCGGACCGCAGATGCCGGCAATGCCGCTTTCGATGGTAAAAGCGGGCGAAACCGTGCGCGTGTCTCGTGTAAAGGGCAATGAGGATATGAAGCACCACCTCAAGGACCTCGGCTTTGTCGAGGGCAGCGAAATCCACGTGGTGAGCTCGAGTGGCGCCAATATCATCGTCACTGTGCTGGGCGCACGCTTTGGCATCGATTCCAAGGTCGCCATGCACATCATGACCGTCGGTTAGTTCGCAGCATTTGATAAAAACCGAAGGGGGGACAAGAGGATGAAGACGTTGGGTGACGTTAAGGTGGGCGAGAGCTCCACCATCGTCAAGCTTCACGGTGAGGGTGCGCTTCGCCGCCACCTTATGGACCTGGGGCTCATCAAGGGCACTTCGTTCAAGGTCGTGAAGGTCGCACCGCTCGGTGATCCGGTCGAGATCAACGTGCGCGGCTACGAGCTTTCCATCCGCAAGGAGGAGGCCGCCGTCGTCGAGGTTCAGTAAGGACTCGCGGCGCATATTTCTGCAGATAAAGTTAGGTTTTTCTAACTTAATGCAGCATCTTTGAAGCACATTATCCAGCCTGCGCGGAGAAAGCAGCGCAGGCACACAAGGAAGAAGGATTGAATGGCGGATTCTCAGATCCATGTCGCGCTGGCGGGTAACCCCAACTGCGGCAAGACCACGCTTTTCAACCTGATCACCGGCGCCAACGGCTACGTTGGCAACTGGCCCGGCGTCACGGTTGAGAAAAAGGAGGCCAAGCTCCTAAGCGACAAGAACGTTACCATCACGGACCTCCCTGGCATCTACTCGCTTTCCCCCTACAGCCCCGAGGAGCAGTGCTCGCGCGATTACCTCATGAGCGGCGAGCCCGATGTGGTCGTCCAAGTCGTCGATGCCACCAACCTCGAGCGCAACCTGTACCTGGCGCTTCAGGTTATCGAGACCGGCCTGCCCGTGGTCGTTGCCCTCAACATGGCCGACCTGGTCGAGAAGAACGGCGATAAGATCGACACGGACAAGCTCTCCAAGAAGCTCGGCTGCCCGGTCATGATGATCTCGGCTCTTAAGAACAAGGGCATCAAGGAGCTCTTCGAGCAGGTCAAGAAGTCCGCTGCTTCTAAGGGCCAGGTGCCGGAGCACAAGTTCGATTCCTCCATCGAGGACGTTCTGGACCACATCGAGAACAACCTGCCGGCGAGCGTTCCCGCCAACAAGCGCCGCTACTACGCTGTCAAGCTGTTCGAGCGCGATGCGGACGCCTGCAAGCTCATCAACCTCACCAAGGAGAAGGCCGCTCGCGTGGAGCAGCTGGTCGCCCAGTGCGAGAAGGACTGCGACGACGACGCCGAGTCCATCATCACCGGCGAGCGTTACGGCGTGATTGCCCACATCATTGACGAGTGCCTCACCAAGGCTCCGGCAAAGATGAGCACCTCCGAGAAGATCGACCGCGTGGTTACCAACCGTATCCTGGGCCTGCCGATCTTTGTGGTCATCATGTTCTGCGTGTACTACATCGCCGTTTCTACCTTGGGCGGCACGGTGACCGACTTCACCAACGACCAGCTCTTTGGTACCGACGGTTGGTATGTGCTCGGCCAGGGTCGCGACGCCTACGACGCAGCTGTCGAGGCCGCGGGCGATGCTGCCGATTCGGTTGATCCGGCGGAGTATGGCCCGTATGTTCCGGGTATTACCACCATGGTCCACGACGCCCTCGTGGCGGGCGGCACCGAGGACGGTGGCCTGGTCGATTCGCTGGTCTGCGACGGCATCGTCGGCGGCCTGGGCGCCATCTTCGGCTTTGTGCCGCAGATGTTCCTGCTGTTCGTCATGCTGTCCTTCCTGGAGGACTGCGGCTACATGGCCCGCGTCGCCTTTATCATGGACCGCGTGTTCCGCCGCTTTGGCCTGTCCGGTAAGTCCTTCATTCCTATGCTCGTGTCCTCGGGCTGCGGCGTCCCCGGCGTCATGGCTACCAAGACCATCGAGAACGAGAAGGACCGCCGCATGACGGTCATGACCACCACGTTCATTCCCTGTGGCGCCAAGCTGCCGATCATCGCCCTGCTCATGGGTTCCATCATCGGCGATTCTTCCACCACCGCCGCGTGGATCAGCCCGCTCTTCTACTTCCTGGGTGTCTTTGCCGTCATTGCTTCGGGCCTCATGCTCAAGAAGACCAAGCTCTTCGCCGGTCGCCCGACGCCGTTCGTTATGGAGCTCCCCGCTTACCACTTCCCGGCGATCCGCTCTTGGGCGCTGCACGTGTGGGAGCGCTGCTGGGCCTTTATCAAGAAGGCCGGTACGGTCATCTTCGCGTCCACCGTCGTGGTGTGGTTCCTCTCCAACTTTGGTAGCTACAACGGTTCCTTTGGCTTCCTGCCTGCGATGGACGGCATCCCCGAGGAGTTTATGGACTACTCCGTGCTTGCCATGCTGGGCAACCTGGTCGCTTGGATCTTCGCCCCGCTCGGCTTTAGCACCTGGCAGGCCACCGCGCTGACTGTCTCTGGCCTCGTCGCCAAGGAGAACGTCGTCGCCACCGCCGGCTCGCTGCTGTCCGTCGCCGACGCGGGCGAGACCGACCCGAGCCTGTGGACCGCGTTTGCCGGCATGTTCCCCACCATGGGCGCTTGCGTTGCCTTCGGCGCCTTCAACCTGCTGTGCGCTCCGTGTTTTGCCGCCATTGGCACCATCCGCAACCAGATGGATTCCGGCAAGTGGACTGCGATCGCCATCGGTTACGAGTGCGCCTTTGCTTGGGTTATCGGCCTGTTCATCAACCAGTTCTACAACCTGCTTGTTCTGGGCCAGTTTGGCATCTGGACGGTTGTGGCTATCGTGCTGCTGGTTGCGATGCTCTTCCAGATCTTCCGCCCCATGCCCAAGTATGCTTGGACGGACGAGGACGAGACCAATACTGCTTCCGCCGCAGTTTCCGCTTAAGTCCGAATAAGGATTAGCCCCTTTTCACGAGCCCGGGTGTCCCAGCGACACTCGGGCTTTTTGGTGGGGGAGATGTGACGTTTCCGCAGATAAAACCGAGCAAAATAAACCTGTTCCTTTTTGCTAGGTGGAGAATGGGGTAAAGTAAGTGATGGCTAACTAGAGGAGGCTTGCTATGGCACCTATCGATATTGTTGTACTGGCTGTTGTCGGTATTGCGTTTATCGCCGTGTGCGTGCGCATCTACCGTAAGGGCACCTGCGCCGACTGCGCTCAGGGTGGCGTTTGCACGGGGCATTGCTCCAACAAAAAGACGTGCGCCGCACTTAAGGGCGTGGACAAAATCGCCGAAGACTTGGGCCGCGGTATCAAATAAGGCCTGACATCCAAACACCCCGCGAGCATCCGCTCGCGGGGCACTTTGCGCATTTGGGCGCGAGCGCGGCGAGTTGAAGAGTATTTTTGGGGTATCGTTAACTGAACTGTAAATTGGCAACTTATCTATAACGGAGTAATCCCATGAGCGCTCGTGTAACCATGAAGGACATAGCCGCCGAGCTTGGCGTTTCCATCAATACTGTGCACAAGGCCCTGACGGGAAAGGCCGGCGTGAGCGAATCCGTGCGCGCCAAGGTGAACGCCAAGGCCGAGGCCATGGGCTATCACCGCAACACAAGTGCCTCAAGCCTGCGCCGCAAGGACATCAATCTGGTGTTTTGCCTGCCCCGCGCATCGCGCGAGGGAGCGTACTTTTTCCGTTACCTGTGGGAAGGCTGCAATCGCTTTGAACAGGAGGTCATCGACCAGGGCATTACGGTTGAGCGTGTTGAATTTGGCGTGGGCGGCTACGCTGATGCGCTCGAGCAAATCGACGAGCGTCTGCAGGTGGGCGAGAAGATCGATGGCTTGCTCGCCTATGCGCCGGGCGACGATCGTGCGACTGAGCTTTTGGGGCAGATCGCCGAGGCGGGCGTGACGATTGAGCTCGTTGACGGCGACCGTCCGCATTTGAATCGTTTGGGTGCGAGCTTGGCCGACTATTCGACGGCGGGTAGCCTTATGGCCGAGCAGGCGGCAAACCTGGTCAATGCTTCTGGGGCCGACGCCCGCGTGCTCCTTTTGACGGGCGACCCATATACCGATTCACACTATCTAACCGCCCGTGCCTTCCACAATTACCTGCGCGAACGAGATATTCCATGGCAGGTCGAGGACCTTGCCGGTGCCCATGCGCAAGTCAAACAGCTCAAGCATGAGCTCGAAAAGCGCTTGAGTGCGCCGGACGCCCCTGAGCTCATTTGTAGCGTTTTTGCCGTTGGTTCCGAAGTGGTTGCCGATGCGCTTGTCTCGAGCGGCAAGGCCGGTCAGGTTATGGTGATCGGCAACGACCTGTTTCCCGAAAGCGCCCTGGCCTTGCGTCGGGGCATCTTTACCAATATTGTCTATAAGGACCCGACGAGTCTGGCGTATCGCGGCGCCAAGACACTGGGCGATTATTTGCTGTGGGGAAGGACCCCGACGGAGCCCGTCCAGAAGGGCGCCGTCGAGATGGTATTTGCCAGCAATGTCGACCGCTACTGCGAACTTGCGGGTATTTAGCCGATTGAGCAGGTACCCCCTCTTGCGACGTGCATTTTTGGGAGTATTCAGCATTGGCATGCCCTGAATGAGGTGCAGAACGACTGTTTTAAGTGCCCCCGATGGCGTAATTTGCCATCGGGGGCACTTTTTATGCCGATCGGGCGCTATCTGCGTTCCAAATAGGACGCTGAGGATGGCGCACGGCGCGCTCCAATGCTGAATACTCCCAAAAATGTACGTCGGGACATGACCCACCTGAGCAAAAGCGCTCAAGTTCGGTGTTCGGGGACGCCAACCGGTCCGCAATGCATGCAAGTCACAGCTCCGGCAACCGTTGAACGGGCAAAACCTACCGTTCACCCCATGGTTGTTAGGTGAACGTTCACCTTTTGAGTCGTAATGGATTAGTATGGTGAACGTTCACCTAGAGGATGACGAGCGTATTGTGCGCCCGCTCCGCAAACAAAGGGGTTGTTTGATGAAAAACTTCATGGACGATCAGGATTTCCTGCTGAGCACCAAGACCGGCGAGGAGCTGTTCCACAACTTTGCCGAGGGCATGCCCATCGTCGACTACCACTGCCACATTTCTCCCAAGGAGATTTGGGAGGACAAGCGTTTCGAGAACATCACCGAGGTTTGGCTGGGCGGCGACCACTACAAGTGGCGCCTGATGCGTGCCAACGGCGTCGACGAGCGCTTTATCACTGGCGACGCCCCTGCTCGCGAGAAGTTCCAAAAGTGGGCCGAGACCCTGGGTCGCTGCGTCGGCAACCCCGTCTTTGAGTGGAGCCACCTGGAGCTTAAGCGCTACTTTGGCTACGAGGGTGTCCTCAACGGCAAGACTGCCCAGGAGGTTTGGGACCTTGCCAACGCCAAGCTCGCCGAGGCCAGTTTCACCTGCCGCAACCTGATCAAGCAGTCCAACGTCCGCATGATCTGCACTACTGACGACCCCGCCGACAGCTTTGAGTGGCACAAGAAGATTGCCGCCGACGACAGCTTTGACGTTCAGGTCGTTCCCGCCATGCGCCCCGATGCCGCTTTGCGCATCGAGCGCGGCCAGGAGTTTGCCGACTACTGCAAGCACCTCTCCGAGGTTGCCGGCGTTGAGGTCAGCGACTTTGAGGGCATGAAGGCTGCCATTTCCAAGCGCTACGACGTTGCTCACGAGCTGGGCTGCCGCGCATCCGACCACGCACTCGACTACGTTATGTACGTCCCGGCTACCGCCGACGAGATCGAGGCTATCTTTGCCAAGGGTCTGGCTGCCGAGCCGCTTACCGAGGAAGAGGTCCTCAAGTACAAGACTGCCTTTATGCAGTTTGTCGCTGGCGAGTATGTCCGTCTGGGTTGGGCCATGCAGCTGCACTTTGGCTGCAAGCGCGACAACAATCGCGCCATGTTTGCCAAGCTCGGTCCCGATACCGGCTACGACTGCATCTCCAACTACACGCCGTCCGACCAGCTCGCCGATTTCCTCAACTCCATTCAGGAGACTTGCGGCCTGCCCAAGACCATCCTGTACAGTCTGAACCCCATCGACAACACCATGATCGATACCGTCATGGGCTGCTTCCAGGAGGCTCCGACCGCCGGTAAGATCCAGAACGGCTCCGCCTGGTGGTTCAACGACAACGAGGTCGGCATGCGCGAGCAACTCACGGCTCTGGCTAACGAGGGCGTGCTGGGCAACTTTGTGGGCATGCTTACCGACTCCCGCTCTTTCCTGTCCTATCCGCGCCACGAGTACTTCCGTCGCGTGCTGTGCAGCGTGATCGGCGAGTGGGTCGAGCAGGGCAAGTACCCGGCCGACATGGAGCTGCTGGGCAGTATCGTGCGCGACATCAGCTACAACAACGCGGTCCGCTACTTTGGCTTTGATTTGGACACCGTCGAGGCATAAGCCTGCATCGAATCACATCGAACTCGGGAGCGCCGTTGCCACATGCGGCGCCCCTGTTTTGCTTGCACGCTAACAGCTATCTAAGGAGAGACACAGATGGAGAACATCAGCTACGATGCGCTCGAGAAGATCGGCTACAAGGGCTATTTGCTGCCCAAGGATGCTCCCGAGAAGGTTCTGCAGTTTGGCGAGGGCAATTTCCTGCGCGCCTTCGTCGACCGTTTCTTTGACATGGGCAACGAGGCCACCGGCTGGAACGGCAAGGTCGTCATGGTGCAGCCCATCAGCGGTGCCTTTGGCTTTGCCGACGGTATCAATGCCCAGGACGACCTGTACACCGTGCTGGTGCGCGGCAAGGAGAACGGCAACACGGTTGACGAGTCCCGCGTGATCAGCGCCTGCAGCCGCTGCCTTAACCCGTATCGTGAGGACGACTATCGCGCCATGATGGAGGTCGCCGCCTCCGACGACCTAGAGATCATCGTCTCCAACACCACCGAGGCCGGTATCGCCTATGACCCGTCCTGCAAGGCCGACGACATGCCACCTGCGAGCTTCCCCGCCAAGCTTGCCCAGGTGCTCCACACCCGCTGGGCTGCCGGTAAGCCGGGCGTCATCGTCCTCGCCTGCGAGCTCATCGATCACAACGGCGAGGAGTTGCTGCGCATCATGAACCAGTATGTGAGCGACTGGGGCTGGGAGGACGAGTTTGCGCAGTGGATGGCTAACGACTGCACCGTCTGCACCACGCTCGTCGACACCATCGTCCCCGGCCGCATCCGCGATCCTAAGGAGGCCGCGGCGGTTGCCGAGCATCTGGGCTACGAGGATCCCTTCCTGGCCGTGCGCGAGCCCTTCCAGATGTGGGGCATCCAGGGCGACGAGTCGCTTGCCGAGAAGCTTCCCTTTGTGAAGGCTGGTCTTCCGGGTGTCTTTGTGACTCCCGACGTCACCCCGTACAAAAAGCGCAAGGTCCGCATCCTCAACGGTGCCCATACCGCCTTCGTTCCGGGTTCCTGGGTTGCCGGCTTTGATATCGTGCGCGACTGCATGCATGACGAGACCATTCGCGGCTTCATGAACACCATGCTCTACGACGAGGTCATTCCGACGCTTGCCGCCGACTTGGATGTCGAGGACTGCAAGGCCTTTGCTGCCGCCGTCGAAAACCGCTTCGACAACCCGTTTATTGATCATGCGCTGCTCTCCATCTGCCTCAACTCCACGGCTAAGTGGCGCGCTCGCGACCTGCCCACGCTCAAGGACTACGTTGCCGAGACCGGCAACCTGCCCAAGTGCCTGGCGACGAGCCTCGCTACGCTCATCTCCTTCTACACGCAGGAGCTCGTGTCCCGCGAGGGCGACGGCCTGCACCTGCGTCGCTCCGACGGCACCGAGTACACCGCTCAGGACGACGCCTTCGTACCTGTCTCTTATACACATCTGACGCTGCCGACGA
>CABSMV010000032.1 GCA_902478935.1 uncultured Collinsella sp. | reverse complement strand
GTTCGTCGGCAGCGTCAGATGTGTATAAGAGACAGTTTGTGCTGGCTGACCATCCCTATCTGCAGACACTTGCCGATAAGGACCTCACCGATAACTCGATCTTTGCGCTCGTTGCCGAGCATTCGGGCCGCGCACCGCTCAAGTCCGACCCTTGCACCGTGGAGATTGCGCTTGCCGATGCTCAGGCGGCCCCGCTGTTGGAGGTGCCGGTCGGCGAGCCGCTCTTCTATATGGAGGCCTACTTTACCGACGCTGGCGGGCGCCCTCTACTGCTCGGCCGCCAAAAGATCGTGGGCTCGCGCTACGTCTTCGACATCTAACGTCCATAGATAGAACAACATAGAACAAATTTGCCGAGATGACTTCACGGGCTTTGTTACACGTGTTATAAATAGGACAACATAGAACGACAGCAGGTACGAGCTGCAGTCGTTCAAAACCGCCACACAAGAAGGGGCATCACCATGAACGCACACGATCTGATTCAGGAAATCATCGAGCGCAAGGGCAAGATTGAGAACGTCTTTTGGATCGCCTGCGGCGGTTCGATGATCGACCTGATGCCGGCCAACGAGCTGCTCAAGCGCGAAGCCACCACGTTTACCTCGACGGTCTACACGGCACGCGAGTTTTGCCTGATGGCCCCCAAGAGCCTAGGGCCGAAGTCGCTCGTTATTGCCTGCAGCCACAGCGGCAACACGCAAGAGGTCGTCGACGGCTGCGAGATGGCGCTGGCGGCCGGTGCCGAGGTCGTTGCCCTCACCGACTGCGAGGGCTCCAAGATCGACAACGGCAAGTGGACCACCTGGGTCTACCCCTGGGGCGAGGGCGTGCCGCAGGCCGAGGTGCCTCAGGGCATCGGCGCTCTGATCGCCGCCGAGCTGCTCGACCAGCAGGAAGGCTACGAGGCACTCGCCGACATGTACGAGGGCCTAAAGCAGATGGATGCGCTGCTGCCCGCCGCCCGCGAGAAGGTCAACGCCGAGCTGGGCGCCCGTTTTGCCGAGCTCTGCCAGCAGCACAAGTTCTTCTACATCCTGGGCTCCGGCCCCAACTTTAGCCAGACCTACGCCATGGCGATTTGCTCGCTTATGGAGATGCAGTGGCAGCACTGCTGCTACATCCACTCCGGCGAGTATTTCCACGGCCCGTTCGAGGCTACCGAGCCCGGCGTGTTCTACTTTGTGCAGCTTGGCGCGGGCGAGTGCCGCCCCATGGAGGAGCGCGCTCTTGCGTTCCTCAACACGCACACCGATACGGTCATGGTGCTCGACGCGCTCGAGTACGGCGTGGGTGAAGTGCCTGCCAGCGTGCGTTCGTACCTGGAGCCGATCTTCTTCTACGCGATGAGCTGCGAGCTGCGTGCCGCCCGCGGCAAGGTGTTCGACCACAGCCCCGAGATTCGTCGCTACATGGGCATCGAGCAGTACTAGGTACCGGGAAAAGTATTCACCTTCGATTCGCAAGCGAACAGCGTGCGTAAAAAGCGGGCCGTGCCGGGGATTTCCGGCGCGGCCCGCTTGGTATCGCGCTTAGATTCGCAAGGTTGCGGCAGCCAACGGCCTACTTCGCGTCGTAAGCCTCGGCGTCCCACCAGTCGAGCTGGGCGATGTTGTCGCGGATGTGCTGGCAGCTCTTGTGGAAGCCCTCGAGCTCGTACTCGGACAGGTCGAGCGTGTAAACCTCCTCGACGCCCTCGGCGCCGATCACGCACGGCAGGGAGGTAAAGATGCCCTCCTCACCATATTGGCCGGTCATGAGCGTGGAGGCGGAAAGCACGGCGTGCTCGTTGTGCAGCACGGCGGCGCAGACGCGCGCGGCGGAGTTGGCGACGGCGTACTCGGTGCACTGCTTGCCCTGGTAGGTCACATAGCCGCCCTTGCGCGCGAGCTCCTCGACCTCCATGTGGTCGAAGGCGTACTTGTCGGGGTTCTCGGCCTGGAGCTCGTTGAGGCTCTTGCCGGCGATGGTCGCGGCCTTAAAGGCAGCCAGCTGGCTAAAGCCGTGCTCGCCGATCATGTAGGCGTCGATGGACTTGGGGCTCACGCCGACCTTCTTGGAGATCTCGGTGCGCAGGCGGGCGGAGTCCAGGCCGCAGCCCGAGCCGATGATCTTCTTGGGATCGTAGCCGGTCAGGTGCCACAGCTCGGTGCACACGACGTCGCAGGGGTTGGAGATGCTCACGAAGATGCCGTCGAAGCCGGCGTCGACGATGCGCTTGGCAAAGGTGCGGGCGGCGTCGGTGGTAAAGAACAGCTCGCCGTCGCGGTTGCCGGCGGCCAGCGCGACCTTGCCGGCGGCGTTGACGATGACGTCGCAGCAGGCTAGCTCCTCGTAGTGGTCATAGCAGTTGACGATCTTGGTGTTGTACGGGACAAACGAAAGGGAGTCGCGCAGGTCCTGGACCTCGGACGTCACCTTGGCCTCGTTGATATCGCACAGGTACAGCTCATCGGCAATGCCCTGCATGAGCAGGCTGTTGGCGACATGTGCTCCTACGTGGCCCTGGCCGACCACACCGATCTTACGCGTCTGGTACATATACGTATCCTTTCGGCCGAGTTTTTCGCGTCGAACCATTGTATCGTCCTGCTGCCACTTTGCTAGGCTAAAGCGCCGTAGATTTTTGGACATGCCTTAATCTCTACTTTTGGAGTGATTTGGGCTGCTGACGGCATCGCTGGGCGATGTGCTCGCGCGGATGGAGCCGGTCGTTGTACCATAGTTGCAACTGACTCGTAAGGAGCATCCATGCCCATTCGCATCCCCGACGCCCTCCCTGCCGCCGCGCAGCTCGAGAGCGAGAACATCTTTGTCATGACCGAGTACCGCGCGCTGCACCAGGACATTCGTCCGCTGCGCGTGCTCATCCTCAACCTCATGCCCACCAAGATCGCCACCGAGACGCAGATCATGCGCAAGCTCTCCAACACGCCGCTGCAGGTGGAGGTGGATCTGCTGCGTACCAAAACGCACGAGGCCACGCACGTGAGCGCCGGCCACCTGGAGACGTTCTACCGCACGTTCGACGACATCCGCGACATCCACTACGACGGCCTGATCATCACGGGCGCGCCGGTGGAGCAGATGCCGTTCGAAGAGGTCGACTACTGGCCCGAGCTCTGCCAGATCATGGATTGGTCCACCACGCACGTGCACTCTACGCTGCACATTTGTTGGGGCGCGCAGGCGGGGCTCTACCATCATTACGGTATCCAGAAGTACGACCTGCCGGCAAAGGCGAGTGGCGTGTTCGAGCATTATCTGGTGAAGCCGCAAAGCCCGCTGGTCCGCGGCTTTGACGACCGTTTCTATGCCGTGCATTCGCGCAACACCGATGTGCGCCGCGAGGACGTGGAGGCCGAGCCGCAGCTTGAGGTCGTGGCCGTGTCCGACGAGGTGGGCCTGTACATCGTCAAGTCGACCGACAGCCGTCGCTTCTTTGTCTTTGGCCATCCCGAGTACGATACCGACACGTTGCGCTTGGAGTACGAGCGCGACGTGAAGCGCGGGCTCAACCCGGAGGTGCCGGCGCATTACTTCCCGGGCGACGACCCCTCCGCCGAGCCGCGCAACGTCTGGCGCAGCCAGGCTCAGCTGTTCTACACCAACTGGCTCAACTACTACGTCTACCAGACCACGCCCTACGACCTGGCCCGCGCCGGCGAGGAGCACTAGGCTGCGATGGTACTGCTGTAGCCGTGGCTGATATGGCGGCGATTAGGCGCTGATGATGTGGGGTAGCGGCAGGTCGTGAGCGTCGGTGGGAACGCGGTCGACACGCTGCTCGTCAAAGGCGATGCCGATGATTTGGCATGCGGGCGAGAGCATGGGCAGGTAGCGGTCGTAGCAACCGCCGCCGTAGCCCAGGCGCGCGCCGGTTTGGTCGAAGGCCACGAGCGGCACGACGATCATGTCGAGAGCTTCGGCAGGCACGATAGGGAAGTGGTTGCTGTCGATGTCCGTGGCCGCAAAGGCCCGCGTAGGGTGGGCGATAAACGGAGCCGCGGACGCATCGTCGGCGGCAACTGCCCGCATACACATGCGCTGGCCACAAGCTGCGGCATCAATTGCCGAGAGCATGCACGGATAGGCTACGCGCCAGCCGCGCACGGCGGCCGCAGCGGCAAACGCGGCAGGGTCTGCCTCGGAACCCATCGCGGCATAGACGGCAACGGTGCGCGGCGCCGCGGCATCCAAGCGGCCCAGCAGCTCAACCAGCCGCGCACAGATATCAGCAGACTTCGCCGCCCGTACATCCAAATCGAGATCGTCGCGCCGAGCAATCATTGCCCGCCGCAACTCAGCCTTGTCCATCCCAGCCTCCTCTAGCAAACCTGCCAAAAAGGGACAGGTTTATTTTGGCGGGTTTTATCTGGGCAAACGTCGAAGCCGCCACAAAGGCGCCCTGTGTGGCGGCTTCGACTCGACGTTGGCTTCACAGCGCCGCAGCGATCGCTTCAGTCACAAACTTATTGAGTGACTCACCCTTCTTTGCCGCTGCCAGCGCTGCTTGCTTGTGGAGCTCAGAGCCCGTTCTTACGTTGAACGAGCCCTTAAAAGCCCGCTCGGGTTCCTTGCCCTTCTCGGCGCAAAACTCAAGGTAATCGTCGACGGCGTCGTGGAAGCATTGCTCCACTTCTTCAGCCGTGGAGCCTTCAAATACGATTGCGTCCCTAATGCCGGCGACCATACCTGTTAGCACATGCTGTTCGGCATTGAACTCGACCGGGGCGAAATAACCTTTGTATGCCAAAACGTTACTCATGACTACCTCCGACATCTTGCAGAAAGCGAACGATGTTTCGAATGGTCCCCGCTGTCAATTCGTCAGATGGATGAGGCGCGTGCATTACGAACATCCTGCCATCTGATGGCCTGTAGAAGCGAACGCGCGATCCGGATGTCTTGCCTTTGCTGTCCATTTCAAAGCCATATGAAGCCATGACTTTTAAAAAATCCGCATACCGATAAGTTGAAGGGCAGCTAAACAGTTGGGCGATGAGTTTATCGGATCGAGTCATCCCGCCTCACATTCTGCAACTATATTCTAGTTGCAATTTCAGGTCGTTGCAAGCACCTCTACTATAGAACATGTGTGCGTATAGAACAAGTGTTCGAATCACCACTGAGAATGGGGACAGGCATCTTTGTGGTGGTCTGTGCTGTGGAGTGGGCGTCTGCGGCAGTTCGTCTCGATCTGTAACAGTAACTCGGCAAAATTGGACCTAGATGTTACAGATTGAGACAAAGGGCCGGCGTCATCCGGAAACGTCTCGATTTGTAACATCTGGAGCCAATATTGCCGCCTTAGCGTTACAGATCGAGACAAATCGGCAGACTGCGGCAAAAGAAAAAGGTAGATTTTCGGGCATGTCCCAAAAATCTACCTTTAGTGCCTTAGCCCAGCAGGTCGACTACGTTAAAGCCGGCGTTGCTCTTGGCGATGACGTCTCGGCCGCCAAAGACGCAGGTGGGCGACTCGGCTGCGATGCGCGTCACGTCGGCGCCGAGCGAGCGCAGCTCACCGGGCGTGGCGGCGAGCATCTGGGCGCGACGCTCCTCGCGCGCATGCGGATCGAGCCCGGCCAGGTAGGTCGTGTTGCGGCGCTTGGTGAGCGCGTACGGCTTCACCGGCGCGTCCATGCCGCTCACGCAGCTCACAATAAAGCCCTCAAAGGCGGCCTCGTCGGGCTCAAAGCTGCCAAGCCATGCGCCCGCGCGCTCCACGCGCTCAATCGAAGGATCGATCGCCGGGTCGCGGTAGGTGTAGAACGCCGTCTGGCGCTCGCCGGCTGCGCGGAATCCGCAGCCGTACGCACCGCCCTTCACGCGAATCTCGTTCCACAGGTAATCGTAGGAGAGCGCGTTGGCAGCCACGGCCCAAGCGCCTGTCACGTCAATGCCCAGGCGACGCGGATCGCACGCACGCGCGGCAAAGCAGATGTCGCTGGGGATCACGAAAGCCTCGTGGCGGTCGCACGGCGTCGGCACCACGAGCGCGTCGCGGCCGGCATCGGCGCCGTCGCCAGCTCCCAGTCCCAAGTCGCCCGCGGCGGCCCAGTACGCGTTAAAGTCCTCATCGCTGCCGGTAAAGCTCGCCAGGCAGCCGTCGGCCACAAAGATGCGGCCTGCCAGCTCGGCAAGCTTGGCACGCAGGCCGTCCAGGCGCTCGTCAAAGTGGTCGAGCAAATCGCGCAGGAACAGGTAGAAGTCTACGCCCGAGAGCTGCTCACGCACCACGGCCGAAGGCGAGCTGTAGCTCATCGCGCGACCGAGCGCCGCCGAGTGGCCGTTGTTGATAAAGCCCTGCTCAAGCCCAATGCGAATCTGCGTGAGCACGTCTCGCACGCGGTCGGCGTCGGCGTCTGCCAAAAGCGTGCTCGACCATACCTCGCGCGGCAGACTCGCCAGTGCATCGATCTTCTCGGACAGGGCGCCGGCGCTCACCAGCAGGTAGGGGCGCACGCCGTCTACTTCGGGCTGCGTCATGACTTCGGTCGTAAAACTCAAAAAGCCGAGCTTGCCGGCGAGCAAGTTATCGAGTTCCTCGGCCGAGTGCTCGCGCGTGGGCAGCTGCTTAAGCAGGCGGCAGAGCGGTGTCACATAGGGCAGGTCCTCAAACGCGACGCAGCTCAGGTCGAAATACTGCATGGCGTAGGCCAGACGGTTGGTGGGGATGCCGTGGCGCAGGCAGGGGATGGGCGCGGTCGTGTCCACGACCAGTGGCGGCTCGGGGCGCGCCTCGCCAATGTCGGACACGCGCAGGCGCGGCAGCGTGGCCTTGGCCTCGGGTGTGTCTTCCGCCTCCTGCGCGGCACGCAGCGCGGCCGTGCGCTCGACCACGTCGGCCAGCTCGGCATCGGTCATGGCATCGCGCTTGGCTGCCAGCTCGGCGGCCTCGGCACCCTCCGAACCCTCGGCGGCGTCCACCGGCACCAGCTCGACCAGTGCCATGTGATCGTTCTGCAGCACCAGCTCGCGCAGCAGGTCCTCAAAATAGTTGCCGTCCAGCTCGCCACGCAGCTCCTCGTACACCGGGCCGTACTTGAGCGCCAGCGTCGCGGCGTCGTCATCGTAGAGCCAAGTGCTCAACGCGTCGCACGCAATGGCCACGCCGTCGGCGATACCGTAGTCGCGCTGGCGCAGGTCGTATTCGTTGCTGCTGATGATGGCTTCCAGACGCTCGCGCGGAACGCCGTGCTCGCACAGGTCGCGACAGGCGTCCTGGAACACGCGGCGCAGCTCGCGCGCCACGCCGGGCTGCGCGTTTTGCAGCATGATGAGCTCGTAGGGCTGCAGGCTCTCGGCCGCGGTGTAGCTCACCACGTTGCCGCCCAGACCTGCCGCCAGAATGGCCTTCTTAACCGGCGCTTCGTTGGAGCCCAGCAGCGCCTCGAACAGGATATCCGCCGCGATCGTGCGCTTGCGGTCGAGCGCGCTGCCCAGCACAAGGCCCAGGCCCACCAAGGCGTTTTCGGGCGTGGTGGCCATCTCGATACGCTTGTACTCGCAGGTCACAGGCGCCTGCACGCCCAGCGGATTGGGCGCCAGCGTGGACGGGTCCTCGCCGGCGGCAACGGCAGCGTCCATGCGGCGGCTCGCGGCACTCGGCTGCGACAGATAGCGCTCGTCCAAAAAGGCCAGCGCGCGGTCCACGTCCAGGTCGCCGTAGAGCGTGATGTAGGAGTTGGAAGGATTGTAGTGGCGCGCGTGCGTGTCCAGGAACTGCTCGTAGGTGAGCGCAGGGATTGCGCGCGGGTCGCCGCCGCTCTCGTGCGCATAGGCGGTGTCGGGGTAGAGCGCGGCGTTGACGGCGTCGTCCAGCACACTCATGGGGTCGGACAGCGCACCCTTCATCTCGTTGAACACCACGCCGTTATAGCGCAGCGTGCCCTCGTGCAGGCTAGCGGAGCTGCCGTCGCCCTCGTCCTCGGCACCCTCCGACAGGTCCAGCTCGTAGTGCCAGCCCTCCTGCTCAAAAATGGTGGGCTTGGTATAGATGGCCGGGTTGAACACCGCGTCCAGGTACACGTCCATCAGGTTGTACAGATCCTGCTCGTTGGTGGTGGCAACGGGGTAGATGGTCTTGTCGGGGTAGGTCATGGCGTTGAGAAACGTCTGCATGGAGCTCTTGATCAGGTCGACAAACGGCTCCTTGACGGGAAACTTGGCCGATCCGCACAGCACCGAGTGCTCAAGAATATGGAACACGCCGGTGGAATCGGCCGGCGGCGTCTTAAAGCCAATGGCAAAGGCCTTGTTTTCGTCGTCGCACGCCAGGTACAGCAGGCGAGCGCCCGAGGCAGTGTGTCGCAGCACGTAAGCGTCCGAGTCGAGCTCGGGCACGGTCTCGCGGCGCTCGACGGCAAAGCCGTGGCAGGTAGTGCCGGGCACCAGCAGTGCAGCGGCTGCGGCGCGCGGGTCGGTTGAGGTGGTGGGCATATGCAGTCTCCTTTGACGCCCCAGCGGGGGCGAATCGAGTCGAATCCTCGAGAGTATACCCATATGGGGCCGCGACCCTGCGGCGAACTGGAGACGATGCCAGCGGATTGGGCGAAGGGCTCGCGTGCCCGCCGCACGAGCGTGGAAAATTGGACACTCGCCAAACGAGAGTGGATATTCGGACGGACGAGCGAGGATTTCCGGATACCTATCGAACGAGAGTGGATATTTGGACGGAATTTGCCGCAAAAGCCCCAAAAACCGTCCAAATATCCACTCTCGATATCCGACCGTCCGAAAATCCTCGCTCGTCCATCACTCGCGTATCTCTCGTCCCTCATTCGTCTCTAATATGAGAGATGACAGGAAGATGAGAGAAAAATATGAGAGATAACTGAGCAGCAAAGAGACAGGCAATCATGGTATTGTCTCAATACCAATTGTTCTACCAGCAAAAATATGTATAAATGAAGCAAATGGTAGACATTCCATCTCTCATCTATCTCTCTATCTCTAAGCCGAGAGATAGAGAGATAGATGAGAGATAATTTCGAGAGATAACTGAGAGACGAGGGAAATCTATCCGCGGCATTCTCCGCAGGACCGAGCGAAAGGACGTGCAGATGAACGAAAACGAGCTGACCGGTCTGCTTGAGTCTTTAAGGCGTATGGGCTCGGATGATCTTAACGTCGAAGTGAAGGAGAGCGCCACGACGCTTTCCCGCGATGTGTGGGAAACGGTGAGCGCATTCGCGAACACTGCCGGCGGAATCATCGTGCTCGGAGTGAGTGAGCGCGCAGGTTTTGTCCCGGTTGAGAACTTCGAGACCGAGAAAGTGCTCAACCAATTTGTGTCAGGCATGGGTGATGCGGGCGGTCGAGGAAAGCTGGCCAATCCGCCTAAATACACGATCGAGCGAGTGGAGCTTCAGGGCGTCATCGTTCTCGTCATTGCGATTGAGGAGCTCGATCCGTCGAGCAAGCCCTGCTATGTCATAGAGCGGGGCGCCCAGGGCGGCAGCTACAAGCGCATCGATGACAAAGATGTGCCGCTTTCATCGACCGAGGTGCTCGCATTGGCGTCATACGGTCGAGCGACTCCGAGCGATCGGGACGCGGTGGCGGGTGCGGGCGCGGACAATCTCGACGAGACGCTGGTCGACCGTACGATAGATCGGGCTTTCTCGTTGACGCCCCGGGCAATGCGCGGCGCGCCGGACAAACAAACGAAGCTGGAGCGCCTAAATATCCTTGATTCCCAGGGCAATGTCACCAAGGCTGGACTCCTAGTTGTGGGCACCTACCCTCAGCAGTTCTATCCCAAGCTCTTCATTGACGTGGCTGTCCATGCGGGAACTCAGAAGGGCATGGCGGGGTCGTTGAGGTTCATGGACCGCACAATCTGTGAGGGAACGTTGGGCGAGATGATCTCGGATGCTGTCGCGGCCGTCGCCAAGAATTTGCGGCGAACCTCGACCGTCCAAGGCGTCTCGCGTGTCGACTCGCTGGAGATTCCCGAGGAGGTTCTGCGCGAGGCAATCGCCAACGCCGTAATCCATCGAGAATACGGGGATCGGTTCTGTGGACAATCGATTGCCGTCGACGTCTTTGACGATCGTGTCGAGGTGACGAATCCTGGCGGCCTTTACGGGGGAAAGACTCGCGAGAACTTGTTTGACGGCAGCTCCCGATGCCGTAACGCGACGCTCGTGAAACTCATGTCGATTGTCCCGCTGCCGGATGGCGCAGGTTCGCCGGCTGAGGGCAATGGCTCGGGCATCCCGATGATGATCGATGCCATGCGCGCGCATGGTCTGGCCGAGCCCCTGTTCTGCCCGGGGTTCGATCGGTTCAAGATCGTACTTTACCGTTCAAAAATCGAGCCGGTCGATCATGGCGGGGGCTTAATTGTGACGGCACTCAAACACTACGGCGAGCTGGGGACGCGTGAGCTGGCAGAACGCACGGGGCTTACAATTTCCCAGGTTAGGTCGCGCGTCAACGCGCTCATTGCTCAAGGCGAGCTTGAGCCCACGGCGCCGGCGACGAGCCGCAACCGCAAGTATCGACTGTCGGAGCGCGTGGGATAGATGCGTTAGTGGACGAGGCGACCCAATAATCGACCCTCGATTGGCGTCCATTAAGGTAAAGCGGTTGTTGCCCAGTCGACGGTGATGCTAAAGACTCGGCTTACGCCGGCATGGCCCCGAACCCGTCTATCAGGAACAGCCTAAGAACCAGCTTGATGACATTTCCCGGTTTGACTTCTGCCGCGTCAAAGACGTGGCGCTCGGCGAGCTCGCTGCAGTATGCATAGATGTCGCGGATAAGGTCCGCGCCCGAGAGCGTAAACATGTAGCCTGCGTCCGAAAGCGCATTGGGCGCGGCAGGCAACTTGGCCATGTGGCAGAACGTTTGCAGGTCGGGCGCCATAACGTTCTGGTAGTCGAGGTGGCCGTTGGCATCCTGCGCGGCAACCTCCAATTGGCGCACAAAATCCAGCGCCGCCGCTAACACAAAGCTCGGCGTAGGCGCATTGACGTCCTGAGTGGTCGCCACAAGCCTGCCCGCCGCCTGCGTGACAAGCCAAGCGACCTCGCGCTGGCAACGCACGGCCTTGCGCGTAACCGGCTTGATGGACGAAGAAGAAACGCTTCCCTTAGGCGGATTCGAAACAGCCACAAGAACCTCCCATGAACGACCCGGCCCAACAAGCCCGGATGAAACACGTGCTACATCAGTATACAGGGAAGTGGGGTAGCGGGGTACAAGCGCGCCAGCGGCAAACCGAGAGCATCAACGATGTGCCGATCGCGGAATGAGATCTCGTAATAATTGACTCTCGGCCATATTATTGAGGGGCATGACTCGCGTTCGTATGGTTGTAGGTGCTGGCGATGAACGACATTGACCTTGCTGTTCCGTTGATGGATGGACCAAGCTATGACCGCGCCTGCAGTCTCGTGCCTTCCGAATACGTTGAGGCATGGGAGTGGTTTCTGGGTGAGGAACAGCGCGGCGGCGTTTGGACCAGCCTTCCGCACCACACCAAGGAAGATAGTCCTCAGTATCAGTATCGTTTGAGAATTGGCTCGGACTTCTTTCCCGTAACGCGGGATTCAGGGATCTTCTGGCCGGGCCAGGATCGGGTGAAGCAAGATCCCAATAAGATCTTTGCGCTCTCGGTCCATAACTCTAAAAAGAGCTTCTACACCGATGTGCCTCCGCTCTATTTGGACGATGGTACGTGGGTCATTAAGTACTCGGTTCAAGCGCCGGGTACCGTTGGTTTTCGAGACCAGAATTACAACCGTAAAATGCTCAACTGCATGGAATGTGGCGTCCCAGTCGGAGTCATATTTGCAACCGAGGTGGGCTATAAGGTGCTCGGCCTTGCGTTTGTTGAGCGGTTCGAGCCCGAAAACGGATGGTTTGTTCTGCACGGTCCTGTTCATAAAGGCGGACCGGACCCTCGTTTTGCGCCCGACATGAGTTATCTGAAGCACATACCCGTCGATATTGAGTTTGCCGGACAGGGTGTGACCGACGACGAAAAGGTCCGCTATGCGTTAAGGCGCGAGCGATTGGGGCAGCAATGGTTCCGCAAGCAGCTCGTTGCCGCCTATGATGGCCGTTGCGCGGTGTCGGACTGCGGCGTCAGCGAAGCTCTGGAGGCTGCACATATCGAGAATTACTCGGGACCCAAATCGCAGGTTGCCAGCAACGGCATTCTGCTTCGGCGCGATCTTCATTCCCTATTTGATGCTCACCTGATTTCGTTTGAGCCTGTTTGCGGCGAATATCGGCTGTGCGGATCGTACCTGCTGGATAAGACCGACTACGCTTCCTTTGCGGGTGCGACGCTAAGGCAGCCGAATGAGCGTCAGTGGCGACCCGATACGGTGTTTCTTGAGGCCCATCGCATTGAGTTCGATCGCTCGGAAAAGAAGCGTGAAAAGGCGGGGCTTCTGCCGTATTAGCGTATTTGGCTTTGGCATTCTTTGACGATCGTGTTGTTTGATCGGATCGCGTGGCGATGCAATCTCGCGCCCGCCCGCCGGTGCATGCTCTTCCTGATTTGTATAGCGAGAAGGGGCATGTATGAGCTGGCGAGGCGATATTGCGATGGGGAAGTACGGAAAACTGCCGTGTGCCCTTATCGACAACAATATGTTTCCGGGCGTAGAAGTTGATTGCGGGTCGTTTGTCGTCGCCTGCCCTTGCTGCGGCTCGCAAATACCGTGTCTCGACATTCGGTTCATCGATGCACGTGACAGGTTCAGCGACGAAGTGAGGAAACGTACGGGCGTTCATATGCCGGTGTATCCGGAGAAATGCCCTGTTTGTGGCCTCGATATCGTGTACGACGCCGGCGACGAGGGATAGGTGATGCGGAGGAGTTGGCTGTGAGTGTCTTTTGCCTCTACAAATAAATCCCCTCACCGAGTTGCTTGTGGAACTCGGCGTGATGGTCGCGTGCCCAGGTAAGGAGCGCCTGGTCAAAGTCGGTACGCGTGGCCGGGACGCCAAAGACGCCGGCAACTTCGACGCGTATAAACTCCAGTGCCGGCAGCTTGTTGATGGCAGTGAGGGCAAACGGGGACGAGGGCTCCTCGAACAGATAACGGCTGCCTTGCAGCGCGTCGCAACTGGTGCACGTGTTGCCGAGCGACGGGGCTTTGGAGGCTCGCGCGCCTACGGGCTTGTAGCCGCAGCGCTTATGAAGGTAGTCGCGGATCTCGCCCGGCACGCAGCCAAGAGCGGGCACGATGGCGAGTGCGTTGGCGTTGGCCGTGTCGATGACAATGTGCCCGGCTTCGTTGGGCGCGTGCGCGATGACGATGCTCTCGTCGCTATCGGCTCGATAGGGAATGCCGAAGGCCGCGACCGAGGTCTCTTTGTGACACTTCCAGCACTCGCGCTTGCCCAGTACTAGATATATATACGGCGCTGAGGGGTCGGATCGGTCAACACCGGGCAGCCACTCGGCAAAGGGCTCGGGGTTGACGCCGCTGGGTACATACCAGATCTTCTTGGTCCGGTCCCATTTGGCGCCCAGCGCCTTGGCTTCTTCTTTGTGCGAAAAGGGGACATCGAGCTCGGTGCGCATGGCGGCTCCTTGGTGCTGCAGGTGCAAGTGGCTCAAGGATACCGCAGGGAGCAGACATCGCGGCGTTTTGCTGAGAAGTTGCGGCTCGGATGGGTTCGAGACGTGTTGGTCTCGGCCTCGGTGACTATTGGGGCGGTTTTGTGCATGGGCAGGGTGGTTGCTTGGGCGGTTGGAGCTGCCAGCTGATTTGGCGACATAAAACAAAACAGCCCAGAGGGCATAGCCTCTGAGCTGCGAACATTTGGTGGGCGTTAGAAGATTTGAACTTCTGACCTCTTCCGTGTCAGGGAAGCGCTCTCCCCCTGAGCTAAACGCCCGATCAAGGGTGCGCAAGCGCGCAAGGGATAATATAACGGAGCCTGAACTCGGTGGCAAGAACATTTTTAAAAATCGCTTACATTGTGGAATTCGGGGGCTTTGTCATATCCATTTTAAAAGAGCCTACTGCCGCGATTTGGCTGTCGCATAATGCAAAGCCTTTGCAGTATCGAGCTATGGAAAGACGCCTGCGGAATTGTCCTACCGATAAGCGGACAAGCCTCCGGCTGGTGCCTTCGCCGTGGTAAGGTAAGCCGAATTGCTTCCAGACTGTTTCGGGGGAGTGGAATGAGCAAAGAGTGTGTCGAGCAGGTCGAAGGCGCGGGGGCTTCGGTGCCGATGACCGATATATCGAACATTGATGTGCCCGAGGGCACTGACGAGCTCAGCCGCAGTACCCGCCGTGCATGGCGCGACCGCCTGAACAGTGCGTCGACGCGCAAGATGATTACGGGCGTTCTGGCCACGCTGGTGGGTGGTTCGTTTTGGGGTTTTTCGGGTACCAGCGCGAGCTTCCTGTTCGATACCTATCACGTTGATACCCTGTGGCTTATGAGTGTGCGCCAGATTCTCGCCGGTCTGCTCTTTATGGCCGTGGTGGTCACGCGCGATCGCGAGCGTCTGGTTAAACTCTGGACCACGCCCGCCGACCGCAGACAACTGCTGCTTTTTACCGCTTTTGGCCTGCTGTTCAACCAGTTCTGCTATCTTTCGGCCGTGCGCCTGACCAATGCCGGAACCGCGACGGTGCTCCAGTGCCTGCAACTCGTTATCATCATGGGCTACACCTGTGTGATCGATCGCCGCATGCCGCGTACTCGCGAAGTCATCGGCATTGGCCTAGCTCTGGGTGGAACCTTTTTAATCGCCACCGGCGGCGACCCCACCAGCCTGAATATCTCGCCGCTTGGCCTGGCAGCAGGTCTTATGTGTGCGGTCAGCGCCGCGTGTATGGCGGTGATTCCCGCCAAGATCCTGCCCGAATACGGTAGCCCCATCGTCACGGGCTCGGCAATGCTCACGGCGGGCGTGGTCTCGTGCGTCTTCGTGCAGCCCTGGGCGCATATGCCGGCGCTCGATGCCGCCGGTATCGAGGCGCTCGCGGTGTTCGTGGTTATCGGCTCGTTTTTTGCTTACATGCTTTATATGCAGGGCGTTAAGGACATCGGCTCGGTGCGTGCGAGCCTCATCGGAACTGTGGAGCCGGTTTCGGCGACCATCACCAGCGCCGTTATGCTGGGCACGGTGTTTTTGCCGACCGACCTTATCGGCTTTGCCATGATCATCGTGATGATGTTCCTTACGGTGTAGTTGACGCCGCCGCCAAGACAGAAAAGGTGTTGTGCCGCATTTTCGCCAATTGATGTCCGTGTCTGGAGTTTAGCTGTCGATGCTCAAAATGCCATAAACTAGTAACGTTATGGACTTTTTCATTGCGACTCAATTGCGAGGATTTCTTTATGGCTGGTAATCACTTTAAGGGCAGCGATAGCGGCCGTCCTGCAGTTCCGCCGCGTCCGAACGGGGCTGGTAAGGCCGGCACGCCGGGCGGCGCTGGACAGGGCGGTTCCGGTAAGCGCGTGTCCCCGGGCGAGACGGCGATGTTTACCGCTCTGTACGAGCAGTCTCAAAAGGCAAAAAAGACCGGCCGTGCAAGAGGGAATGTCTTTGCGGGCGGTGCAACCTCCGCGTCGCAGCCGAGCGGGGCTCCTTCGGCACCTGCGAACAACGCAGGTGCTGCCAACGCCGCGAATGCCGCCGGCAACGTTAATGCCGGCAAGGCCGACAACAATACTCCCTCTGCCGGTGGCGCGGGGCTTACGGGTAACCTTGGCACGATTTACACCGGCGCCTCCGAGACTGGCACGTTCGCCCGCCTGGATGATAGCGGTGCCGAGTTTGCGGGCTCGGGTTCCAAGGAAGATTATTACGATTTTGGCTTGAACTACGGTAGCGATGCTTCGTCGAGTTCGACCTCTGACGGTCTGGTCCGTCATCGCCATCGCAAGGGCGAGCGCAAAAAGCGTCACACCGGCGCCATTATTGCCGCTGTAGTCGCGGTGCTTCTCGTTGCGCTTGGCGCAAGCGGCTTTATGCTGCTTAACTCGGCAAAGACCGTAAAGAGCGAAGCGAAGGAGGCTGTCGAGATCGTCGGTGGCCTTAAGGACAAGGTCACATCGGGCGATTTTTCGACGCTGCCTGACGACGCGAAGAAGATCGATGAGCTCTGCAACAGCATGAAGGCGGAGACCTCGAGCCCGCTGTGGACGGCGGCTTCGTTTATCCCGGTGTATGGCGGCGATATCAATGCGGCCCGCACCATGATTGACGCCCTGTCCGATGTCTCGAGCAATGCGCTGGTTCCCATGGCCGACAACCTTTCGCAGGCCACGCCCGGCAAGCTGTTCCAGGACGGCATGATTAACGTGTCCGCGCTGCAGGCGGTCGCCGATTCGCTTTCCAGCAGCTCGAAGGTGTTCAAGAGCGCCAACGAGAAGATCCAGGGCATTGGCGATACTCATATTTCCCAGGTGACCGAGCTGGTCGATAAGGCCAAGGACGGCTTTGCCACCCTCAACGGTGCGGTTGACGCGGCGGAAAAGGTCGCCCCCGTCCTTCCCCAGATGCTCGGCGCCAACGGCCAGACGCGCAACTACCTTATGTACGCCATGAACAACGTCGAGATTCGTGCCTGCGGCGGCTTTGGCGGTTCGCAGGGCCTGATTTCGGTCACTGACGGCCAGATGTCGATTGGCGAGTTTGTTCCCCGCATTGGACTCAGCGAGGATGAGGCAGTCGAGAGCGTCGACGAAGAGGATGAGGCGCTGTTCGGCAACCACAGTAACCTGTACAACTCGGGCAATACCTATTCGCCTGATTGGCCCCGCAACTCGCAGCGTGTCGCCGCGCTGTGGAAGTCCCAGTATGGACAGGACGTTGATGGCGTCATCGGTATCGACCCGGTGTTCCTGCAGTATCTGCTGGGCCTGGTCGGTAATGTCTCGCTGCCCGACGGAACGGTTGTCGACGGCACCAACGCCGCAAAGGTCCTCATGCACGATGTGTACTGGAACCTGTCTCTTATACACATCTGACGCTGCCGACGAACTCTAGGGTGT
>CABSMV010000031.1 GCA_902478935.1 uncultured Collinsella sp. | reverse complement strand
CCCTAGAGTTCGTCGGCAGCGTCAGATGTGTATAAGAGACAGGCGCTCAACCAGTGCGTCGTAGCGACCCGCACAGGCGCACATGTCGCTCGCAGCTACACCGGCAGCGATCCAGCCATCGGCCATAGCGCTCGCCATATTGCCAAAACCGACAAATCCAATCTTCATATCTCATAGTCCTCTCAGACACGCTCTTCAAAACGAAAGCTATTGTCCCACGCCATTGTTTCGTATTGCCGACCTATTTGTGATACGGCTCGCCACGACTGATCTTGCAGGCACGGTAAATCTGCTCTAGCAGCACCACACGCGCCAGGTTATGCGGCAAGGTAATGCGTCCAAAGCTGAGCATCTCGTCGGCTCGTGCGCGCACGTCATCGCTCACGCCGTCCGATCCGCCAATCACAAAGGCGATGTCGCTGCTGCCTCGCAGCATAAGATCGTCGAGCCTCGCCGAAAACTCCTCGCTCGAGCGCTCTTTGCCCTCAATGGCCAGCAGGATCACATGCGCTCGAGACGGCAGGGCAGCAAGAATTGCCGCCCCCTCCTTGTCGCGCGCGGCATCCACGCCGCCCGCCTTAGCCGGGTCGATATCGGCCACCTCGCGGATATCAACCTTGGCATAGGCACCTAGGCGCTTGGTGTACTCAGCGCACGCGTCCTTCCAAAAGCGCTCCTTGAGCTTACCGACGCAAACGACGGTGTATTTCACGCGCGTTTACTCCTTCGAATCGTTTTGAACTTTGCCGGCGGTCAGCATCTGCTCGAACATAGAGGCCGACTGCGAGAAGTCGCTCGGCAGCACGACCGTCGAGGTTTTACCCGTGCGAGCGAACTCCGTCATCATCTCGGACCACTGCGTAAACATGAACAGTTGGTTGGCCTCGTCATTGCCGACACCCGTCTCCTGGATGATCTCGAGCGAATCTTTGATACCCAGCGCGATGGCCTTGCGCTGGTTGGCGATGCCCTCGCCCGCCTTTTCCATAGCCTCGGCCTCGGCGGTCGCCTCGGTGACGCGCTTGATGCGGTCTGCCTCAGCGAGCTCCTGTGCCGCAGCGCGCTTGCGCTGGGCGGCGTTGATGTCGTTCATGGAGTTCTCGACCTCGGTCGGCAGTGCGATTTTGGTGATGAGCGTCGACACGAGGGTGAAGCCGTAGGCGGCCATCTGCTCGGAAACGGTAGCGTTGACATCCTTGGCGATGTCATCCTTCTTGGCAAAGACCTCATCGAGTGTGTAGACGGGAATCGAAGAGCGCAGGGCATCGGTGATAAAATCGCGCATCTGGTCGACGGGCTCCTGCAGCATGTAGTAGCTCTTGTAGATACCCGAATCTGCCGGGCCGGCGCCCATGTCATAGCTCACGTGGTACTGAGCAGAGACCTCAAGGCCGATGGTCACGTTGTCCTGGGTCTTAACGTCGATGCCAAAACCGTTTTTCATGGTGCGCAGACTCACCGTGGCGGCCTTGCGGTCGATCACGGGCACCTTCATGTGGAAGCCCGCGTTGACGATGCGGTTAAACTTGCCCAGACGCTCGATGATCACGGCATGCTGCTGTTCAACGACATAACAGGCGTTGGGAAGCAGTAACAACAAAATGATGATGGGAATCAAAAGGCTGGTAAGGGCGGCGATGATACCGGACAACAGCATGGTCTCTCCTCTGATAGGCACACGTTGGCATTAGGATACCCGCACGAAGCAGCTGTGTGACACCAACAAGAGGACCCGTGGTCAAAAAAGGCCAAATATGAGTACTGTTACCAGTTTAGTAACAGCGTATTTGGGTCAAAATCGCCTCGTTGAACCCGAGGTCTATCGAAATTACTTCATTTTGTCTCAAGGTTGAGCCAAATTAGCGTACATCTGTTGCGTAAAATGAGCAAAAATGGCTTCATGAAATGTCTCTATTTTCATGTCAGTACTCATATTTGCCACTTTTTGACCACAGGGGCATCTACCGCGCGAAATCGATATGTCAAATCTGCCAAAAACGGCCCATAACAAAAAAGCTCCCATTGCTGGGAGCTCTTTCATTCAATGGTGCGGGCGAAAGGACTTGAACCTTCATGGGGTTGCCCCCATACGGACCTGAACCGTACGCGTCTGCCAATTCCGCCACGCCCGCGTGCAGGAATTAGAATAACGGAGCGCCATCGCGAACGCAAGAACTATTTTTGAAAAAGTTTGCAGGCATTTTCCCAAGCTGCTCGCGCGATTGCCTCAGCATCCTCGCCGGTACGATCGACACGGTCGTTGACCAGCGTGTTTGCCGTAATGGAGATCATTGCGGGCTCGCATTCAAGACCGCGGATGGGCTCCGGAGCCATATACGGGCAATCCGTCTCGAACAAAATTCGATCGAGTGGGGTTGCCGCAAATGCCTCGCGCACATCGTCGTTGCGCTTAAAGGTGGCCGCACCGCCATAGGCGATATAGCAGCCCAAATCCACAAAGCGCTCCATCGTGGCGCGGTCCTCGCCAAAACAGTGCAGCACACAACCAGCCTGGGGCACACCCACCTCGCGCAGTACGTTGTACGCATCAACGTGCGAGGTGCGCTCCCCATCCGAGTCCTCGTGACGCAGGTGCAGCTCCACCGGCACATTGCGGCGCACGGCAAGCTCGAGCTGGCGCGCCATGCAATCAATCTGCACGTTATGGGGTGCCGGCGCGATATCGTCGTCATAGTCCATGTGGTAGTCCAGGCCGATTTCGCCAATACCGGCGCATAAGGGGTCATCGAGTGCGGCAACGACCTGCGCGTGAACGTCGTCGGTATAGTCCGGCGCGCCATACGGATGCACGCCGGCAAGATACTTGATCTGCGGGATATCCTGCATCGGCAGAATCTCGCGCACGAGCCAGTCGCTATAGTCCGTCACGCTGCGTTTGTCAGCGATGGGGTCGAGCATCGTCACCAACAGGTCGATGCCCGCCGCCTTGGCACGCACGAGCGTCTCGGGCACTTCTTTGCCCCAAAACGAAAGCAGATGCGCATGCGTGTCGGCAAGCGGTGCTAAGGGCACGGGACAAGCAACCGTCTTCTTTTTCTTGGTAAACGTCACGCGTTCGGCATTAGGCATCATGGGAAAGCTCCCGAGCCAGGCGCACAAAGTCGGCAACGTCAAGCGTTTCGGCGCGCGTGGTGGGTACGATACCGCAAGCCTCAAAGGCGGCATCGAGCACGTCCTTGGCAAAGCCGTTGGCACTCATGGAATTGCGGATGGTCTTGCGCCGCTGAGCAAATGCAGCGTCGATCACACGAGCCACGAACTCGCGATCGAGCCCCTCGGGCACCACGCCGTCAACACGGTCGATACGCACGACAGCCGAGTCCACGTGCGGCGCCGGCATAAAGCAACGCGGCGGAACCTCAAAGCGACCCGTAACCTGCGCATACAGGCCCAGCTTTGCCGTGTAGCCGCCATAGGTCTTGTTGCCCGGCACTGCGGCAATGCGATCGGCAACCTCCTTTTGCACCATGACGACGGCACGCTTGAGCGCCGGCATCGTCTGGAAGAACTGCAGGATGATCGTCGCCGCCACGTTATAGGGCAGGTTCGCAACAAATACCGTGGGCTCGCCGCCGGCGGCTTGCTCAATCTGCCCCGGCGTCACCTTGAGCGCGTCGCCCATGATAAAGCGGAAGTTGGCATAGTCGGCGGCGTGGGCATCGAGCACCGGCTCGAGCTCGGGATCGGCCTCGATCGACGTGACACACGCCGCCTCCTGCAACAGCGCAAGTGTAAGCGTACCAACGCCCGGGCCAACCTCGAGCACGCGCTCATCGCCCGCAAGCTCGGAAAGCTCGCAAATGCGCTCAATTACATGGTTGTCGATCAGGAAGTTCTGGCCCAGGCGATGCTTGGTCGCAAGGCCAAACTCCTCCAGCAGCTCCCTTGTTGCCGTGGGGTTTGCCAAAGGCGAAGTTGTCATAGTTGCCTCCTCAGCATGGTGGCGGCGTCTTGAAACAAAAGGGCATGGACCGTTGCGGCCATGCCCTTACATCTAAACAGCGAATTGCCGATATGGCGCGCGGCGTCTTAGCCCAGACGCGGGAACAGCGGCTCGCCCTTCTCGACGGGCTGACCACCGGCAAGCAAGCCCCAAGCGCAAATGCCCTTGAGGTCGTCGCTCGTGGCCTCGTCCTCGCAGGACAGGCGGCGCAGGGCCTCGGCAGAGGTCTGGGGCATGAGCGGCATCAGCAGGTGGGCGGCAATGCGGATGGCCTCAAGCAGGTTGTAGATCACAAATGCCAGCTCGTCGGCCTTGGCCTCGTCCTTGGCAAGCGCCCAGGGCTCGGAGTCCTCGATGTAGTGGTTGGCGGCGTGGATGAGCTCCATGACCTCGTCCTTGGCTCCGCCGTAATCCAGCACATCCATCTTGGCCATGTAGCGCTCGACCAGACCATCGGCGATCTTTGCCAGCGGGTTATCGAACGCGTCGGCAGACGCCGGTTTAGCCGGGGCGCAGCCGTCAAAGTACTTTGCACTCATGTTGAGCGAGCGCGAAATGAGGTTGCCCCAGCTGTTGGCCAGATCGGCGTTGTAGACCTGCTCCATGCGGTCGAAGCTGATGGCGCCGTCGGTGCCGGGCACCACGTCGGTCATAAAGTAATAGCGATAGCCCTCGACGCCCAGCATATCGATGACATCCTGCGGGGCAATGGCGTTGCCACGGCTCTTGGACATCTTCTCGGCCTTACCGGTCTCGGCATTGCGCACGGTCAGGAAGCCATGGGCAAAGACGTGCTCGGGCAGAGCCTCGCCAATGGCCATGAGCATGGCCGGCCAAATGACGCAGTGGAAACGGATGATGTCCTTGCCCACGATGTGGAACTGCGCGGGCCAGCGATAGGCCAGCTCGGCACGGGCCTCGTCGGTATCGACGCCGTAGCCGACGGCCGTCATATAGTTGAGCAGCGCGTCGAACCACACGTAGGTCACGTGGCCCTCGTCAAACGGGACCTGAATGCCCCAGTCAAAGCTCGTGCGGCTCACGGAAAGGTCGTTAAGGCCGCCCTCGACAAAGCTGCGCACCTCGTTCATGCGGAACGCAGGCTCGACAAAGTCGGGGTGCTCGTCGTAAAGCTTGAGCAGCTTGTCCTGGAAGGCGGAAAGCTTAAAGAAGTAGGACTCCTCCTGCACGCGCTCAAGCGGACGGTGGCAGTCGGGGCACAGGTGCTGGCCGACGCTGCCGTACTCCTCGTCGCCCTTCTGGACCTGCGTATCGGTGAAGTAGGTCTCGTCAGGCACGCAATACCAGCCGTCGTAGCTGCCCTTATACAGGTAACCGGACTCCTTCATGCGCTCCCACAGGTACTGCACGGCATGATGCTGGCGCGGCTCGGTGGTGCGAATGAAGTCATCGTTGGAAATCTCGAGCTTGCTCCAAAGCTCCTTGAAGTGCGGAGCCTGGCTGTCGGTCCACTCCTGCGGCGTCATGCCATGCTTGGCTGCGGCCTCGGCGACCTTCTCGCCGTGCTCGTCCATGCCGGTCAGGAACTTAACGTTGTAGCCAGCGGAGCGGCGATAGCGAGCCTGAACGTCGGCGATGATGGTGGAATAAGCCGTGCCCAGGTGCGGATCGGCGTTGACGTAGTAGATGGGCGTCGTGATAAAGAACGAAGGCTTGCTTTGATCCATGGGGTTTGTCCTCCAGAAAAACGTTGCATACAGGGGATGATTCTAGCGCAAGGGCTGGATATCCTCCATCTATTGCATATCGAGCACCATGGCATAGACATCGCGCTTGCGGCGCGAATACTTCTGAGACAGGCGCTTGGCCACCGCAGAGGCGGGCTCCCCCTCCTCGAGCGCGGCGCGGATATCCTCGCGCAGGGCCTCGTCGGGATCCGCTGCCGCGGCGCCAACCGGTACGATACCGGCCTCCTCGTCCTCGCTCGGCGGCGCGATGACCAGCGCAATCTCGCCCTTTACCTCGCCGCGAGCACGCAGCTCCTCGGCGAGCTGGGCAGCAGGCCCGCGCAAGACCTCCTCGTGCAGCTTGGTGAGTTCGCGGCAGACGGCAACCTCACGCTGGGGAAAGACCTCCGCCACGGCCTCGAGCGTCGCCACGATGCGGTGTGGAGACTCGTAGAAGATGAGCGCGCCGGGCACTACGGCAAGGCGCTGCAAACGGCGCACGCGGTCGCCGTGCTTTCGGCCCAAAAAGCCCTCGAAGAAAAAATGCTCGCAGGGAATGCCGGACGAAACGAGCGCCGTGACGCAAGCAGAGGGCCCGGGGATAACTTCGACGGTCACATCGGCCTCACGCGCTGCCTCGACCAGCGCCTGGCCGGGGTCGGACACACTCGGCATGCCGGCGTCCGAGGCAAAGGCGAGGGTCTCCCCCGCCAGCAGGCGGTCGACCAGGCCGGCGGCGCGACTGGCGATCACATTCTCGTCGCAACGGACAAGCGGCTTGGAAATGCCCAGATGCATCAGCAGCTTTGACGTCACACGCGTGTCTTCGCAGCAAATGGCATCGGCGGCGGCAAAGGCCTCGCCAACGCGCGGGGACAGGTCGCCCAGGTTGCCGATGGGCGTGCCGACCACATAGAGTTTGCCCGTATGGGCGCTGTTTTGCGTCATATCAACCTATTCAATCATGCCGCGCTCGAGCGTACCGAGTGCCGCGCGGGCGTCCCATGCTGCAATGCGCTTCTCGGTCTTCCACGTTTGGAAGAACCAACCGGCAGCCGGCGCAAACGAAGCCAGCTGGTTGGCGATAAACACGCGCTCGTAGGCATTGCGGCCCTCGGGCGTAACCGACGAGTTGGCAAAGATCGCCGCGCCCGACCATTCGCCCACCAGCACGGGGAACCCTGTCGAGATCGCTTCTTTAAGCTCGCGCTTGTTACGCGAAATCGCCGTCGTCAGCCCGCGGGGGCTCGTGATGTCGAGCGCGTACTCGTCGCGGTAATGGTACAGGTGAAGGTCCATGTAGACGTTCTTGTACTTGGCGCCGCGCATAAAATGCTTCCACTCGTTGGGATGCCCCGACGACGAGAAGACGACGATCTTATCCTCGGGCATATACGAACGGACGAGCTCGTAGGCGTCGCGATAGAAATTGCGCAAGTAGTGGGCCGGAATTCCATCCGTCATGGTAAAGAGGCTCTTGCGGACGCTCATCTGCGGCGTGTCCAGCAGCTCAATGCCCAGCAGGCTCTCGGCCTCGCCGTAGCGATCGGCCAAGCGCTCGAGCACGTCGAGTGCGACATGACGGCCGTTGGTGGACGAATGCCACTCGGCAACAGTCTCCGGCGTGGTGGGCGAATCGTTGGAATCGCCCTGGCCACCGGGCACCGTCGCCAGATCGAGCAGCACGCGGATGTCGTACTTGGCAGCCCACTCAATTGCACGGTCGATGTAGTCGACAACCGAGATGTAGGACGCATCGGCCTCCTGCGAACCAAAGGCATACCAGGGCACCGGCAGACGCACGGCATTGAGACCGATCTGCGCCATGCGGCGAAAATCGTCCTCACTCACAAACGTCTCGTAATGACGGCGCATGCGCTCGTTATAGGCGGCGGTGCCCATGGCCTCCTGCAGCTCGGCCGCGTTGGATGCACCGGTCGCCGCGTATAGCGACGGGGTCACCCAAGGCTCGGGAATAAACCAGCCAGAGAGATTAACGCCGAGTATCCTCTCCATCACTGCCCCCTTCGGATCGTGCAGGCCAAACCTGCATCGTATTGCATAGGAAAAGTATCGTTTTGAGTATACCCGCGCGTGCGGACAGACGACCGAACGGTCTGTAAAGTGGCGCAAAAGCGGGAGGAATGTCTGGGGCGGGCACGCTGAGATGCGCACGCACGTCGGAAGTAAGCGCCGGAAAGCGCATCCCGCCTTCTCGTTCAATAACGGGATGCATTTTCCGCGGGTCCAGATAAAAGAAAAGGACCCCTTTGCAGAGGTCCTAGTCAATTCAAGGTGGCGGGGAAGGGAATCGAACCCCTGACACGAGGATTTTCAGTCCTCTGCTCTACCAACTGAGCTACCCAGCCATTTGAGGTGTGCCTTGTTTCAAGGCTTGATTAGTATAACCAAGGACGCGCTCCGGTCAACCGAGAATTTGAAAAAAGTTTTTGAGCACGGCGCCAGCCACAAGGCCGACCCTATAGAACAGCACGTTAGAGACATCAACCCACCGCAAGAAGTTTTTCGCTCAGGGCTGCGCGGGCAAACTCACTTGGCGTCATTCCTTCAGCCGCCGCCCGACGACGAATCGCCTCCTTCATCCCTAGGGGAATCTTGACCGATAGCGTTGCCGTCCCTTCGCTTGAGAGCGGAGGCCGCCCGTGCACGATCCCCCCAACGGTATGCTCGCCGTCCGGAAACCCGCCATGCTCGTACGACTCGCACCACGCGTCAATCATTTCATCCGTTACAACCTGACCATTGGCAGCCGTATACGCCTTGCTCATCATCGACCCCTCTGCCGAGCTTGCTCGATCTCTTGCCAGAATTTCTTCTGAACCGGAGACAGGGCATGAACAATGAGCCATCCACGAATTAGTTCGACCGCAACAAGTTCCACACTTCGACCATCTGGAAGCCATCCAATGGCAAGCCATCTCGGCGGCTCGTCCTCCGACTCGCGGCGAATGCACTCAGTAACCGCGAACCAGGCACCAAGCACTTGCTTTTCCGTCAAGTGTTTTTTGGCGTTGGGATGGATCTCAACATCCATGCATCTTCTCCTCCATCTTACCCAATTTCGTATGACGAAAGTCCGCTGTCGCCAATTCCTACGCCGGCACTTGTTGAAAGGCGGGAGGTGTAGCGAGGATTGAAGGGCGTTCCAGCACCGCCCAGGCACCGGGACAGGAACACATGCGCCAAGGACGGACGTTTTCGTAGCATGCGAGGATGCTGCCGTTGCGGTCGATAAAAGTAATGTCGATGGGGTAGGCCATAAAGCAGGTGTGGACCGAAGAGCAGCGTGGGAACGCCATGACGAGCGGCAACCCGTTGGCGGCAATCGGAGACCGTCCCAGCATGCCGCGCAGGCGCACGGCAAACGACTCCGCCACCACAAACTCGGCAGGCGTCCAACCCAGCCTGTTGAGCGCCCGCGCGTAGGCAATGTAGGATGAGGCCGCGGTCACATAACCACCCCCGGACGCCACGGATCGACCGTCACTGCGCGCTCGTGCGACAACTTTGCCGGTGCCCCCAGCGAAACGCCGGCGATGCTGAGCGAGCTCGGCCACGGCTCATAGCGCATGATGCAGGTATAGGTCCTAAACGTGCCGGAAAGTGAAAGCAGACCGCCATCCGATGTTGTCGCACCCTGTTTGCTCGAGACCTCGATCTGCAAGTCATAGCCTTCCATGGCATGTTGAATCTGAGCCTGAACGGTCGCGGAGGCATCGATGGAGCTGTCGTCGCCCTCCCCGCTCGGAGCCACGGCGTGCGCCAGCACGATATCGGGCACCACGCGATCGAAGCGCGCGACCGCGTCGGCAAAGACCATGACGTTGTACACGATAAGCGCCAGAACCAGCAGGACGGGCGTGACCACGGCCATCTCGACCGTCGCCTGGGCGCGCTCCTCGCACAGGCGCGTGCGGATGCCCATTACGACCCACCGCCCAGGGCACCCGCCAGTGTGGCGACATCGACGGTAAGTGGGATGGAACCGCCGCCGGGCAGCGGAATCTCCGCAAGCGTGAACACCGTGCCGCTGATGGTGCGCTCGACTTGATATTCCAGCGCCTCGCAAAGCACCTTGGGATCGGTTACGCCCAGCGGAATACTTCGTAGCTTGTCCTGCACTTTAGAAAGACCTGTGATGTCAGACCCCGGGCTCTTGATGACATTGGCGGTGTCGGTCAGCACCGGCTTTCGCAGGCGCAAGTCGCACGGCTCCAAGCCCAGCGCCGCCACGGACGCCGAAACGGTATCGCCGAGCCACGATGCAATGGAGCCCAGCGCGCCACTGCCCCCTCCCAAGCCATCGATCATCTCGTCCATGAGCTCGTCGGCCGAGTCTTGGATGTCTCCGTATCCCACAAGCAGCCGTCCCCAAACATCCATGACGCCATCGAGCACGCCGGCAACGCCACCCGAACGCTCCTCCAACGTCGAGAAAAACCGCGAGAGAACGTTGTTCTGCGCCGTCGCGTCATCGGGCGCCAGCACCGCAGCAGAGATTGCACCGCGATCGCCAAGCCTGACTGTCGTGTTAAACGAAGAGTTGAGCTCATCGGGGCTCGAGATGGCACCCGAAACCGCAAGGGCAACCACGCCATTTCGCCCGGGTGGGGCGATACGTGGACGCTCGCCCGAAAGCGCTTTAATGGCCTCGTCAAACGCATTGCCCGCACGGTCAGCCTCGTCCTCGGTCTGGCGCATGAGCTCAAGCTCTTTGTTGCGGCATTCGACATAGTCTTCCAGAGCGTCTTTAAATCGATCAAAGTGGTACTCGAAGCCGTTTTCGATAGAAGTCGAAGGGGCCGCAACGGCGCCGAGCGACGAAACACCAAAATGGCATCTGTTGCATTTGCCCTGCCCGTCATAAGCAGCGACCGAGGCTA
The DNA here is from genome assembly GCA_902478935.1 of uncultured Collinsella sp. Taxonomy (GTDB): domain Bacteria; phylum Actinomycetota; class Coriobacteriia; order Coriobacteriales; family Coriobacteriaceae; genus Collinsella. The sequence continues at coordinate 6,449 of CABSMV010000031.1, read as the reverse complement.
GCCCGCTTGGCGTTCCTTTCTTATAGTTGGGGCAGCTCGTTCCATAATGCAGATACGTTTTGCCATCGTTGGTACTGGTTGGCCACGCCGCATCGGTATAGAGTTCCGTCGCTCTCACCTCGTCAGTGTTGCGTGGCAACAGCGGGATATAGGAAGTGACTTCATCTCCGTCCTCGGTTACATATGCGCGATTGACCTCTGTACTCGCATAGGTGTAAAACGCCTTGCGCGCCGCCGACTCCGCCTTCGTCTCGACGCTTGAGCCCTGAGGCGCCTCGTTTGCAAGGCGCAAGCGGTAATAGGCCTTCGCGCGATCGAGCGCCACCTGTGGCTCCCATGTGACGCTCGAGGCATAGTGCGGATTCTCAATATCCGAAAGTTTCGCCAAACTCCTCGCGCGTTCCCACATGCATGAGCAGCTTCCGACTGCGTCTTTGTCCGATCCGCCGCAGTCGGCAAGCCAGGCGCGTTCCTTGGCCTTTGACGTCTTCTCGGATGCTTTCTGCAGTTCCTTGGCAGCATAGTCAAGGTCTTTTGAGGTACTCTCGATGGCGTCGGTCGAGATCTCGGAACCCTCGAGCGCAACAAAATCCGACTCGGACGTCCTGGGCACGGCAAGCGCTGTACCGGTATAGGTCACACCTTCGGTATCCTGCGCCGACACGGCCTGCGTAGCTCGCGCGGCAACCAGATACGGTAGAGCCGTCTCGATTTTCTGCAGGCCCTTGGAGGCGCTTTTGGCAAACTTGTTGCGCGTTTTAATGATCTCGATTCCTGTGTCGACCATATCGCCCGCGGCAAGCTCGGCACCTGGAATAAGAATGGCGACCAAGCCGGTGCCGATCGTAGCAAACCCCGCCAGCCCCAAACTCAAAATGCTCGCATCCACCACCGTCGCAGCCGTGTGGTAGGACGACACCACATTGGCGCCTGCCAGCGCGCCGCTATCGGCAGCCACCTGGGTGTCCCCCGCGCGCGACATGCTCCATATCGCCGCCGTCGACGAAAACAGCAGCGTGAGCACCACCAAGATGACCACTGCAGAGGAGAGCGTGGTGTAGGCACCGTCTTCGATAAACAGGTCGATCCCGGCTCGATCCATAAAGCCGCCTCGCTTGCAGCGAGCACGCGGTCGGCAACGGCACGCAAGCCCCCTCGTCACCTTCAACAGGCAGCGCTTAATCCCATGCAGCAATCCATGAATCATAGTCTCCCTCCAGCCACTCGGGACGCGATCGGTACGAGACGTCGACCTTAAGCTCGACATAGCCGTTATGGCCTGCGCTACCCATAGCCCGCGCAAACGCACCGATCACGGGCAGCGGTTTAACCTCGCCGGTAACGGAAACGGACGAGACGCCGCCCGCATCGGCCCGACCAAGCTCGATATCCCACGACAGGGGCCCGCCGGCATGGAAAATCGAAACGTCGGGAACCGCGGCAAGACGGCGGCGGGCAAACTCCTTAATATCCTCGTCATCCCCCACCGTCGTCGTGGTCATGAGCCGCGCGGTCTCGGCGGCGGCAGACTCCATGACCGCGCGTGTATAGAGCAGGCACACCGGCTGCAGCGCCAACAGGACGAGCGTCAGAAACGTCGGCAGTAGGAATGCCGCCTCGACCGTAGACTGCGCCCGGTCCTCGCGCGTGACATCAATAGAGCACGATGTCCTTAGCACCCGCAGCAGCGTCGACAACCGATGTCGAGGTGACGCCGTGAGACGCCGTCCGCTCGACCAGCGCCGCCAAGCGCCCATCGGCACCGGCACACCAAAGCCCTGCGATCGCCAGCACGATGGAAAGCAGTGCCACCGTGACGATGGCGTATTCGACCGTTGCCTGGGCAGATTCCTCACGCAGGACATCATGCATTTCACGACCCCTCCTTTGAGTTCGTTGTCTGCGGGGTCAGGCGGACCACGCGCAGGCGACACGAAGTATCACCAGCATCCGCGGCAACCGTCACCATATCGACCCAGCCGCGTCCGTCACGCACGATGGCGCCCCACACGTTGCCCTTGATGTCGAGATAGCCACTCAGAGCAAGTTGCGCCGTGGGTACTTCGCGATAGGCACGCAGCATATCCGTCGCCGCTTCGGTCATCGGTCGGCACTCGGACCATGCGAGACGAACAGCGACGGCATTGTTTGCAGATGAACCCGTTGCAGTGCCTGCTCGCTCGTCGAGTGCTTGCAAGAACGTTTGCGCCGTGACGGCGGCATTCGCATCGTCCGTGTCTCGCGCATCGTCTTTTTGAGACGTCGCAGCCGAACCCGAACCCGCATCCGCGGCAACCCCTAAGCGTTGTTGCCGTGCTGCGTTAAGCCCCCAAACCGCCACTGCCACCGCCACGGCTGCGCAGGCGAGCACCAGCAACGCGCCGACGGGACGGGCGCCCTCTACAGGCTGTTGATGCCCTCGCTGATAGCGCTCCATAGATCTTGTACCTTGCCCTTAAATGCGACGATGGCAATGATGGCGATCACCACGAGCACACCGACCAGGATGGCGTACTCGGTGGTGCCCTGCGCGCTCTCCTCCCGCAGCAGTTCTTCGGCACGCTGACGAACATGTGCCGCCCGGCAATACGCCCAGCTCCAGGCCTTGCTAGCAACGTCAGTCATCGTATTCATGTATTCCTCCCTACAACATCCCGCCTGCTCCCAGCAGCGGGCCCAATATGGATAGAAGCAACGCCGGCAAGATGAGCGTGCCGGTGGGAATCAGCAGCTTGACCGGCGCGCGCTCGATCTCGCGCTCGACTGCAGCGCGATGGGCCGCGCGAATCTCGCGACTTTGAGCCGCCAGCGTCTCGGCAAGCGGGGCACCGAGGGCAAGCGCCTGCCCCGCTGTAATGGCAAAGGTCTCGAGCGCCCGCACATCCAGGTCGCGCGCGGCCGCCAGAAGCTCGTCCTCGCGCGTCCCCACGCCCACCTGCCACGCCATGCAGGCTCGCTCAAGGCGGAGCGCCAACGTCGATCGGCGATTGGCGCAAAAAACCTCAAGCGCCGCATCGAACGAAAGGCCGGCCGAAAGCCCCAGACGCACCACGTCGATCATCTCGGATACCTCGCCAAGCGACACCTGCGCCGTACCGCCCGTGCCGAGCATGCCCTTCAACCGTGCTACCAGGGCATCGGTCACCGATTGGGCGGCCGTAACAACCAGCAGCGTCTCGCGTTTGCAGGCCTGGGCGATCTTGCATGCGTCCGCACGCTCCAAACCCGTCACGATAAACACACTGAGCGCGCACAGGCACGCCGCGACCCCGACCAAGACGCTCATAACTCCACCCGCATAATGCGCCGGATAACGACCAGCGCGACGGCATTGAGGGCAAGGCCCAGCACCACGGCACCGGCACCCGCCGGCGTTGCGAGGCCACGGCGAAAGTCAGCCGAAAGCAGCGCCAGCACCGCGCACATACCCGCCGGCATCGCCGAGACCATGTGTGCCGACATACGAGCCTGCGATGTCTTGACGTCCAGGCGGCGCTTGAGCTCAATGCGCTCTCCCACCATGCTCGACGCCTCGGATAACAGCTCGGCAAGCGGAGCACCGGTTCGCTGCGACACCTTGAGCGCCAAGGTGACAAGCGAAAGGCCGGGGGCATCGATACGGTCGAGCAGGTCATCCAGCGCATCAGTCGCCGAGACGCCGCAGTCGATCGCCGCCGCCACGCGCAAAAACTCGGCATGCACCGGCTCTTGCGCGTGAGTTCCCACAAACCTCATGCCCTGGGCCAGCGAATGGCCCGAGGCGAGTGACATGGAGAGCGCCGTAAAGGCCTCGGGCATGGCTTCTTCCACATCGTGTTGCTCGCGGCGACGGTCGAAAGTGTCGCGAGCGGCGCCTACACCAAACGGCGCGAGCAGCCCCAGGACAAAGCCGATAGGCGACAGCGATACGATGGTCAGGGCAATGCCGCAGACGCCACTCGACAGCAGCAAGCATGCCAGGCGCGCCTCGTCATCCTCGATGACAAGGCCAAGGCGATGTGCTGGAACTAGCGCCACCCAGGAGCGGGCGATCTTTTTTAGCAGGTCGTTATCTACCAACTCACGCGGGAGCTTCTCGACCACCGACTCAAGCGCATGGCTGACCAGCTCCGCCGGCGGCACGCGCGGCGCACGAGGCTCCGCCCCACACGCCAGCGCGGCAGAAAGCCCCGTCAAGCCCCCTACGACGAGGGGCACAACGATCTCCACTCGTCCACCTCCTCTTGCGTGAGCGTTCCCGAGCGCAGGCCCTCTGCGATAAACGGAGGCTCGCGATCGAGTGTCCAGGTGCGCGTGGCGGCATCAAACGTCACGTAGCGCTCAAGCTCCACGCCGCCCGACGCGCCACGTCGCACCCCCGAATAGGAGGACACGAAACGCCTGCCATCGGCGTGGCGCTCGGACATCACGATGCCGTCGAGCGCCATGGCAATCTGCTCCTCGATGAGCTCGCTCGGCAGATCGATGCCATAACGTGCAAGCAACGTCAGACGTACCACGGTCTCCTGTTCTGAGCCCGCATGAAGTGTGGTGAGCGACCCGTCGTGGCCCGTGTTCATGGCCTGCAACATGTCGCAGCACTCGGCACCGCGTACCTCACCCACCACGATGCGGTCGGGGCGCATGCGCAGGGCATTGGTCACCAGGTCGCGGATCGTCACCGCGCCCTCGCCCTCAATTGAAGCCTCGCGCGCCTCTAGACGCACCACGTGCGGATGATGCGCAAACTTGAGCTCGGCAGAGTCCTCGATCGTCACGATGCGCTCGCCGGTGGAAATCTCGCATGACAACGCGTTGAGCAGGGTGGTCTTACCAGATCCCGTGCCTCCCGCAACCGCCAGGTCCTGTCGCAGCGACACCGCGCACGACAGCAGCTGCGCATACCAAAGCGGCAGCGACCCCAGCCCCACAAGCTCGTCCAGCGAGCAGATGCGATCCGAGAACTTTCGGATGGTGAGAATCGGTCCGTCAATCGCCACAGGCGGAATCACCGCGTTGACGCGATAGCCCGTTTTGAGGCGGGCGTTGACGATGGGGCTGCGCTCGTCGATACGGCGGCCAAGTGGCGAGATGATGCGGTCGATAAGCACACGGATCTGCTCACCATCCTCAAACGCATGCTCGATGGGGTGCAAGACGCCGCCGCGTTCAAAGAAAGCCGAGCGGCAGCCGTTAATCATGATCTCGGTAACGGTGTCGTCCTCGATGAGCGGCTGCAACGGCCCCAAGCCCACTACGTCATCCAAAATCTCGTCGATGATGGTCTCGCGCTCGGGCGTCGCGAGATCGGTCGGCTCCTCAACATTGAGCGCCGCCTCCACCGCGGGACGCAATTCCGAGCGGGCAAGTACCGGGTCGATATAGGCGCTGATACGCGCCACTTCGTCGTAACCCATGCGGTCCATCACGGCGCGCTTAGTGCGTCGTTTCACCGCGCGGCGACGCCCCGCATCTACAGGCGCTGCCGCCGCTGCAGCGCCGGCAGCCTTAATCCTCGTTTGCAGGCTCATCGCTGATCACCCTCGCGCGACCAGGGAAGGCGGATACGCGGGCGTTCGGTACGCGTCGCACGGTCGGCGACCATATCGCTCCAAGGGCCGACGGCGCATCCCAGTTCCACGAGCATCTCGCGCGTGGCCTCGCGCACGCTGGTCGCAAAAGCGCTGGTCTGCCCCACTGCCTCGTCAGCGCGCCCAAACGCCATGAGCGCGGCGAGATCCTGCCCGCCATCGGCGATACGAATCTTGGAGCTCAACGCGCAGGCAATCTCAAAGCGCATGGCGACGTCCTCGTCTGCCCCGCGCGCACCGAACCGGTTGAACACGGCGCTCATGCGCGTGCGCGGCACACCTACTCGACTTGCCAGTTCAATGACGCGCGATGCCGATGCCGCGGACGACACCGCCGCATCGCCAACGACCAGGCAACGGTCGCTCACCGCCACCGCAGCCGCCACGGCATCGCCCCAAAAGACCGAGGTATCGATAAAGACCACGTCGGATTCGCGACGCAGGACATCAAGCAGTAGCTCCACCGGACGTGCCATGAGCTCAGCTTGCTCGGGCGCCGCAACGGGACCCCAGAGCGTAACGCCCGGCGCCACGCGCATCGATGCGGCCACGATATCTGGCTCGGTGAGCGCGCCCGCCGCCGACGGCTCGATAAGTGCCGCCATATCGCGCGGAGTATCGACGCCTAACAAGTCGTAAAGGTTTCCGAACATAAGGTCCAGGTCGAGCACGGCGGCACGCAAGCCCAACAGCGACGATGTGTGTGCCATGGTGGCAACGATCGTCGACTTGCCGCACCCGCCCGAACCCGAAATGGCGCAGATGACCGGAGCTCGATGCGGCGAAGCGGCAGCGTCTGCCGGCGGCATCGGAGGCGGCGGGGCGGGCGTCGGTGACAGCGTCCCCGTCTCCCCCGCCGCAACCACACCTGTCTCTTAT
>CABSMV010000030.1 GCA_902478935.1 uncultured Collinsella sp. | reverse complement strand
GCAGTTCACACGCGCTGCAGGGTCTTTTTGCATGTCATGTTTAGTTGTGGCCAACGCCTTAGAGAGCGGCAACGACCTCGATCTCGACCAGACCGCCAGCCGGAAGGGCGGCAACCTGGAAGGCGCTGCGCGCGGGGAACGGGGCCTCAAACTTGGAGGCGTAGATCTCGTTCACGGCGGCGAAGTCGGCGATGTCGGCCAGGTAGACCGTGGTCTTGACGACATCGGCAAAGGTAGCGCCGGCAGCGGTCAGCAGGGCCTCGACGTTGGCGAGGGACTGCTTGGCCTGGGCCTCGACGCCCTCGGGCATCTTGCCGGTCGCGGGATCGATGCCCAGCTGGCCGGACAGGAACACCATGTTGCCGGCCTGGATACCGGGGGAATACGGGCCGATGGCTGCGGGTGCGTTATCGGAAGACACGACGGTCTTGCTCATGTTTTTCTCCTTACGATCAATTGAGAGAACGTGAGCGCGGTGTTCACACCGGGAGGCACAGTTCGGTCTGAACACCGCGCTTGATTGGGATAGTACTCAAGGTTTCTGTTTGATGCAAGAATATTATTAGCTTGCGAGAATATTTTATCGCCCAACGGTTTCCCCGAACCGCTGAACGGTTCTCATGTGGAGCAGCCAGTCCAAGCTGCTGAAGACTTTGTCCTGCTTAGGCTGCGGGCGTCGCCCACCGCAGCGACGCCACTATACTTTTGAATATCTGAGCATTTTGAAAGGCAGGATATGACCGCAACCGCCAGCCGAACCACTAACCGCAGGCCCGAGCTTTTGGCCCCCGCCGGAGGCCCGGAGCCCTTTGCCGCCGCGCTCGCCGCCGGGGCAGACGCCATCTACTGCGGCATGGGCAGCTTCAACGCCCGCCGCAAGGCAACCAACTTTACCGACGAGGCCTTTGAGCAAGCCTGCCGCGCCGCGCATCTAGCCGGGTCGCGCGTCTACGTCACGGTCAACATCGTCATCAAGCAGTCCGAGATGGGCGATGCACTGCAGCTCATTCATCGCTGCTCCACGCTGGGCGCCGATGCCTTCATTATCCAGGACTGGGGTCTGTTCTTTGAGGCCAAGCGCACCATGCCCGGCATCGAGACACACATCTCGACCCAGGCGAACATCCACGACGACCGCGGAACCCTTTGGTGCCGTGAGCAGGGCGCCGACCGCGTGACTCTCTCGCGCGAGCTCTCCATCGACGAAATCGCCGCCATTCACGACGCCGCGCCCGATGTGGACCTTGAGGTCTTCAGCCATGGCGCCATCTGCTTTTGCTACTCGGGCCTGTGCCTGCTGTCGAGCTTTGCCATGGCGGGACGATCGGCCAACCGCGGCATGTGCGCCCAGCCCTGCCGCCTGCCCTACGAGTTGATCGACGAGAACGGTCGCGCGCTCTCCCCTGCCGGTCGCGAGCGCGCGCTGTGCCCGCGTGACACCAACACCTCACAGCTTGTTCGCCGTCTGTATGACGCCGGCGCCGCATCGCTCAAGCTCGAGGGCCGCATGAAGGCACCCGATTACGTGTACTCCATCGTTGATGTGTATCGTCACGAAATTGACGACATGCTATCCGGAGCCGCCGTTGCCAAGGACGAGGAAGCCGCCCGCCAGCGCCAGCTCAAGCGCTGCTTCAACCGCGACTTTACGCACGCCTATCAGGACGGCACCTCGGGCGACGAGATGATGAGCTATGAGCGTTCCAACAACCGCGGCCAGATCGTGGGCACGGTGCTGGGCAGCCGCCCGGCCAACCGCGATGTGCGCGGCCTCAAGTCCGACGACCGCCGTCGCCGCGCCGCCATCGCCCGCATTGAGCTGTTTGAGCCCGTGGGCAAAGGCGACCTGCTGGAGCTTCGCCACGATAACGAGTTTGACCAGTTCCTGACCACCATTGCCGCCGATGATGCCGCCGCCGGTGACATCATTGAGTGCCGCGTGCCCCGTAGCATGCCCGAGGGCTGCCGCGTGCGCGTGATTCGAAGCCAGAGCGCCATTGACGCCGCCGGCGCCGCGCTCAAGCGCGATGTGCTGCGCCGCCGAGCTGTTGACGTGTCCGTCGTGGCGCGCCTGGGCGAGCCGTTTACTGTCACACTCACCTGCTGTGACAACCCCGCGCTCACCGCCACCGCCACGGGCTTCACCGTCGAGGCCGCCAAGACCCGCGCCGTCGAGGCATCCGATCTGGTTGAGCACGTCGGGCGCATGGGCTCCTCTCCCTTTGAGGCCGCGAGCTTTGATGTGGCGCTCGATGAGGGCTGCGGCATGGGCTTCTCCGCCGTGCACAAGGTGCGCGCCGCCGCTTGTAAGGCGCTGGAAGAGGCCATTCTGGCACCGTACGAGGAGCGCGCAAAAACGCTCGAGTTGCCGGTGCTCGACAAATGTACGCGCCCCATGCCCAAGCACTACCGCGACGAGCCGCAGATCTGCGCCACCGTCACCTCGCTCGAGGCCGCCGAGGCAGCCCGCGCGGAGGGTGCAACGCGCATCTATATGACCACCGACGCGCTCGAGGCTGTCGGACTCTCCCCTGCCGATGCATTTGAGCAGGGTATCGTGCCCGTACTCGACGAGGTCTGCCGCGCCGTCGACCACGAGCGCGTCGATCCTTGGATCAATGCCGGAGCCACCGTCGCCGCCGGCAATATCTCCGAGCTCGCCGTAGCCGCTCATGCCGGCGCCACGGCCGAGATTCGCTCTTGCCTGCCGGTGCATAACACGCCCTGCATGGAGGCACTTGCCGAGCGCGGAGCCGGTGCGTTTTGGCTCTCGCCCGAGATCACGCTCGACGAGATCGTCTCGCTTGGCACCGCCGCGCCCGCAGCCCTGGGCATCACTGTGTTCGGCCGCCCGCGCGTTATGACGAGTGAGCACTGCATCCTGCAGGTGGCCAATGGCTGCATCCACGATTGCGCTAACTGCCGCCTGCGCGCCCGCAAGCTGTCACTCAAGAATATCGACGGCAAGGTCATGCCCGTACGCACCGACATCCATGGCCGCTCTCGCCTGTACGACGCCTACCCCATCGACCTCACGCCGCAGGTTCCTCAGCTGCTCGATGCCGGCGTGCGTCGTCTCATGGTAGACGGAACGCTGCTCGAGACAGATGAGGTGGGCCGTGCCGTCGCCCGCGTCCGTCGTGCCGTCGAAGCAGCACAGGCCGGCCGCAAGCCCGCCGCCCGCCTGCGCGGCGCCACCTCGGGCTGCATGTTTGTGGGAATTAGCTAACCGAAAGGCTTACACGTGAACGAAGAACCTCAAGTCCTTTACTGCGACGCCTGGCTCATGGCCATCGACAAGCCCGCCGGCACGATCGTCCACGGCGACGGCACCGGCGAGCGCACGCTCACCGACTACGCCAGCGACCTGCTGCTGGCGATGGGTGACGGCTTTGCCGCGACCGACATGCAGCCGCTCAACCGCCTGGACCGCAACACCACCGGCGTGGTGTTGTTTTCGCTCGACAAACAGACGCAGCCCGCCTTTGACCAAATGGTCATCGACCACGCCTTCGAAAAGCACTATCTGGCGCTGGCCGAGGGCAAGATCGACTGGAACGAGAAGCTCATCGACAAGCCCATCGCCCGCGACCGTCACGACAGCCGAAAGATGCGCGTCGGCGCCAGCGGCAAGCCGTCTCAAACTCGCGTGAAGGTGCTCAAACGTCTTAAGAGCCGTCGTGGCCTGCCCGCGCGCTCGTATATCGATGTCGAGTTGCTCACCGGCCGCAAGCACCAAATCCGTGTGCACCTGGCAAGCGAGCATCATCCCCTGGTTGGCGACGACCTGTACGGAACGCCGCGCCCCTGCGGCCTGATGCTCCACGCCCACAGCGTGTCCTTCACGCATCCCGTAACCGGCGAGCACATCCACATCGAAGCCCCCTGCCCCTGGGAGCCCTAAACCACCACAATGGGGACAGGCACCTTTGTGGTGGTTTTGCCGCAATGGTTCAACCGCGGTCCCAAAATGTCTCGATCTGTAACAGTTAGAACCCATTTTCCGGTCTATCTGTTACAGATCGAGACATTCAAATCCCCCTTAAGGGAAAATCTCAATCTGTAACACCTAGCCCACTTTTAACGGTCCAGTTGTTACAGACTTAGACAAACCGGCAGACAACGAAAGCGGCAACGCCCGTGATGGACGTTGCCGCTTTTCTATTGAGAAAACTACTCGGTTTTCGTTACTAACCACCACAATGGGGACAGGCACCTTCGTGGTGGTTTTGGCCTTGTCTCGCTGTTAGACAGTGATGACGTTGTCCATTGCCCGGTACTTGGCGGGGACCTCGCCCGCAGTGATAATCGTTGCGTCGCGGAAGTCCGCGAACTTGACGGGCGCCACCATGCCAAATTTACTGGCGTCCGAGATTACAAAGCGTTTGGCGGTATGGCGCATCGAGATACGCTTGACCTGTGCTTCCTCGATATCGGGCGCCGTGAAGCCCTGCTCGGCGGCAATGCCGTTAGAGCCCCAAAAGCCACAGTTGAAGTTGTAGCGGTCTAAGGTTGCCAAGGCATCGGGGCCAACGAGCGCCTCGGTCTCGGGTTTGAGCTCGCCGCCCAACACCACGGTACGCATGCCGCGCAAAGCAAGGTGCTGAGCATGGAGCACGGAATCGGTCACATAGGTGACATCTTCAAGGTGTGGAAGATGCTCGATGAGCCTGAGCGTCGTCGAGCCCGAGTCGATGTATACAAAGCTCTCGGGCTCCACAAGCGCCGCCGCACGGGCGCAGATACGCTCCTTGTCGTCGTTATGGAGGTCGCTGCGCTCATTAAGCGTTAGGTCGCGCGTCACGTGCGCGCGCTCAAGACTCGTCGCTCCACCGTGGACCTTGGCGATGCGATGAGCTCGGTCGAGCGTCTGCAGGTCGCGCCGAATGGTAGACGCCGTCACGCCCAGGGCTTCGGCAAGCTCCGGCACGGTAACCGAGCCGGCCTGCTGCACCATCGACACGATCGCGTTGAGCCTATCTTCCGCAAGCATCGCTTACTCCTCCTCGGGGTACACAACTCCCCAGTCGGCGCGGAGCTTGGTCATAAGCTCCATAACATCAGAAGCATAATCCAGCAGCTCGCGCTTGGAGTCGTCGCCGGCAACGGCCTTCTCCAGGTCGGCCATCTCATAGCACAGGGCGTAAGCCTCGGTGCCGGCGTGGACCTCCTCGCGGTGGCCGTCCGCAGTCCACACGATGGTCGCGTGATCGGCACGCGGATATTCATTGACCTCGATGTAGCACTTGTCGAAGCTGATGACCGAGCGCTTGGGCTGCTTGGAGTGGAGCGTAAGGCTCACGACGCCCAGCTGCTGCTCGGCATTTCGGCAGACGATGCCACCCGCGACGTCAACGCCAGTCTCGCAGGTGTTGCCCAGCGAAACGACCTCAGCGGGCTGGCTTGCCATAAAGAGGCGCATGACGGACAGGGCATAGACGCCAATATCGAGCATGGCACCGCCAGCAAGGTTGCGATTGTAAAAGCGGTTGGTCAGGTCGCCGTACTCCTTGTAGCTGCCAAAGTTGAGCTGGGCGAGGTTCATGCGTCCAAAGTCGCCGGCATCCATGCGGCGGCGCAGCTCCTGATACAAGGGCATGTGGAGCACCGTGGTGGCATCCATAAGGACCACGTTGTGCTCGTCGGCGATGGCACGGGCCTCGTCGAGCTCGGCAGAGTTGAGGGTAATGGCCTTCTCGCAGAGTACGTGCTTACCAGCTGCCAGAGCGGCTCGCAGGTAGGTGATATGCGTGTTGTGCGGCGTGGTGATATAGACTGCGTCAATGTTAGGATCGGCGTAGAGGTCCTCGACCGTTTCATAGACCTTCTCGATGCCATATTGCTCAGCAAAAGCCTGAGCCTTGGACAGCGTGCGGTTGGCGACGCCCGCAAGCTTGCGACCGGCAAGAGCGAGAGACTGGGCCATCTGGTTGGCGATAACGCCGCACCCGATCACAGCCCAACGAAGCTCGGGAGCCGTAAAGATATCATCGGGGAATGGCTTGTCCTGGACCGAAGTGAACGCTGCTTTTGCGGCTGCTTCGGCGTCGAGCGGAGCCTGTTTGGAATCTGCCATTATGTGCCTCCTACGTCATCGGAAGTCCTTCATTTCTAACTACCCTATATTCGCACAATTGCGCGCGTATCTGCTCGTGTTTGCGTGTTTATTTGCTTATCGGTCATTATTTAGCCATAGTTGACAGATGTTTGCGCGGTTATACGTATTATCGCGCAAGGCTATGCGCGTAAATGCGCACGGGACGATCCTTGTGAAACACAAAGGGGCGGAACACCATAGCCCTAAAAGACAGAGCCAGCTGTATTACTTCACCCCTCTGGGGGCACCAGACATCAAAGGACCGTCCCAAACTGCCGGCAAAAAGGGAACGTCCCTATGTGCCGGCACCTAGGGACAGTCCCTAAGTGCCGCTTTCGTTGAAGCCTATCCCAGATGGCCAGATATACAAATCTAAAGACTGTCCCCATCAACTAGCCGTTTAAGAACGTCCCCAACGACTAGTCATTTAAGTCTGTCCCCAATGACTGCCAATCAACGGCCACTCATTTAAGTCTGTCCCCAATGAGTAGGAATAGAAAAAGGCCCGGGTGCCTTGGGGCATCCGGGCCTTTGCTAGCAACTTGATGTTGCGGGCAGCTTAGAACTTGTGGCCGCACTTCTTGCAGACGCGCAGCTTGTTCTTGCCGTCCTTCTCGTGACCGACGCGGGTAACCTTACCGCACTCGGGGCAGACGAGATTGACGTTGGAGGCGTCGATGGGAGCCTCCTGCGAAACGATGCCGCCCTGCTGGTTGGCAGCGTTGGGCTTGACGGCCTTCTTGACGACCGAAACGCCCTCGACAACGACCTTGTTCTCGGCGGGGAGAGCACGCAGGATAACACCCTGCTTGCCGCGATCCTTACCAGAGAGAACCTGGACCTTATCGCCCTTCTTGATATACATATATCTCCCCTAACTACAGGGTCTCGGGAGCGAGCGAGACGATCTTCATGTACTTCTTGTCACGAAGCTCGCGAGCGACGGGCCCGAAGATACGGGTGCCGACGGGCGAACCATCGTTGTTGATGACAACGCAGGCGTTCTCATCAAAGCGAATGTAGGAGCCATCCTTGCGGCGGATCTCCTTAACGGTGCGAACGACGACGCAACGGACAACGTCCTTCTTCTTGACGTTGGCGCCAGGGGTAGCCTCCTGGACAGCACCGATGAACACATCGCCGATGCCTGCATAACGACGCTTGGAACCGCCAAGCACCTTGATGCAGCGAATCTTGCGAGCGCCGGAGTTGTCGGCGACGTTCAGCATGGTTTGCATCTGAATCATGGTAGATGTTCCTCCGAACTAAGAACCGAAGAGAGGTGCGCAGCCTTTATACGGCCCGTGGTATGCAAGCCAGGCATACGCACATCTTCGGAAACGTACAAGTCGTAAGAGCGACTGCTTATTTAGCGCGCTCGACGACCTCGATGAGGCGCCAACGCTTCATCTTGGACATAGGACGGGTCTCCATAACGCGGACGGTATCGCCCACGCCAGCCGTGCACTCCTCGTCGTGAGCGTGCAGCTTCTTGGAGCTGGTCATCATCTTGCCGTACTTGGGGTGACGCTTGCGCTCGGTGATGGTGACAACAATGGTCTTGGCACCGGAGACGGAGGTAACGACACCCGTACGGACCTTACGCGAGTTACGCGAATCAGTCATGTTCTCTCCTTAGGTCCTACTCGGCGACAGCGGACTTCTCCGCTGCGATCTCGCGGGCGCGCTGCTCCGTGAGGACGCGAGCGATGTCCTTCTTCACGGTGTTGACGCGAGCGGTGTTGTCCAGCTGGCTGGTGGCCATCTGGAAACGAAGGTTAAAGAGCTCGGCGCGCATTTCCTTCAGCTTCTCAACGAGCTGAGCGTCCGAGAGCTCACGAATCTCTGCGGGCTTCATTAGTTCTCCTCCTTGGCGGCGGCGGCGTCCTCAGCAGCCCACTTGGCCTCGAGAGCGGCCTCCTCAGCCATCTCCTTCTCGATGCGCTGCTCAGCGTTCTTGGCAGCAACAATCTTGGTCTTGATGGGAAGCTTGTGCTGTGCAAGACGCAGAGCCTCGCGAGCGACCTCCTCGGGCACGCCCTTGACCTCGAACATGATGCGGCCGGGCTTGACGACGGCCACCCACTCCTCGGGGTTACCCTTACCAGAACCCATGCGAGTCTCGGCAGGCTTCTTAGTGATGGGCTTATCGGGGAAGATCGTGATGTAGACACGACCGCCACGCTTCATGTAGCGGGTCATGGCAATACGAGCGGCCTCGATCTGACGGTTGGTGATCCAATGGGCCTCGAGAGCCTGGATACCAAACTCGCCGAAATGCAGCTCGGTATTACCCTTGGCCTGGCCCTTCATGGAGCCACGCTGCACCTTGCGGTGAAGAATACGCTTAGGGGCAAGCACTACTGACCCCTCCTCTCGGAGTTACGACGACGAGGACGGGAAGAGCCCTCGAGTGCAGGGTTGGGAACAGGCTGGCCCGGGAGCTTCTCGCCCAGGTAGATCCAGACCTTCACGCCGCAAGCGCCCATGGTGGTGCTGGCGACAGCCGTGCCGTAGTCGATCTTGGCACGGAGGGTGTGCAGAGGCACGCGACCCTCGCGGTACCACTCACGACGGCCCATCTCGGCACCGCCGAGACGACCGGAACACTGGATACGGATGCCCTTAGCGCCGGCCTTGCGGGCGGACTGGACAGCCTTACGCATAGCGCGACGGAAGGCAACGCGGCCCTCGAGCTGCTCGGCGATAGACTGAGCAACGAGGTTGGCATCGAGCTCGGGGCGCTTGATCTCGACAACGTCGACGGAGAGCTGGCCCTTGGAGACGCCAGCGACCTTCTCGAGCTCGGTGCGGAGGGTATCGATCTCGGCACCCTTCTTACCGATGACAACGCCGGGACGAGCGGTGAGGATGATGACCTTCACCTTGTCGCCAGCGCGCTCGATCTCGACGCGGGAGACAGCTGCGCGGGAAAGACGCTTCTCGAGGTACTTGCGGATCTCGAGATCGTTACCGAGGGTCTTAGCGTAATCCTTCTCTGCGAACCAGCGGGAGCGCCAGTTCTCGGTGATGCCAAGACGGAAGCCGGTGGGGTAGACTTTCTGACCCATACAGCTTTACGCCTCCTTTCGAGGAGCAACGACGACGGTGATGTGGGAAGTACGCTTCAGAATGCGAGAAGCGGAACCCTTGGCGCGGGGACGGATGCGCTTAAGCGTCGGACCCTCGTCAACATAGGCAGCGGCGACAACCAGGTTGTCGGCACGCAGACCGTTGTTGTTCTCGGCGTTCGCAACGGCGGAACGGAGAACCTTCTCGACATCCACGGCGACGGCGCGGTCGCAGAAGTGGAGGATGTCGAAGGCCTGAGCGACAGGCTTGCGGCGGATCAGATCGACCACCAGGCGGGCCTTGCTGGGGGAAACACGCACGTACTTAGCGACGGCGCGAACCTCGGTGGCCTCAGTTTCAATAGACTTAGTTGCCATTTACGGTTAACCCCCTATTTGGCCTTGTGGCCACGGAACGTACGAGTCGGCGCGAACTCGCCGAGCTTGTGACCAACCATGGACTCGGTAACATACACGGGCACATGCTTGCGGCCGTCGTGGACGGCGATGGTGTGACCAACCATCTCGGGGAAGATGGTGGACGCGCGGGACCAGGTCTTCACGACGTCCTTCTTGCCAGCCTCGTTCATCGCGGTGATACGCGAGAGAAGGCGAGTCTCCACGAACGGGCCCTTTTTGAGACTTCTGCTCATAAGTGCTTTCTCCTAAAACTCGGTATCCGAAATTACTTCTTACGGCGACGAATGATGTGCTGGTTCGAGACCTTCTTCTTCTTGCGCGTACGAAGGCCCTTCGTCGGCTTACCCCAGGGGGTAACAGAGGGACGACCAGAGGTGTGGTTCTTGCCCTCGCCACCGCCGTGCGGGTGATCGACAGGGTTCATGACGGTACCGCGGACGGTCGGGCGCACGTTCATGTGACGCTTACGGCCGGCCTTGCCGATGACGATGTTGGAGTGATCGGCGTTGCCGACCTCACCGACGGTGGCGCGGCAGGTAACGAGGATGCGGCGCATCTCGGAGGAAGGCATACGGACGATAGCGTACTTGCCCTCCTTACCCATCAGCTGGCAGGAGTTACCGGCGGAACGGGCGATAGCAGCGCCCTTGCCCGGCTGGAACTCGACGGCGTGGATGAGCGTACCGACGGGGATGTCGGCGAGGGGCAGAGCGTTGCCCGGCTTGATGTCGGCGTCAGAACCGGACATGATGGTCTGACCGACCTCGAGGCCCTTGGGGGCCAGGATGTAGCGCTTCTCACCGTCAGCGTAGTGCAGCAGAGCGATGCGAGCGGAACGGTTCGGATCGTACTCGATCGTGGCAACCTTGGCGGGCACGCCGTCCTTGTTGCGCTTGAAGTCGATCACGCGGTAACGACGCTTCACGCCGCCGCCCTGGTGGCGGGTGGTGATGCGGCCGTTGTTGTTACGACCGGCCTTCTTGGGCAGGGGCTCGAGAAGAGACTTCTCGGGCTTGGTGCAGGTGATCTCGGAGAAGTCGGAGATCGTCTGCCAACGCCTACCAGCGGAGGTCGGCTTAAGGTGCTTTACAGCCATTACAATCCCTTTCAATAGGAATCCGTTAGCCATCGCAGACAGGGATTCGAGGTTCTGCCTCGGGTGCGATGACACCGGACGTATACACGGTTCCGGGCGTGTCCATTTTATACGCCCAAAACCTTGAGCTCCCGCCTCCCCTATTTGGGAGGCATGAGCTCACTCAACAGCAGCGAGTCTTAGGCCTGGTTGCCAAAGACCTCGATGGTGTCGCCCTCGGCCAGCGTGACGATGGCCTTCTTCCAAGAACGGGTCTTGCCGGCGACATAGCGCACGCGCTTGGTCTTGGGCTTGACCGTCAGGGTGTTCACGCGAACGACCTTGACGCCGAAGATCTCCTCGACAGCGTCCTTGATCTGATACTTGTTAGCATCCTTGGCGACCTCGAACGTGTACTTGTTCAGCTCCATGCCGGAGAAGGAACGCTCGGACACGATCGGACGGATGATGATCTCGTGGGCGGTCATTTATGCAAGCACCTCCCCGAAGTGAGCGGCGATGTCGGCGGGCATCAGCACAGCGTTGTTGTTGACGAGATCGTAGGTGTTGGCCTCGTCGGCAGTGATGATGAACGTCTTGGGAATGTTGCGGAACGACAGGTAGGCGTTGACGTCCTCATCGCGAACGATGATGGTCAGACGCTTGCCCTCAAGGCCGAGAGCCTTGAGCATGGCGACGGCAGCCTTGGTGGAAGGCTTCTCGAAGCCGTAGTCGTCGACGAGCACGAGCTCGCCATCGGCCAGCTTGGCGGACAGCGCGGAGCGCATGGCCAGCTTGACCTCCTTGTTGTTCATACGCTTAGCGTAGGAACGGGGCTTGGGGGCGAAGACGACGCCACCGTGACGCCACTGGGCAGCACGGATGGAACCCTGGCGGGCACGGCCGGTGCCCTTCTGACGCCAAGGCTTCTTGCCGCCACCGGAAACCTCAGAGCGACCCTTAGCAGACTGGGTGCCCTGACGCCAAGAGGCCATCTGGCACTTGACGATGTGGTGCATAACGTGGATGTTCGGCTCGATGCCGTACACCTCAGCGGCGAGCTCGGCCTCGGCGACCTTCTTGCCCTCGCTGTTCTTTACTTCAAACTTTGCCATTTAAGTGTTCTCCTTGGTATGACGCTGGGCTAAATGGGCTGGGCCCTTAGGCCATACGGATGGCGACGAGACCATTCTTGGCACCCGGGACAGCGCCCTTGACCAAGATGAGGTTCTGCTCGGCATCGATGCGGACAACGGAAAGGTTCTTGACGGTAACGCGCTCGTTACCCATGTGACCGGCCATCTTGACGCCCTTGAGGACGCGCGCAGGATAGGCGCACTGACCGATAGAACCGGGGTGACGCTGGAAGTGAGAACCATGCGTCATAGGACCGCGGCGCTGACCCCAGCGCTTGATGCGACCCTGGAAGCCCTTACCCTTGGAGGTACCGATGACGTCGACCTTCTCGACATCAGCGAAATCAGCGACGGTGACGACCTCGCCGACCTTGTGCTCCTCGCCGTTCTCGACGCGGACCTCACGAAGGAAGCGGACAGGCTCGACGCCAGCCTTGGCGAAGTGACCAGCCATGGGCTTGTTCACGTTCTTGGCCTTGATGTCGCCGAAACCGATCTGGACGGCGTCATAGCCGTCGGTTGCCTGAGTTTTAACCTGCGAGACAGCGCAGGGGCCAGCCTGGATGACCGTGACGGGAACGACGTTGTCGTCCTCGTCCCAAACCTGGGTCATGCCAATCTTGCGGCCGAGAATCATGCTGATCAAGATATGATCCCAACTCTCGCGTGGTCTTGGGACAATGCGTACACCACCGAGCGTACGCCCCTAGAGGACCACTACTTACACGACGTGCTCCCCAGCCTTGTATTTCGCCCGGACTACCTGACAACCCTATTAAGCAGGCATTTTGTCCAGCCAGAATACTCCCCTGGTTACACACAGCTGTTTAGTATACACGGCTGCGGGCGTATCCATCGAGATTCATATTTCACTCACATTGTTTACGCAGGTAAAGTGCGTGGCACGTTCCCAGTGTGCGGCGGAGGGGGCGGGCCTGAGACATATTAAGGTTGCTGCTCTACAGTCCTGCTCACGACGGAGAGCACATTAAGTGCTCTCCTGTTCGTGCGGAACTCGCGACAACCTTAATATGTCTCAGGCCCGCCCCCTCCGCCGCACACTGGGAACGCCACGTTGATGTCTGCTTAACTCTGCTCGCTCAGGCTAATGACTTTGTTGAGGGTCCACAATTTGTTGCAAGGTGAACTTGCATTGGGGCGTATCGTCCTCTTCTCGCGCATCGTCAAAACCGAAGATCATGATGGCGCAGTTGGGGAGTTTTGTTGGGAGCTCGAAGCCCTTTGGGGCGGCGGCTCTAATGAATTGGCGGCTGGCGCTGCCGTGGCTTACTGCTAGGAGGGTTTCGATGCCCTCGGAGCCCATGATATTGGTGAGGGTGGCTACCATGCGCTCTTGCAGCGCGCGGCTTCCTTCTCCTCCGAAGGGGACCAAGTCCTCGCCGGGATCCCAGACGTCGGTGGGAAGGGCATCGTGGGGGCCTTCTTCGAAGGTGCCGTAGCAGCGCTCGATGATGCCTTCGCAGGACTCAACTGCTGCGTCCGGGCCAAGAAGTTCGGTTGCAACGAGCTGAGCTGTGTCCATGGCTCGGCCTAAGGGCGAAGAGACCACTTTGTCGGGGACAACGCCGTGGGCTTTGAGCCATGCGGCTGCCATTCCCGCTTGTTTGCGGCCAAGGTCGGTCAGCGGTGAATCGCAGCGGCCCTGGACCAGCTTTTTGACGTTGAGCTCCGTCTGACCGTGGCGGAGCAGATACAGCCTCTTCATATTCTCCCCTTCTGTATAACTTGCTTTGCCGGCACAGCCCTACTCGTGGGTATGCCCTACGTAGTCTTCGTCGATCGTAATCTTGGCAATCGACTTGGGATATTCCGATTCGACCCTCTGGGCCAGCGTTTGCTTGAGCTCATCGGCCCCCATGTCCAAATCCGAGGGTCGCACGCAGTCAAAGATCACATTGGTGTGCGTGGGGCCCGGCACGCAACGCAGATCGTGAATCGAAAGGCGGCTATCGACCTCTTGGGCCATGGCGTTGATGCGCAGGCGCATGCTCGCCACCTTTGAATCGTCGGTCACGATGGGATCGTAATGGAGCGTGACGATCATGCCATCCTCGTCCCTAAACGACTGCTCGATGTTATCGAGCGTGTCGTGACTTTCCAGCGGGCTGGCCTCGGCCGCCATCTCGGCGTGCGCACTTGCGAACTTCCTGCCCGGACCGTAATCGTGAACCATCAGGTCATGAACGCCCAAAACGCCGGGATAGCTCATGATCTTGTCTCGGATGTGCTTGACCAACTTGGGATCGGGCGCCTGGCCCAAAAGCGGGCTCACCGTATCTTGGATAAGCTCAAAGCCGCTCCAGCCAATATAGGCGCCAACGGCAAGTCCAACCCAAGCATCAAGATTGATGTGCGTCACCTGGGAAACAATCGCGCACGCCAACACAGCACCCGTAGCAAGGACATCATTCTTAGAATCCTGAGCGGTCGCATGCAGCGTCTCGGACTCAATGCGGTCACCGAGCTTTTGGTTGAGGGCCGCCATCCAGAGCTTTACGGCCATCGAAAGCACTAGAACTGCCACCAGGGCAAGCGAAAACTCGACAGGCTCGGGGTGGATGACGCGTTCAACCGAGGACTTCACCAACTCAACGCCAATCAGCAGCACGAGCGCCGCCACGACCAGACCCGAGAGATACTCGTAGCGACCGTGGCCGTAAGGATGCTCGGGGTCGGCCGGCTTGCTCGCCAGCTTAAAGCCCAGCACGCTCACGATATTCGAGCTGGCATCGGACAAGTTGTTCATGGCGTCCGCCACAATCGAAACCGATCCCGACAGCACGCCAATTGCGCCCTTCGCAGCACAAAGTGCAACATTAGCGAGAATACACACCACGCCCGTCAACGTGCCCACGCGCGCACGGTCACCCTGCGCACGACGAACAATCCACTCGACCATCTATATCCGCCCCCACGGCACTACCCATATATCTATTGCTCAAACGGATTGTAGTGTAGCCACTTTGTCCCCCAGATACAAAAGGCCGCAACCCACACGAGCCGCGGCCTTGGAACATGACAATGGAATCGTCCTTTTGTCGCACAGGTCTATGCGCTTGCTTCAGCAGCGCTCACCACTGTTTCGGGCGAATCGGCTTCGTCTTCTGCCGTCTGCTCCTTCGTCGGCACCACGCCAAAGCAGTAGCTCAGCGCCGCAGACACCGCAAATGCCGTGCCGCCGGCAGCGCAGCACCACAGCAGGTTCGAAATACCGCCCGTGGCAAAGCCAATGACCATGAGGACATTCGTCATGCCGATGGTATAGGCCGTAACGTGGCCCACGGCCGCAACAAGGCCTCCGACGGCGCCGCCAATGGCCATGCACGTCAGGCACCTGCCATATTTAAAGCCGCAACCGTACAGCGCCGGCTCGCTTACGCCGCCAAGCACGCCCGAGATTGAATAGCCCAGCATGAGCGCCTTCTCGTCCTTATTCGCAATGCGAAGCGCAGCGCCAAAGGGCATGCCCCAAACAGCGAACGTTGCCATTGTCGCGGCGATCAGGATGCACGAATCCGTTCCCACACTCATAAACTGCGCGTACGCAAGCGATAGGACAACATTGCTGACGCCCGCGATCTTTAGGAACTCCCAGCCAGCGGCAAGCCCCATAAGCGTGAGCAGCGACACGATGCCACCGGAGTTGCCAAGCATAAACATAAGCTGGCCCAACAGCATGCCCAGATAGCTGCCCGCCGGCGCCGTAATGCACAGCGAAACCGGAACCATGACAAGCATGGTTGCAAACGGAACGAACGAAAACGCCACGGCCTTAGGGATAACGCGCTTAAAGAAACACTCCACTCGCCATAGCACGGGCACCGAGATGAGAACCGGAATAACAGTCGTCGTGTAATCGTTGACCGGCGCGAGAAGCAGACCATACACGGAAGTCATCGATGCCCCCGTCGTCGAGGCGGCATCAACGAGCTTAAGCAGATCGGGTGCAATCAATACGCCGCCCAGCATCATGCCCAGCTGCTCCGAGCAACCGAGCTGGCGGGCGGCCGCCCAACCAAGATAAATGGGCAAAAAGTAGTAGCCGGCGTTATAGAGCCAACTGTAGAACAGGCGATAGATTTCGGAATCGGCAGACCACAGGCCCAGCATGCCCTCGCCCATAATGACGGCGACGGTGCGGAACAACGCCGCGCAGACAATAAACGGCAGCGCCGACATCATGCTTTTGGACAGATAGTCCACCACGGCCATGGCGTTTGATGAAACCGTCGTTGCAAACGTGGTGTTGGAAACTTGTGACATGGAACGCCTTTCCCAATGTGACATGCGGGCTGCCCCTTTGTCACATCGTGCGGTACTGACCGATTGCGCGGTACTTTTCGTAGCGGAGGTTTGTGAGGGTCGCCTCGTCGAGCTGCCCAAGCGTATCGAAGGCATCAAATGCCGAGGACATGACGGCACCGGCGATCTCCTCATGCGACAGGCCCCTATCGTCAACAATGCCGTCGATGATGCTGAGCGCCAACAGATCGGGAGCCGTGAGCTTCAGCGCCTCGGCGGCCTCATTCGCGCGGTCGGTATCCTTCCACAGGATCGACGCACAGGCCTCGGGACTCACGACCGAATAGGCCGAGCTCGAGAGCATCAGGATGCGGTCGGCCACGGATAGCGCCAGCGCGCCACCAGAGCCGCCCTCGCCCGTCACCACCGAGACAATCGGCGTCTTAAGGCCGCTCATCTCCATGAGATTCTGGGCAATCGCCTCGCCCTGGCCGCGCTCCTCGGCACCGATGCCGCAAAACGCGCCCGAAGTATCGACCAGGCACAGAACCGGTCGACCAAACTTTTCGGCCTGGCGCATAAGGCGACGCGCTTTGCGGTAGCCCTCGGGATGTGCCATGCCAAAGTTGCGACGCATGCGCTCTTTGGTCGTGGTGCCGCGCTCGACGGCGATAACCGTCACGGAGCGCCCGTCTTTCCAGCCAATGCCAGCCACCACAGCGGCGTCGTCGCCAAAGTAGCGGTCGCCGTGCAGCTCCACAAATCCATCCAGGCCCAGCGAGATCATCTCGCCTGCCGTGGCGCGATCTGCCGAGCGGGTCTGTTTGACAATCTCGAGCGCGGTTTTTGGTGCGGCCGAGCGCTTGAACAAGTGTCCCAACTTTTTGCCGCGGCGACCCGTATGCACCTGTCTCTTATACACATCTCCGAGCCCACGAGACTCCTGAGCATC
>CABSMV010000029.1 GCA_902478935.1 uncultured Collinsella sp. | reverse complement strand
CAGCACATCACCCACGGCAAGCACATCACTCACGACAACCAACACATCAACAAACAGCACGAACATCAACCGATTGGAGAAGCTATGACAAACCACCACGCTGAAGACGGCGATAAGAAAAGCATTCTGGATGCCCGAATTGAGCGAGCATATGCAAACGAATATGACGCCGCCTTTGCCGCCGCGACCATCAAGAACTACGCGTCGCTACCGCTCACGACGATCTTGGCCGACCACCCTCAACTGCTGAAGCGCTGCACAAAGATCATGGGCGACCCCGACATTCGCAAGCTGACAGACCCCTATGCCCCAAAACGCGACAACGATTCGTGCGTTCTTACCGTAGGCTGCCTAGCCCATATGCTTACGGCGCTCGACACGAAACTCAAGCTCGAATGGGAACCCGACGAGCGTCATGAACTCGAAAGCAAGCGGAACACCCTGCGCACCGCACTGTTCCTTCCGCTGGACGGCCTCAAGCGCTGCAACGTCGAGCTCAATACACAGGCGCGGCAAAAGCCCGGGACCACGGGGCAGAAAACTCCAAGACCCCATGCGGCCATCGTCGACCGCAACCGATATAACCGCATGACCGCGCACTTTTCCGCCGAGGGAGCAGCCATAAGGACGCTGATCGATCTGCTGTGCCTCCTGAGCATCAACGAGCTATTTGAGGGCTATCTCGCCCTTGTTCCCGCGACGGCACCCAAGTCGGTAGCAAAGATCATCGAGACCTGCAGACGCCAGTTTGAGCGCCATCGCAATGGCAGCGAGATGAACGCCAGCATCGCGCAGTACTACGCGGCTCATTACAAAAATGACGGATGTGCCCCTGTCGAGCATCAGCTGCGGCTCGCCTACACCACGCCCGTCACAACGCTCCATCGCTTTGGAGCCCTTGGCGTTTGCGAGCCGCACGGACAGGCAGCCTGCCCCACAACCGAGCTCGATCTCAGGCTCGGACGAACCCTGTAGCCCGCCAGCCCCTCCGCGGGCAGCGACTCTATTCCACAACACCACCAACAGAAAGGAGTCCTCATGGACACCAATCATTCCCCCATCATCAGCCCCCTCACCATGCGTGAATCCGCCCGAGGTATCACGCTCACCAGCATTTACGATGAGATGCTCACCCGTCGCGAGCTCTCCGTCATGGGAAACATCGAAACCCCGATGGCTCACGACCTATGCCAGCAGATCCGCCTGCTCGATGCCACCGACCCCAGCCGTCCCATCACCATATTTGTCGCCAGCGCCGGCGGAAGCGTGCGATCGGGTCTTGCGATCTATGACGCCATGCGCCTCGCATCGTGCCCCATCCGCACCGTCTGCCTGGAATTCGCCGCGTCCATGGGCGCCGTAATCTTTATGGGCGGCGACGATCGCCGTATGGCGCCCCATGCAGAGCTCATGATTCACGACCCGCTGATCCCCCAGGGGGCAGGCGGCTCGGCACTTGCGCTGCAGGAAACCAGCCGGCGTCTCATGCAGACCCGCAAGACCCTCACGCAAATCCTCTCGGACCGCAGCGGCCTCACGCCCAAGCGCATCCAGTCCCTCACTGCAAAAGACACCTACCTTTCGGCCAAGCGCGCCGTCGAGCTCGGCTTTGCCCACGAAATCCTCTCGACCACCAAGGAGGTCGCCCATGTCTAACCTCGCCAGCCGCCTCGCCGCATCTGAGTCCGCATCGTCCACCATCCTCGCCAAGGATCGAACGCTTTCCTGCGACACCCGCCAAACGGGACTCAACAACAACGCACTTGTAATCGGCCCCTCGGGAGCCGGCAAGACCCGAAACGTCCTCAAGCCCAACCTGCTGCAAATGAACGCAAGCTACATCGTGCTCGACACCAAAGGTACGCTCTGTCGCGAAGTGGGACCCGTGCTGGCAGCCCACGGCTACCGCGTGCAATGTCTCAACTTCGCCGACCTCAACACCGTCCCGGCCCTTGCGCCCGGCATCGAGCGCTGCGGCTACAACCCCCTGAGGCACATTCGCCGCAAGGCGGACGGCAGGCCCAACCAGCAGGACATCCTCTCGGTGGCAAAGGCCATCTGCCCCATCGAGGACAACAACCAACCTTTTTGGGATCATGCGGCGGCAAACCTGCTGTCGTGTCTTATCGCCTACGTCACCGAACAGCTGCCCGCCGACGAGCAGACGATCAGCTCGGTCATCAAGCTGATCGAGCACCTGCAGGACGGTGCCACGGGTCGATTGTTTGACGACCTGATCACGACCGACCCCCAAAGCTATGCCCTCTCGCTATGGCGGCGCTACGCCATTACGCAAAATGCCGAGCGCATGCACGCGAGCATCGTCGGCATCCTTGCCGAAAAGGTCATGTGTCTGGGGTTCGACGGTGCGGCACAGCTCTATCGTGAGTGCCATCAGGTGGACTTCGCTTCCATGGGACACACCCCCTGCGCCCTGTTTGTAACCGTGAGCGATATTGACCGCAATCTCGATCCGCTGACCGGCCTCTTTATTTCGCAGACGTTTATGGGCCTCATTCGTGAGGCCGATAGGCAGCCCGACGGCAGCCTGCCCGTGCCCGTGCGCTTTATGCTCGATGACTTCGCAAATCTGCAGATCCCCCAGATCGACAACGTGCTCTCGATTATCCGAAGCCGCAACATCTGGGCAACGCTGCTGTTGCAGTCGACCAACCAGCTCGATGCGCTCTATGGCGAGGCACGCGCACGCTCCATCATGGGCAACTGCGACACGCATCTGGTGCTGGCGTTCCAGGATCCCGAGAGTGCCCGGGTGTTTTCTGACCGCGCCGACGCGCTGCCCAGCACGCTCATGGCGACGCCGATCGATCGCTCGTGGCTCTTTGTACGCGGTCGCACTCCCGAACAGGTCGAGCGCTTTAGGCTCGAAGACCATCCGCTCTACGGGGAGCTGCCCGAGGCGCAGCGAGGCCATGCGGAGACCGAGATCTAAGCGCAGGGTTCTCGCAGCGCGCGGCGCCCCGGCGATGTTCCACAAAGGCCGTGCGCCCCGGGACCACGGCAAAGCAAAGGGGCCCGCATCCGATAGGATACGGGCCCCTGACTATAAGACGCGATGCGTTAACAGCAGCGACTACTTGCGATGCGCGCGGTAGAACTCGATGAGCGCCTGGGTCGAAGCGTCCTGCTCGGCCTTGGCGGCGTCGTCGTGGAAGGCCGGGGTAATCTGCTTGGCAAGCTGCTTGCCCAGCTCGACGCCCCACTGGTCGTAGGAGTCGATGCCCCAGACCGTGCCCTCGACAAACGTGATGTGCTCGTACAGGGCGATGAGCTCGCCGAGTGCGAACGGGGTCAGCGTGTCGCCGAAGATCGAGGTCGTCGGACGGTTGCCCTCAAAGCAGCGGGCCGGGACGATCTGCTCGGGCGTGCCCTCGGCACGAACCTCGTCGGCCGTCTTGCCAAAGGCGAGTGCCTTGGTCTGGGCCAGGAAGTTGCCCAGGAACAGCTCATGCACGTCCTGACCGCTATCGGTCGCAGGGTTGGCGGTATTGGCGAAGGCAATGAAGTCGGCCGGAACCACCACAGTGCCCTGGTGCAGCAGCTGGTAGAAGGCATGCTGGCCGTTGGTGCCGGGCTCGCCCCAGAAGATCTCACCGGTATCGGAGGTCACAGCACTGCCGTCCCAGCGGACGTGCTTGCCGTTGGACTCCATGGTGAGCTGCTGCAGGTAGGCCGGGAAGCGGTGCAGATACTGGCAGTACGGAAGCACGGCGTGGCTCTTGGAACCGAAGAAGTTGACGTACCAGACGTTGAACAGGCCCATCAGCGCGACGGCGTTGCTCTCGAGCGGCGTGTTGCAGAAGTACTCGTCGATGGCATGGAAGCCCTCGAGGAACTGCTGGAAGCGCTCGGGGCCGAGCACGACGATCAGCGACAGGCCCACGGCGGAGTCGACGGAGTAGCGGCCGCCGACCCAGTTCCAGAAACCAAAGGCGTTAGCGGGGTCGATACCAAAGGCCTCAACCTTCTCGAGTGCGGTGGAAACGGCGACGAAGTGCTTTGCCACGGCCTCGGCGTTCTGCTCATCGGAGCCATCGATGGCGCCCTGAGCCTTGAGCTGCTCGAGCATCCAGGTCTTGACCTCGCGAGCGTTGGTGAGGGTCTCGAGCGTGGTGAAGGTCTTGGAGACGATGATCACGAGCGTGGTCTCGGGATCCAGGCCGCGGAGCTTCTCGGCCTGATCGTTGGGGTCGATGTTGGAGATGTAGCGGCAGTCGATACCGGCGTCGGCGTAGGGACGCAGGGCCTCGTAGGCCATGACCGGGCCCAGATCGGAG
Source organism: uncultured Collinsella sp. (assembly GCA_902478935.1). GTDB lineage: Bacteria > Actinomycetota > Coriobacteriia > Coriobacteriales > Coriobacteriaceae > Collinsella. The sequence goes on along the minus strand of CABSMV010000029.1, from coordinate 13,052 downwards.
CCACCGATGCCGATGGACACCAGGTGCTCGATCTTCTTGCCGGTAACGCCCTTCCACTCACCGGAGCGCACGCGCTCGGCGAAGGCATACATGCGGTCGAGGACCTCGTGCACGTCGGCGACGACATCCTGGCCGTCAACGATGAGCTGGCCCTTCTCGCTTGCCGGACGGCGAAGCGCGATGTGCAGGACGGCGCGGTCCTCGGTGGTGTTGATGTGCTCGCCGGAGAACATGGCGTCGCGGCGCTCCTCGAGCTTCACCTCGCGGGCAAGATCGCACAGCAGCTTGACGGTCTCATCGGTCACCAGGTTCTTGGACAAATCGAAGTGCAGGTCACCAGCGTCAAAGCTCAGCTTGTTCACACGCTCGGGATCGGCGGCGAACCAGGCCTTGAGGTCGATGCCTTCAGCCTCGAGCTTCTCCTGATGAGCCTCGAGCGCCTTCCAAGCGGCAGTCGACGTAGCATCGATAGGTGCGGCAACAGTTGCCATAGAGTCCTCCTCAGCATACGGGCGCACGCCTCCATGCGCCCGGACATTCAGATGCCACTATTCTAGCGCAGGTCAAGACCATAATCAGCGAGCGTTGCCAATCGGCCCCCAAACGGCAACCGACCAAAAAAGGGACTGGTTTATTTTGGCAGGTCAAACGCTTTACCCACCAAAAATAACCCATCCCTTTATGGCAGATATTAGGCCGCGGCGCACACACTGCCGAGCAGCTCGCGCAGAGGAGACCCGATGCCCTCCAGCAGTTCGGGCGCAATGATGGCAAAAACGGGCACCTCGCCGGCTCCCACGACAGCAGGCACCTTGCCCTCCGAGACAATGCATCCATAAGGCACAAAGCCGTCTTCGCCGGCATCGAGCGCCGCCATGCGCCGCGCGAGCTCGCGCGCAAAGCCAGCAGTATCGGCATCGCCAATCGCCAGGACAAAGTCCACGCCTTCGTCGGTCGCCAGGGCCACGGCCTCATCAACCAAATCGTCTCCCCCGTCGCCCCCGACCAAACCGCAACGAAAGAGCACGCGTTCGAGCAGGGCGCGATCGAGCGAGCCGAGTGCCGCCGAGACGAGCTCATCACGCGTATGCTTGTCACCGCCCAGCACTACCAGCGCCTTAGTGCCGCCGTAGTGAGCGACCAATCGTCCACACCAGCGAGCCACGTCCCCATCCGCAACAAGGCGTGTCGGCATACCAAACCCATAATTGACCATCTTTCCCACAACCCTTCCGTGCGTATAGGCGGTATCAATCGTTAGGCTCATGCTAAGAAGCGAGGTTTTCCGAGCTGTTTCACGCTCTTTAGAGTTGCGTTAAAACCCGATCCAACCGCACGACCATACCCACCAAAAAGGGACAGGTTTTGACGATGTCCGCGCAAGCGGGTATTATCGAACATGTATTCGATAATAACATGTGTTTGATGGAAGGGCACGGATGGCGCACGAGCAGCACACCTACATCTGCATCGACCTTAAAACGTTCTACGCCAGCGTCGAGTGCGTCGACCGCGGGCTCAACCCGCTCACCACCAACCTGGTCGTTGCCGACGAATCGCGCGGACGAACGACCATCTGTCTCGCCATCACACAGGCCATGAAAGACCTCGGGATACACAACCGCTGCCGTTTATTCGAGATTCCCGATGGCATCGACTACATTAAGGCCGTACCGCGCATGCAGCACTACATGGAGGTGTCGGCGCAAATCTACGGCATCTATCTGGAATACGTGAGCCCACAGGACGTGCACGTCTACTCCATCGACGAATGCTTTATCGACGTGACGCCCTATCTGGACCTCTACCATACTGACGCTGAAGGCTTCGCCTGCATGCTGCGTGACGAGGTCCTGGGGCGCACCGGCATCACGGCAACGGTCGGCATCGGCCCCAACCTATTCCAGGCCAAGGTGGCGCTCGATATCACCGCCAAGCACGTACCCAGCCGCATCGGCATACTCGACGACGAGACCTTTCGCAAGGAGATCTGGCCCCATCGCCCCATCACCGACATCTGGGGCATCGGGCCCGGCGTGGCAGCGCGACTCGAAAAATACGGCGTCTACGATTTGATGGGCGTCGCGGCGCTCGACGAAAACCTGCTCTACGACGAGCTCGGCGTCAATGCCGAGTATCTTATCGACCACGCCTTTGGGCGCGAGCCGACAACTATCGCCGATATTCAGGCCTATCGCCCGCAGGCAACCTCAACAACCACGGGGCAAGTGCTATCGAAAGGCTATGCCTATGAGCGAGCCTACACCGTGTTGCGCGAGATGGTCGACAACGCTGTGCTGGACTTAGTCGATAAGCACGTGGTGTGCGACAGCATCTCGCTCTTTGTAGGCTACGCGAGCGAGCGCGCCGACATACGCCGCCTCGACGCCAGCGGCACAGCGCAATATGTGGACGGATGCGGGCACCTACGCTCGAGCACGTCGAGCATCGAACCCGCCGTAACTGTTGGACCCGAGCTCGCACCCCGTGCGCCCAAGCCCGTCCAACGCGATGACGAACGACGGCGCTTGGTGCGTGAGGCGCAGGCAATCGATGGCATCTTTGTGGGAGAGCATGGCGGCAAACCGCGCGGTGGCTATGCCGCGCTCTTCGCGCACTCCAACGCTTCGCGAAAGCTGCCCGAGCGAACCAATTCGTTTAAGAAGATCATGGGCTATTTCGATGAGCTCTGGGCGCAGACCGTCGATCCCAAACGACCGGTCAAACGCATCAACCTGGGATTTGGCAACCTCATGCCCGAGGAATTTGCCACCATCGATCTATTTAGCGATATCGAGGCGGATGAGCGCGAGCGCGACCTGGCGCGCGCCGTCCTGGCCGTGAAAGGCAAGTACGGCAAAAACGCCCTGGTCAAAGGATTGAGCTTTACCGCCGGCGCCACCGCGCGCGAACGCAACGACCAAGTTGGAGGACACCGTGCCTAAGTCCCAACAACAGCCGATGCGGCCACCGACACCTTTTGAACGCCTAGCGGACCCCGAGGGAAAACGTCGCTCCGCCGACCCAAAGCTCACCGCCAACGGCGCCGTCCGCGCCGGCCGCGCCGCGCAGTTTATGCCCTTTGCCGCCCTCACGGGATACTACGAGCTCGTGCGCAAGCAAGAAATTACCGTCGAACCAAAATGCGAACTCACGGAAGAAAAAGCCCTCGAGCTTTCAAAAAAGCTCGAGGGCCTCAAACGCGGCGACTTGGTGCGTGTCACCTATTACGATACATACGGCTATCGTAGCCGCACCGGCATTCTCGACGAAGTGCTTCCCGCCTTCAAGTTCCTCAAGCTCAAGGACATCGCCATCGACTTCGACGATATCCAAGACATCGAACTGCGCGGACGAGCCTAGACAAGGAAATGCATCCAAGGCGACGCTTACAGCGTCATGACGTAGTAACCCGCGTCCTTCACGGCGGCCACGAGAGCACCGCGATCGATCGGCTGCTTAGAGCGCACGCGTGCCGTGTGGTCCGCATACGTCACCGTTGCCCACACGCCATCCAGCGCATTCAGGGCATTGGCTACGTTCTGAGCGCAGCCGTCACAGCTCATGCCGCCGATGAGCAGCTCCTCGCTATAGGGATAATGAGACGGATCGGTATCAGCGACCACGACCTTCTTGGACTTCTTTCCGCTCGCGCCGTCACTGCAGCAGCTCTTTCCGCGAGTCGAAGCGGCGATGCGACGCAACCCAAAAAACAAACCGACGGCAATTACGGCCAGCACGATGAGATTCGCAGGGTTGAGCAAGTCACTCATGCGTTCCCCTTTCAAGTAACCCTATCTAGATACCCCCCATAGGGTGTCCCCATCTTAACCCAAAATCATGTCCGTTCGGTCAATTAGTTTCCCTCTTCAAACTTTTTTGTTGACCATGGCTTACTTTCGTGTATAAGTTTTCCTTGGCTAACAGTTGAGGACCCGAAAGGGGCGACGTGACTCGAACCATTGACATCCCAACATATCAAACGGCTGTCGTGCGCAACTGCTCCCCTACGCTCGCAGGTATCAAGCCAGCTTCGCTCTTTACCTATCCCGGCGTTTACGCCAACCAAAACGGAAAACTCGGCATCGCTCAAATCGAAGAGCGACGCTCTCGCCTGCTCGCCGTCATAGCCCAATGCAACCGCGAGCTCCAGCCACTCGGGATCCATATGAGCGTTTTGGTCTGGCGCCCCTGCGGAGCGCTCATCTATGTGTACCGCCCTGCGGACCTTATGCGATATCTCTCCGACCCCCGCGCCGCGACGGCGCTTGTCGCCGAAGGCTACGATGTCCACAACCTGCCCGCATCCCTGGTGCATCTCGCCGCGCGCATCACGCTGGCAAGCAGCAATGCCGCAGAAAGCGCCTATGACGGCAGTGTCTGCGCACTCGCGCGAAATAGGCACTGCGATACGGGGTGTATGTGCGAGTTCCCCCACGAAATTGGCTATTTTTTGGGCTATCCCTACGAAGATGTCCATCAGTTTATCGTCCAGCACGGCGAAAACTATAAGGTCATTGGCGCCTGGAAGGTATACACGAACGTCGAACAGGCGCTCACGACCTTTGACTCCTATCGCGCATGCACGCAATACCTTACCTATATCTATCAACAGGGCTGCACCCTGGGACAACTTGTCCAGGCAACCCGATAGAGCATACAAAACGCGGCCGCACGCCGCACAACCGAAAGGAAAACATATGAGCGAGATCGCAGTCGTCTACTGGAGCGGTACAGGCAACACCGAGGCCATGGCAAACCTCGTTGCCGAAGGTGCAACCGATGCCGGCGCCGAGGCAGAAGTCATCTCCTGCGCCGATTTCTCCGCAGACAAGGCCGCCAGCTATGACGCCATTGCCTTCGGCTGCCCCGCCATGGGTTCCGAGGAGCTTGAGTATGACGAGTTCCAGCCTATGTGGGACGAGGTCAAGGAGTCCCTCGGCGACAAGAAGGTCGTCCTCTTTGGCTCCTACTCGTGGGCCGAGGGCGAGTGGATGGACAACTGGAAGGCCGACGCCGACGAGGCCGGCGTCAACGTCGTGGACTCCACCATCTGCTACGACGCGCCCGACGACGAGGGCGAGACCGCTTGCAAGGCCCTCGGAGCCGAGCTCGCGTAACGAACCCAGGGCCTCCAAGAGAGCCTGCATCAAAGCGCATCCCCATCCCTACAAAAGAGCGGGGCTGGATTCAAGTCCAGCCCCGCTCTTTTGTAACGGCAGTTACATCAACCGGCTACGAGATATTGCCCAAGAACGCCTTGGTGCGCTCGCTCTTAGGATGGTCGAAGACCTCGCTCGGCGTACCCTCTTCCACAATGACGCCTCCGTCCATAAAGACGACGCGGTCGGCGACATCGCGGGCAAAGCCCATCTCGTGCGTCACGACGATCATGGTCATACCGTCGTGCGCCAGGTCACGCATGACGCCCAGGACGTCGCGCACGAGCTCAGGGTCGAGCGCCGAGGTGGCCTCGTCAAAGAGCATGACGTGCGGGTTCATCGACAGGGCGCGGGCGATGGCAACGCGCTGCTGCTGGCCGCCCGAGAGCTGGCTCGGCATAAAGTCGATACGCTCGGCAAGGCCGACCTTGGTCAACTCCTCGTTGGCAATCTTCTCGGCCTCTTCCTTGCTGCGCTTGAGCACCTTTTGCTGCGCGAGCATGACGTTCTTTTTGACCGACAGGTGCGGGAACAAATTGAACTGCTGGAACACCATACCCAGATGCGTGCGCACCTTGTTAAGGTCGACACCCTTGGCGCACACATCCACGCCCTCAACGATAATCGAGCCGCTCGTGGGATGCTCCAGACGATTGATGCAGCGAAGCATCGTCGACTTGCCCGAGCCTGAAGGACCCAGGACTACGACGACCTCGCCCTTGTGCACATCCAAATCGATATCGCGCAGGACCACGTTATCGCCAAAGGCCTTCTGGAGGTTCTTGATGCTAACGACGACCTCGTTCGAGTTATTGGTTTCGCTCATGATAGGACCTCCTTACAGACCGGCGATGTGATCGGCAGGCGTCGCGACAACCTGTCCGGCGCTCTTGGCGGGACGCTTCTTCTTGGTCTCGGCCGTGCCCAAAAGCCTCGCCTCAAGACCGCTCACCAAGCGAGCGAGCGGCAGGGTGATGACCAGATAGAACAGGGCGGCAACCACGTACGGTGTAATGGAGCCCGTCGTGGCCACGATGGTACGGGCGTTCATGACGATCTCGACCACACCAACGGCGGCAAGCAGCGACGTATCCTTGTAAAGCAAGATAAACTCGCTGGTCAGCGTAGGCAAAACATTGCGGAACGTCTGCGGAATCATAACGTAGAGCAGCGTCTGGAAGGCATTCATGCCCAGCGAACGCGCAGCCTCGTTTTGGCCCTTGGGGATCGATTGAATACCGGCACGGAAGATCTCGCATAGGTACGCAGACGAGTTCATGGCCATGACGATAACGCCAAGCACGTAGTCATCAACCTTGACGCCGGCCAACGGCAGACCGAAGAACGCGATATAGATCTGCAGGAACGCCGGCGTACCGCGGATGATATTCACGTAGATACCGGCAAGGCAGCGCAGGATGCGCGACTTGGAAATGCGCATGAGCGATAGGGCGAAACCGAAGGGAATTGCCAGCGGAAACGCCACAAGCACGATCGAGAGCGACATGAGGAAGCCCTTGAAGACGATCGGCAGGCTCTGGACCAAAATGACCGGGTTCAAGAACAGGCGCAGGAACATATTGGAGTTCCAGGCCTCGACCCACGGCTGCTCCTTAAGATCGGCCAGGAAGTTATCGAAGGCCGTCACGCCCTTGATCTCCACCGACGGAATCTTGGAGATCTTCTTGGTCGACCCGTCAGCGAGCGTATAGGTGCCGCTAAAGACCTCATCGCCGCCCTCGACGGGAAACGTCACGCCGTAAACCTCGACACGGAAAAAGCCGCCGGCAGGCGCCGTCTCACCAAAGTCAATCTTGAGCGTCTGGCCGTCAGCCTTGCACGTAGGTTTCATGGGCGTACGATCCATGAGGTCCTCGCCCGAGAGCATCGTCAATCGCGTGTCATCAGTACCAAACGTCGTGCCGTCGACAAACGTCAGCGAAAGACCGCTCAGCTCCTCATCGGCATCGGCCTGAACTTCCCAGGTAATGCGCGTCTCGGTGCCGCCGACCACATCGCTGCCCGAACCGGTGTTGGGTCGGGCGGTAATCTTTGCGGTCTCAAGCGCCTGGGCGGTCGTGGGCGCATATGCCCCCGCGCACACCAGCGCGAGCGCCACGGCCATGACGCAGACTAGCTTTTGGAGCAAGGCGGGCAGTGGAAAACGCTGCTCCACGGCCCCTTTGTTCAGTCGAGACAAGGTGGCTCCTATCGTAGAAGTTGCCGGCAAAACGAGACGGAAATGCTCTCCGTCAAGAGAAGCGCAAAGGCCCTCTCCGCCAAAGCGGAAAGGGCCCGCGAGCAATCAAGTAGCTATTTTACTTGATGTTGTACTTAGCCATGAGGGCGTCAACGGTACCGTCGTCGGTCAGGTCCTTGATGGCCTGGTTGATGTCGTCCTTGAGCTTGGTGTTGCCCTGGTTGATGGCGATGGCGTACTCCTCGCCGGTGCTGATCTGCTTGATGGTCTGGCAGGTGTTGAACTGCTCGGCGGTCAGCTGGCTGGCAACGGAGCGGTTGGTGACTACGGCGTCGCCCTTATCGGACTGCAGGGCGCTGAAGCACTCGGTGGCGTCCTTGTAGGGGACAATCTTGGCCTTGGGGAAGTTCTCCTGGGCAAAGGACTCGGCGGTCGAGCCAGACTGGACGATGATGGTAGCGTCGGCGTTGTTGAGCTTCTCGCTGTAGTTGTCGGCCGTGATGTCGGTGTCATCGACCTTGGTCACGATAGCCTGATCGTCCATGTAGTAGGAATCAGAGAAAGTGACTTCCTTCTCACGCTCGGGCGTGTCGGTGATAGCCGCGATGGAGACGTCATACTTGGCGCCCGAAGCGACGCCCGGAACCAGCGTGTCGAAGTCATTGTTGACATACTCGACATCCAGGCCCAGCTTGTCGCCGATAGCCTTGATGAGTTCAAGGTCAAAGCCCTGATAATCGCCGTTGTCATCCTTGTACTCAAACGGAGCGTACTCGGCAGAGGTGCCGACGGTCAGCGCACCGTCCTTGACGAGCGCATACTCCTTGGAGCCGTCGACCTTCTCGACCTTAGCGTCGTCAGAGCTGCTGGAACCGGCATCAGAACCAGAGGTGGCGTTGGACGAGCCGCAGCCCGTCAGAGCAAGGGCGAGCGCCATAGCACCCGTGGCGGCAAATGCGCCAAGCTTCTTCAGCTTCATAATCAGTCTCCTTCCGGTGACCTCGTTTGATTCAGAGGTCTGCAAAAACTGTTGGCTATTATGCACCCGGAATTACGAATCTGCAATGAGAAAACTGATTGAAACAAACCCATAACGTGAATTGAATACTCTACTTTGTGACAGTCATTACTGCTGCAATGACCTTAATAGTCTAATTTCAGCTGCATAACCTGCAAGTTCGTTCGGAGTCTCCAAAATAAACGGCAGCGAACACAAACGGCCATTCGATACAATATTCTGCATAACCTGCATACCGCCACCAAATTCCTCGCTGCCAAGGTATCCCTTGCCGATGCACTCGTGACGATCTTTATGGGCGCCACAAGGGTTCTTCGAATCGTTGATGTGTACGGCATGCAAGCGATCGATACCCACCACGCGGTCGAACTCGTCGAGTACGCCGTCCAGATCATGGATGATGTCGTAGCCGGCATCGCTCACATGGCAGGTGTCCAAACAAACGCCCAGCTTATCGGACAGCTCTGGGCGCTTGGCGGCAACGCCCTCGATAATGCACGCCAGTTCTTCAAAGCTACGGCCCACCTCGGTGCCCTTGCCCGCCATGGTCTCGAGCAATACCGTCGTCTGTTGTCCCTCAAACATCACCTGACACAGTGTGTCGACAATCATCTGAATGCCAGCGTCTGACCCCTGTCCCACATGCGCACCAGGATGGAAGTTGTAGTAGTTGCCGGGCAGCGCCTCCATGCGCCGCAGGTCCTCTGCCATGGCCTCCAGGGCAAACTCGCGCGCCCGCTCTTTGGCTGAGCAGGGGTTATAGGTATACGGGGCATGAGCCACGAGCGGTCCAAAGTCGTTTTGCGCCATAAGCTCGCGCAGAGCCGCCACGTCATCCATGTCAAGATCTTTTGCCTTGCCACCGCGCGGGTTGCGCGTAAAAAACGCAAAGGTATTGGCGCCAATGGACAACGCCGTCTCCCCCATTGCCCGATAGCCCTTCGTCGTCGAAAGATGACATCCGATCGTCAGCATCTCCAACTCCCCCTCATCAGTTGCGGTGAAATACGGTCTATTGGTGCCCTATTTTGGCGCAAACAGACCGTATTCCACCGCAAGTTATAAAAGGGGCATCAGGGGCAAAGGCCTCCAAGGCATTCCAGGCGCTGGCGCCATGCCCCCACGCCCTAAAGTTTCAAGCGAATCGCATCGATGATGTGTGCACAGCGCTGCGTGGCGGCAAGGGGCATGACGGGACTCTCGAGTTTCCCCGCCTGAATGAGCTGCGTCGCATGCTGGATTTCGCCGTAGAAATCATCGATCTCAAACGGGGCATTTATTTCTAGCGTTCGACCGTCGGAATACTTCACATGGGCGAGCTCGGGGCGATGGAGACGCCCGATTTCCAACGAGCCTCGCTCACAGGCAATCGTTAAGCGGCTTTCATATGTTGCTTTGCCGTCGCACACCATATGAATGGGTATACCGCCGACGCTCATACGGATCTCGTCGGCCCAATCGACGCGGCCGCCTGATACGTCACGCCAGCGAACTTCACGGGATGAAACCTCGCACGCGCCCGCGAGCAAATCCTCAAACCAACCGACCGCATAGCAGCCCATGTCATATAGACAGCCGCCCTGCAACGAATCAAGCAGATAGCCCGAAGGAGGCTCGCCGTAATCGAGCTTTTGCACGCTTTCAATCGAGACAATACGGCCAAGCTCACCCGACGCAAGCAAGTCCTTCACGCGAGTGCGCATCGGGCAAAACCGATTCTTCATCGCCTCCATAAACAGCACGCCGCGCTCACGAGAGGTGGAGGCAATCGAGAGAGCCTCTTCCTCACTCAAAACGGCCGGCTTTTCGCACAGCACGGCCTTTCCCGCGCGCAGTGCCCGACAGACCCAATGCGCATGCATGCCATGTGGAAGAGCCAAGTAGATTGCGTCGACATCGGGGTCGGCAATCAGCGCATCATAAGCCACATCGCCGCTATCGTCAGCCGTGGCATAACTGTGCGCGGCATCAATCGAAAACGCCCTGCAAAACTCCTCAACATGCGAAGGAGTGCGGCCGGCGGCAGCCACAAGCCGTGCCCCGTCCACCTCCTTGAGCGACGATGCAAATCGATGCGAAATGTGTCCAGCGCCCAAAACGCCCCAACAAACCTCACGCAAATCATCACATGAATCCCGATGACCCACGACAGCCCCCTTCAGTTGCGGTGAAATAGTTCCTGTTTGGCCCCTATTCTGCCGCAAACAGGAACTATTCCACCGCAAGTTATAAAAGGGTCATGAGGAGCGCGTTTTGCCGAAGGCCTTAAGCACCGCCGTCACGGGGCCAGGCTGAAAACGGCGGCGTACGTCGTCCAAACGCTCGGGAATATCGATGTGCTGCGGGCAGTGACGTGCGCATTTACCGCACTTGACGCAATTGCTCACCAGCTTGGCCTCGCTTGTGCGCACCGCACTCGCCGTAAAGTATTGCGACAGCCCCGTAAACCAGCTGTGCGCATAGCTCGCGTTGTAGGCGGCAAAGCAGCCGGGAATGTTGATACCCTTGGGACATGGCATGCAGTAGCCGCATCCCGTGCAGGGCACGCGATTCGATTTCTCAAACTCCATCAACACGCGCGCAATCGTGTCGAGCTGGTTGGCAGTCATCGAATTCGGCAACGCGAGGTCTGCCAGTGACGAATTCTCGTCCACCTGCGCGGTATCGGTCATACCCGAAAGCAGCATCGTCACCTGAGGATGATTCCACACCCACGAAAGACCCCAGGCGGCAGGAGTGCGCAAATGCGGGTCACGGGCACTATCGAGCACAGCGCGGGCCCGTGGCGGCAGCTTGCCCGCTAAACGCCCGCCCAGCAGCGGCTCCATCACAAACACCGCGAGCCCGCGCTCCGCAGCCGCCATGAGTCCTGCCGTTCCCGCTTGGTAACGCTCGCCGGCATAGTTGTACTGTATCTGGCAAAAATCCCAGTCATATGCGTCAAGCATCGTCAGGAAATCCACCGCGCTGCCGTGGTACGAAAAACCAATCTGGCGAATGCGCCCCGCCGCCTTTTGACACGCGATCCAGTCCTCAATGCCCAACGCCACCACACGTTCCCACTGGGCGGGCGAGGTAATGTTATGCATGAGGTAATAGTCGATATGGTCGGTCCGTAGGCGGCGCAGTTGCTCGTCGAAGAACCGGTCGAAATCCTCCGCGCATTTGCACGAAGCATGCGGCAGCTTGGTTGCGAGCAAAACCTGGTCGCGCAAGCCCAGGCGCTCAAGCGACGCACCCACGCACGCCTCGTTGCCGGGATAGAGATAGGCCGTGTCCAGGTAGTTAATCCCCTGCTCCACCGCGCGGGAGATGATGGCATCGGCCGTCTTCGCATCGGGGTGTCCCGGCGCACCGGGAAACCTCATGCAGCCCAGACCCAACGCCGAGATACGGTTGCCGCTTTTGGGGTCAACGCGATATTGCACGGCCCCTCCCTTCGCCATCAGTGCCCCGGCAAGGCGAAACACAATGGTCACGCAGCCGAAACATCGTGGAATCGCAATCGAGAACGTATCGTAACGCAGCAGAAATCGAGCCGTCACGGCACCGCTTTAACATCAGCAAAAAGCCCGATGAAAGGAGCCGGGCATGACCACGCGCGAGGACGCCTACCCCTACCCCGGCGAGCAATACATCCTCTCGGTCGACCGCTATCAGATCGAGGTCATGGACCATCTGGACGAGCTTCCCGCCACGGGTGCCGTCATCTTCTGCACCTTCCCCAAGGTCCGCGATGGCGTCGGATACCCCGCCCGCGTCTTTGCGGTCTGCCCTGCAGCGTAGCGTCCAGGCAAACGTTTCTTTTTTATAACAGCCGCCCCGCGCAAGCACCAATCACCCTGGCAGCATACAATCCATCAGGCGCCCCTTACGCGGGCGCCTTTTACATGGGGAGATGATTCACATGCAGATCAACAAGGTCGCCTTTATCGGCAAGGGCGGCGTCGGCCTGCTCTACGGCAGCATGATCGCCCGGGCGCTCGGCAACGACGCCGTCGAATACGTCATGGATGATGCCCGTTTTGAGCGTCATGCGAACGACGCGCTCACCGTCAACGGCAAGCCCTGCGATCTCACGTCCGTCCGTGCCAGCGAGGCGACGCCCGCCGATCTGGTCATCCTGACAGTCAAGACCACCGGTCTCGACCAAGCACTCAAGACTATGGAGCGCGTCGTGGGACCCAACACGCTCATCGCCTCGCTGTGCAACGGCATTACGAGCGAGCAAAAGATTGCCGAACGCTTTGGCTGGGAGCATACCGTTCTTGGTATCTGCCAGGGCATGGACGCCGTGTTTCTCAACGGCGCGCTCACCTTTACCAATGCGGGCGAAATCCGCTTTGGCGCGGCGGCCGGCACGAACCCCGCAACCATCACCGCGATCGACGAGCTCTATACGCGCTGCGGCATCGCCCATACCGTCGAGGACGACATCGCCCACCGCATGTGGGCCAAACTCATGCTCAACGACGGCATCAACCAGACCTGCATGGCCTACGGCGGGACCTACGGAAGCGCCACGGAGCCGGGCTCCGAGCAGCGTCGCTGCTTTGTTTCCGCCATGCGCGAAACGCTTGCGGTCGCCAACGCCGAGGGCGTTGAACTGACCGAGGCAGACCTGACGCAAATGGTGCCTGTCTCTTATACACATCTCCGAGCCCACGAGACT
>CABSMV010000028.1 GCA_902478935.1 uncultured Collinsella sp. | reverse complement strand
CGCTCCTCTTTCGTATACATCGGACTCCCTCCTGGACCCAGATTGGGTCCGAGATCCCCTGCGTCCCATAATTAGGCCGAGAAATGGGATGAACTTTCCCAATGAGAGCCAACCGGAAACCACGTCCCAGAATCAGCCCCCAAAGTGGGACGCACTTTCCCAACGAGCCTCAACCGGAAAATACATCCCGGAATCCAGCTGAATAGTGGGACACACTTTCCCAATTGGGTCCCAAGCGGAAACTGCATCCCATTCCAGACAAGAATTCCGGGACACACTTTCCGCAAACAAAGAAGGCCACAAGACGTGGCCTTCGACTTATATATGTTCAGCGGATACCCCTATGACAAGCCGCGCTCCAACAACAGGGCGTCTGTCCGGGCGGAGGCATATAAGGTTCATCGCGAGTTCCGCACGCAAAGGAGGCCACTTAATGTGGCCTCCGTCTTGCGCAGGACTGTCCGAGCAGGGAACCTTATATGCCTCCGCCTGGACAGACGTTTCAGTTGTGGCTCAGCAGCTAGCAGCTACTTAATCTTGGTCGTACCCGGCGCCAGGTTGGGGTCGGTCTCGTTGGCCTCGGTCTGGAAGTGCTCGGTGTACACGTTCTTGCCGTCGCGGAACATCTCGTAGTACTGCATCTTGGCGTAATCCTCGCGCGCCTTGGTTGCGGCAGCGGCGGCGGCGTCGTCACCGGTGACGTTGGAGGAGAGCGCCCAGCGCAGGCTGGCGTCCTCGTAGCCCACGGAGTTGATGGCGGGCAGCGACTTGCGCAGCGTCATGTGCGCCTTCTGGTAGTCGGTCAGCGGTGCGCCGATCAGCTGCATAAGCTGCGTGGACAGGTAGTTGGTGGACAGGTCGTCGACCTCGCTTGTCTGGTCGCAGCCGGCAACGTCGTAGTTAGCCCAGATGATGTAGTCGGTCTGCCACAGGCGTTCCTGGTGGGTGGCGTCGTCCTCGTCGGTAAACCACTTATCGTTGAACTTGGACGGGAAGAACGGCTGGTGGTCGCCCCAGAACACCACGACCACCTTGCGATCGAGCTTGCTCAGGGCGTTGAGGAAGTAGCGAAGCGCCTGGTCGGACTGCTCGATGCACGAGACATACTCGTCGACATCGGAGAGCGTGCCGTCCTCGACGGTCTTGGTGTCCAGGTCGGTCGTGTCGATGTTCAGATGCATCTGCTTGTCGACCGGAAGCAGGCCCGTGTCGTAGCCCGAGTGGTTCTGCATGGTCACGTCGAAGATGAACTGAGGATCGGCGTTCTGGTCGAGCAGCTCAAGAATCTTGTCGTAGGTCGCCTGGTCGGTCACCATGCCGCGCAGGGTGTCGGCTCCCTGGAAGTCGTTGATGGACAGGAACTGGTCAAAGCCAAAGTCCTTGTACACGTTCTCGCGGTTCCAGTTGGTCGCGTGGTTGGGGTGCATGGCGGTGGTGGAATATCCGAGCGACTTGAACTGCTCTGCCAGGTTCCCGGTCGTTTCCATGTTGTAGATGGTGTAGGGGTACACGCCCGAGCCCAGGTTGGCCATGGAGTTGCCGGTCATAAACTCAAACTCGGTATTGGCCGTGCCGCCGCCGTAGGCGCTCACGTAGAGCTTGCCGCGGCTGAGGCAGTTGGACAGGCTCTTAAAGTACTGCGGACCCTCGTAGCCGGCGCGCATGTTCTGGTAGATCGACAGATCCGAGAAGGTCTCGTTCATGATGGCGATGACCGTGGGCTTCTCGCTGTCGAACTGCTCCTTTGCGGCGGTGCGCTCGTCACTCTTGGCGGCGTCGGACTTGTTGTAGGCTTTGGCGTACTTTTTGAGCGTGGCCTTGGCATCGTCGACGGAATAGTCGGCGGGTTTGGGCGGCTTAATGGACTGCGCCGCGCTAATGAAAGCGGGTAGGTAGCCCTCGCGCCAGTAGCTCTCGAGCGGGCGCCAGGTGTAGACGGTGATGCCGAGGGTGTTGTAGTAGTCGATGAGCGTGACGTGCGCGGTCACGCCGCCTAGGCACAGCACGGCGACGAGCAGATTGGTGAGCAGCATGCGCTTGGCGTTGGCGGCGCCCTTCTGACGGTGCGGTGCCACCAGGCCGGCGTACTCGCACAGCAGCATGGCGATGGCGGTAAAGCCCATGGACAGCACGCAGAACAGCGAGATGGAGAAGGTGTAGCCGGTGCCGGCGACCGCGGCGGCGGTGGAGATGGCCGAAAGGTCGCCCGGCTGGATGGGCATGGACTTAAACGTGATAACGAAGAACTCGGCAATGCCCAGGATAAAGAGGGCAAAGGCCAGGACCGCGGGGGCTGCGCCGTGGCGCTGGAATAGGAAGAACAAGCCGACCATGAGCGTGGTGATGATGGCCCACTCGAGCAGGATGCACAGGGGGTAGACCCAGGTAAAGTCGTGGTTGGACGATACCTCCATGCCCAGCAGCGCAAAGACGCCGGCGAACAGCAGGCACAGGACGGCGGCGACGAGCGGTTTGCCCACAAAGGCGCCGCGCAGGCGGGCGAGCTTGCCGGTGGGGGCGGGGGCGTCGGGCGCGGCGAACGCAAAGACGCGCGGGGCGATGCGGTCGCGTGCGATGCTGGCCCAAGCGCAGCCGGTGAGGATGGCGTTGGTCAGGATGAGCATCACAAAGGCGAGCGGCTCGTTTTGAGCGACGAGGCCCACGGCGCCCCAAATAGTCAAAAAGACCTGGAACAGGCCGAAGGCGACGCTCCACCCAAGAGCGCTTTTGGCAACGGTGCCCGACTGAGCGCGAATGGCCTTGGCCTCGCGCAAGACAAGGTAGACGGTCGCCGCAAGACCGACGAGCGAGATGGTGGCAGCGAACATGCTGAGACTCCTCACAAACTAAAACGTACGAAAGCGGGGGTTTACCCGATTGTTACCAAGATATGCGCTGCAATTGGTGTCTGCGCACAACAACCAGCCATATTAACGCGCACGTGTGGCGGTGTGGCGCAATGTGGTGGCGACCTGCGCGATAATGGACGGGAATTACACGGAAACGTAAAGGCTTCTTAAAGAATTAGCGAGGATGAGGCGATGAACGAGCAGGTTTGCACCAAGGCTGTGGATACGAACGGTTATCCGGTCGAGACGACGGGCAATGCGGTGCTGGACACGTTGGAGCACCGTTCCTCCACGCGTGCCTTTGCGCGTGATGACGACGACCGCCCCGTGGCGGTGACCGACGAGCAGCGGGCGGCGATTCTGCATGCGGCGAGCCGTGCGCCGTCGGCAGGCGCCATGATGATGTATTCCATCGTAAGCATTCGCGAGCAGGCTACGCTGGACCGCCTCGCCGACCTGTGCGATCACCAGCCCATGATCGCCAAGGCGCCTTGGGCACTAATATTTGTGGTCGATTATGCCAAGTGGATCGATCTGTTTGAGCACGTGGGCTGCTTTGAGCCCGAGTTTGTCGAGCGTACGGGCAAGGCGCCCCGCCGCGCGCCGGGTTTGGGCGACTTTGCCATCGCGGCCCAGGACGCCGTGATCGCTGCGCAAAACGCCGTGGTTGCCGCCGAGGCCCTGGGGCTGGGGAGCTGCTACATCGGCGATATCGTCGAGAATGCCGAGGAAGTTGCCGAGCTGCTGGACTTGCCGCCCTATACCATGCCGCTGTCGATGCTCATCATCGGCACGCCCCGTAAGGAGCGTCCGGCCATTGCGCATCCCGTGGTGAACCTGGTGCACGAGGAGCGCTACTGCCGCGCCGATGCCGCGACCATGGACGCGCAGGTGGCCGAGATGGACGCGATGTTCCGTCCGCATGCCCGCGAGGTGGGGGAGCGCGTCGTGGACATCTATACCCGTAAGCACACGAGTCCCTTTATGGCCGAGATGAGCCGCTCCATGGAGTGGTGGTTCAAAAATTGGCTTGGAAAATGACGAATGTGACAAAGGGAAAGTCCCTTTGTCACATTCCATATCGCCGAGGTGGCTTAAAGGCTGTATAAATGTTTATCTAGCTGGGAAAACAGTGCCATTCAAACATGGGCCGATTACCTATAATTCCTTCGAACATTAAAGTTGGGAGGAAACCGGCTTATGGAACAAAAGGCCAAGGAGGCAGCTTCGCACGCTGCGATTCCTGTGAGCATCTCGGCGATGCTCGTCACGCTGGGCGTGGTGTACGGCGATATCGGCACCAGCCCTATGTATGTAACCAAGGCGCTCGTTGCCGGCAACGGCGGCATCGGAAGCGTCACGGAGGAGTTCGTGCTCGGCGCGCTCTCCCTTGTCGTGTGGACGGTCACGCTGCTGACCACCATCAAGTATGTGCTCATCTCGCTGCGCGCCGATAACCATGGTGAGGGCGGCATCTTTGCCCTGTACAGCCTGGTCAAGCGCTGCGGCAAGTGGCTTATCATCCCCGCCATGCTGGGTGGCGCCGCGCTGCTCGCCGACGGCATCCTGACGCCGGCCGTTACCGTTACCACGGCCATCGAGGGCCTGCGCACCATCCCGGCGGTCCATGCCGTGCTGGGCGATGACCAGGGCCGCGTCGTCGCCATCACGCTCGCCATCATCATCGTGCTCTTCTTGGTACAGCGCATCGGTACGGCCAAGATCGGTCACGCCTTTGGCCCCATCATGACGCTGTGGTTCCTGTTCCTGGGCGGCACGGGCCTGTTCTTCGTCTTCCAGCACCCCGCCGTGCTGCTGTGCCTCAACCCGGTGCGCGGCATCGCCTTTTTGCTGAGTCCCAACAACCACGCGGGCATCATGATTCTGGGCAGCTGCTTCCTCGCCACCACCGGTGCCGAGGCGCTCTACTCCGACATGGGCCACGTCGGCCGCGGCAACATCTACGCCACCTGGCCGTTCGTTAAGTGCTGCCTGCTGCTTTCCTATATGGGCCAGGGCGCTTGGCTTATGAACAATGCTGCCAACCCCGAGCTCATGGGCATTGCCGACCTCAACCCGTTCTACCAGATGCTCGCCCCGGGCCTGCGCCCGTTTGCCGTCGGCCTTTCCACCGTCGCGGCCATCATTGCCTCGCAGGCGCTCATCACCGGCGCATTCTCGCTGGTGTCCGAGGCCAGCCGCCTGGACCTCATGCCGCACATGCAGGTCTTCTATCCTGCCGAGACCAAGGGCCAGCTCTATATTCCCATGGTCAACAACGTCATGCTTGTGGGCTGCGTCGTCGTGGTGCTGTTGTTCCAGAGCTCGGCGCACATGGAGGCCGCCTACGGCTTGGCGATTACCCTGACCATGATGTGCACGACGCTGCTGCTCTTCTTCTACCTGCATGTTGATCGCGGCCTTAAGGTCGCCCCGTATATCTTCGTTGCGTTCTTCCTTATGCTCGAGGGCTTCTTCTTTGTGAGTTCGCTCACCAAGTTCTTCCACGGTGGCTATTTCACCATTCTGATGGCCATGCTCATCATGGGCATCATGGTGTGCTGGTACAACGGCACGGCGGTCGAGCAGCGCCAGTTTACGCTGCTGCCGCTGCGCAGCTACCTGCCACAGCTCAAGCGCCTGCGCGACGACGACCGTTACGAGCGCCTGAGCGACAACATCGTGTATCTGACCAAGGACACCCATACCGACTACATCGACCGCGATATCGTCTATTCGATCTTGGACAAGCATCCCAAGCGCGCCCGCGCCTGGTGGTTTGTGAATGTCGAGACCATGGACGAACCGCACACCTTTGCCTATTCGGTCGAGACGTTCGGCACCGACTACGTGTTCCGCGTGCATCTGTACCTGGGCTACAAGATCAACCAGCGCGTCAATGCCTACCTGCGTCAGGTTGTTCAGGACCTGGCTGCTACCGGCGAGCTGCCACCGCAGACGCATGACTACTCGGTCTACAAGGATCCGGGTAACATCGGTACATTCAAGTTCGTCCTGATCCGTAAGCTTCTGGCGCCCGAGAGCGACGTGGAGCCCAGCGAGCGCACGGCCATCACGCTCAAGTACATCATCCGCCGCGCCGCCGGCACGCCTGCACGTTGGTACGGCCTGGAGAACTCCAACGTGAGCTTTGAGTACGTGCCGCTGTTCACCAAGTTCAAGGCCGTGAATAAGATGCAACGCCTGGCTCCCAACGAGCGCCCGTAGGCGCCGACAGGTTGCATGGAGTTGGTTTTCGATGGACAAGATTGAGGCCGGGGAGGCAAACATGGATACAAAGGCGCTCGATGGCCGCGAGGCGGTGGTCGAAATGGTGCGTGAGGCGCGCGCCGACGCCGCCGAAGATCGGTTCTTTACGAATCGCGCCAACATGGACATGGCCGACCGCGTGATCTCGATCGTGGCGCTGGTATTTGGAGTGGTGTGCGTGTGTGCCCTGCTCGCGCACGTGCTGTTTGTCTAGCGGCTGCCGGTCGTAGAAGGCTTTACACTTAGAACCACCACGAGGGAAAACCACCACAAAGGTGCCTGTCCCTTTGTGGTGGTTTTTGTTTTTGAGAGAGGGGCGGGACGCTGATGGACGTCCGTACGGACGGCGATATTGCCGATAGCTTTTGGTGGCGGCGCACAACGCTGACGCGCCGCACTCCTCTGTATGACGCCTGCGTATCGGTGGGGCTGCTGGTCGCGGCGACGATTGTGGGCGCGCTGCTCGACCATCCGGGTCTCGCGCCGAGCATCATGATCGTCTATGTGTTCGCCGTTCAGCTGTGCGCATTCTTTACCTGCAGTCGCCTGTATTGCTTGCTGAGCTCGGCTGCCGCCGTGGCGCTCTACAACTTCTTGTTTGTCGACCCGCGCTACTTGCTGTCGTTTATCGACCGCGGCTATCCCGGCATGTTCTTCATCATGTTTGTGGTCTCGCTTGTGTCGAGCTCGATTGCCTTGGCCCTGCGTCGCGCTTTGGCACAGGCTGCCGCTAGCGACCGCCGCACGCATATGGTGCTCGAGACCAACCGCATGCTGCAGCGGTGTGCCGATCAGCAGCAGATTGTGCATGCCATGGCAACGCAGCTGGCGCGTCTTTCGGGCTGTCCGGTCGTATGGTACAGCGCCGACGCCGACGATGATGACCTGCTGCCGCGTGCGACGTACACGGCCGTGGGCGATGCCGCGCCGGTGCACGAGCTGGCGCCGCAGATGCCGCCGCGGCTCTCGGCGTCCGCCTATGTGGGGACGCCGCTCGACGCCACGTTTGGCGGCTCGGCGTTTTATGGCATCTACCTGACGGTCCGCACAGGTGACGGCTTCGTGCGCTCGGGCGATCCCGCCTCGGTGGTGGGCGTGCTGGCTATCGTTGCCGATCCCGACGTGCTGACGCACGAGGAGCGGACACTTGCCGATGCCATCGTGAGCGAAGGCGAGCTGGCACTCGATCGCGCCCGCGCCATGGAGGCCCGCGAGGAGGCGGCGGTGCTCGCCAAAAACGAGCAGCTGCGCGCCAACCTGCTGCGCTCCATCTCGCACGACCTGCGCACGCCACTCACCAGTATTTCGGGCAATGCCGACGTGCTGCTCGACCAGGGCTCGACCGGCACGGCCGTGCTCGATAGCCAGACGCGCCGCGGCCTGCTCCTGTCCATTCGCTCGGATGCGCAATGGCTCAACGCTACCGTCGAGAACCTGCTCGCCATCACCAAGCTCGAGGGCGGCGGCATGCATCTGTCGACTACGCTCGAGCTCATGGATGATATCGTCGAGGAGGCACTGCGCCACGTAAATCCGGCCGTGCGCGAGCACGACCTTAAGGTGGTGGCGTGCGATGAGCCGGCGCTCGTCAACGTCGATGCGCGCCTGATGGTGCAGCTGGTGGTCAATCTGGTGAACAACGCCATCACCTATACGCCCGCAGGCTCGCATATCATGATTTCGATTAGCGTCGACGATGGACGCGTGGTGTGCTCGGTGGCCGATGATGGTCCGGGCATCGCACCCGAGGACCGCGAGCGGATCTTTGAGTCGTTCTATACCGCCAACCATGGTCTGGCCGACAGCCACCGCAGCGTGGGCCTGGGTCTTTCACTCTGCCGTTCCATTGCGTTGGCGCATGGCGGTAGCATAGAGGTTGCCGCGGCAGACCCGCACGGTTCGGTCTTTACGATTGAACTTCCCGCCGCCGACGTTTCGTTTGATAAGGAGTAGCACTGTGTCGAACTCTGCCGTAAAACCGCTCATCTTGGTCGTTGAGGACGACCCAGCTGTTCGCAACCTTATCGTTGCTGCGCTCGAGGCGCACGGCTTGCGCCATATGGCCGTGGAGACCGCCCATGCCGCCATCGCCGCTGCCTCGTCGCAGGCACCGAGCATTGTGCTGCTCGATCTGGGCCTGCCCGATATGGACGGCGTCAAGGTGGTGGAGTCGGTGCGCGCATGGTCGGGCATGCCGATTATTGTGGTTTCGGCGCGCAGCGAGGATGCGGACAAGATTCGCGCGCTCGATGCCGGCGCCGACGACTACCTGACCAAGCCGTTTTCGGTCGAGGAGCTGCTCGCGCGCATTCGCACGACGCTCAGGCGCCTTTCGTATGCGCAAACGGGCGGCGTTGTCTCCGAGGGCTCGTTCGATGCCGGTGAGCTGCATATCGATTTTGATGCCGGCATCGCCACGATGGATGGCGAGGAGCTGCATCTGACGCCGATCGAGTACAAGCTCCTGTGCCTGCTGGCGCATAACGCCGACAAGGTGCTGACGCACCAGTTTATCCTGCACGAGATTTGGGGTACGGCAACTAAGAGCGACCTGGCGAGCCTGCGTGTCTTTATGGGCACGCTGCGCAAGAAGATCGAGTCCGACCCCGCGCACCCGCGCTATATCCAAACGCATGTGGGTATCGGTTACCGACTGGTCACCCAAGGCTAGATCGCCAACCAGCATCCCACTATGAGTTGCGGTGAAATAGTTCCTGTTTGGGCCTTTACCAGGCTTTTTAGGAACTATTCCACCGCAACTTTGTTTATTTGCCCTTGGGCTTGCTGGCGTAGAACTTCTTCTTTTTGGGTTTGCCGGCAGGAGAGGGTTTGCCGGCAAAGTTGGACTTGCCGTTGCCGGCCTGCGCGTGCGCGGGTGCTGCCGCATGGGGCTTGCGGGCCTCGGGGTTGCGCAGCTCCTCGGTTCGCTCGGCAATCTCCTCGGCACTAAAGCCGATCTCGGCCATGGCGTCCTCGATGGGCAGGCGGCGCACAATATAGCAATGGTGCACCTTCTGGTTGCGCGCGAAATCCTCGGGGATGGTCTGCGCCGTAATGTCCTCTAGCACGACGCCCGCGCGTGCGAGCTTGCGCGTCTCGGGGCGGAAGCCGCGCAGGTTGCAGCTAAAGATGGCGTGCCCGCCCTGTGCGAGCAGGCGAGATACGCCGGCCAAAAGCTCAACATGGTCGCGCTGGACATCCCAGGTGCGACGGCCCATCTTGGACGAGTTCGAGAACGTGGGCGGGTCGACAAAAATCAGGTCCCAGCGGTTGCGCGTCTGGCGCTGGTCGCGAATCCAGGCGAGCACGTCGTCGCGCACAAAGTGATGCTGCGGGCCCACAAAGCCGTTCTGGCGCATGTTGCGCTCGGCCCAGTCCAGGTAGGTGTTGGAAAGGTCGACCGTCACGGTCTCCTCGACGCCGCCGTCTGCCGCATAGCAGGTGGCGGTGCCGGTGTAGGCGAACAGATTGAGGAAGCGGCGCGCCTGTTTGGCGTGCTCGCGCACCAGGTTGCGGGTGACGCGGTGGTCCAGGAAGATGCCCACATCCAGATAGTCGTCAAAGTTGACGGCAAAGGTAAGGCCGCCCTCTTCGATGAGCGGCAGGCGACGGCGCGCGATGTTGGCGCGCTCGCCCGATCCGCCCTTGCCGGCGCCCTGCCTGCCGTACTGCGAGCCGCCGCGCGAACGCATGCGGGCCTTGGCGTGCACATGCTCGGCGGGAACATCCAAGATGCGCGGCGCGATGGCCAGAATGTCGAGCATACGGGCCTGGGCCAGTGCGTGGTCGATGGTTTTGGGCGCGGCGTATTCGGCGATGACGAGCCAGCGGCCCGGCGTCTGCGGGCAGCCCTCGTACAGGTCGATGGCGGCGGAGTAGTCGGGCAGGTCGGCATCGTAGACGCGGTAGCAGCTCACGCCCTCGCGCTTGGCCCACTTGCGACGCAGACGGGCATTCTTGCGCAGGCGGTTGGCGAACTGCTCGGACTCCGGGATGAGCACGGGCAGCGGCTTGCCGTCGCCCAGGTCGAGCGTGGCGGCAGGTTCGGGCATGGGGGTGCTGGCGGCTTCGTCCACGGCGTCCGCGGTCTGTTTCTCGGCATCTGCGCTGGTCGCAGCTTCGAATGCCGCGGCGGCGTGGTCGAGCGAGGGCCAAACATCAAGAGCCACCTCCTCGTTATTGGGCATGACGGCGATGGAGCGCGCAGGCTCGGCATGGAGCGCGCGGGCCATAAGGCCATCGCGGGTGAGCGCGGCGACCGGCGCGGCGGTAAGCTCGGGCGCGCGGCACAGCTCGCCGATGAGTGTCATGGCGTCGTGCATGAGCGAAAGCGGGGTTTCGGTGGTATCTGCGACCACGGCGGCACCGGCGACGGCGCCCGCGTGGTCCAGTACGGTGGCGGACTTGGCGGCGCAAAAGTCGACAAAACGCTTGTAGCCGGCACACTTGACCATGCGCTCGGCAGTCTTGCGGGCGGCGGGGTCGATGTCTACGGCCACGATGCGCGCCTGCCGCTCGCGCGCTGCCGCCTCGCGCTTGCGCGCCTCGGCAAGCAGCTGCTCCCACAGGGCGGCATCATGCAGCTGCCAGCCCTCAAAACCCCAGTGCTCGCGTGCAAAACCCGGGGCGCGGTCAGTCAGAATGTTCACGGCTTCCAGCAGCAGACCGCCGCCGGCGCACGAGGCGTCGACCAGCGTAGGCAGGGCTTCGTTCTCGTAATCGTCGGCCGTCAGCTCGCGCTCGCACAGTGCGGTCCAGCCGACCTGCGCCAGCACCAGGGCGGCGTAGTCGGGGCGCAACACGTGCGCGCCCTCGCCGGCGCGGGTCGCTGCGGGCGGCAGGCGTTTGAACAGCGGGTCGCCCGAAAGGTCCAGGCTGATGCTCGCGCGGCGCTGGCGCAGCGAAAGCAGTAGGTGAACATCGGGGTCGGCGGCATCGACGTCGGCGCGACGGCCCGTGGTCTCGGCCAGGCGGTCGCACAGCGCGTCCTTGGCGCGCAGGGCCGAGAAGCGCGTGTTGCGCAGCTGCTCGGTCACGCCGCGGGCGGTGATGGCGATGGTAGCGCCGGGGCGGACGATGCTCTCCCAGGCGATGTCGTAAACGCTATCGTACAGCTCGTCGGCATCCTGCGCCTCAAAGCGCCCGAGCACCACGAACACGCGGCTCGCCAGGCGCGACCACAGGCATGCTCGGTAGCCTTGCTCGAGCTCGCCCTCAAATGTAGCGCGGCCCTTCAGCCGACGAACATGCGAAAGCCCGAGGCGTTTAAGCTCATCGGCGAGTGCGGACTCAAAGCCCTCGGGGCAGCTTGCGTAAAATTCCATGGGTGACCTTTCTGGTTGCGTCGCTCCATTATATGATGGATGCTTCGTTTGCCCTTATCCTCGAAAGGAACCCATATGATTGATGCGTGCCCCGAATCCGCTGTGCTCTTTTTTGATGTAGACGGCACGCTGACGTCGTTCGATCCTGACGATATGACCGATAAGGACTTTTCGGCGGTTCGCCCCTCGCAGACGGTGGTCGAGGCGTTTCATGCACTGCGTGATGCGGGGCACAAGGCATTTATCTGCACGGGCCGCCCCCTGTGGCTTATCGCCGATAGCCTGCGTGCGCTTGACCCCGCGGGCATCGTTGCCATGGCGGGTGCCACGCTCGAGGTCGAGGGCCGTGTGGTACACGAGGACTGCTTTGACGAAGACGTTATCGCGGAGCTCGCGCGTCGCGTTGTGGATGCCGGCATCGAGGTTTTTTTCGAGTCCAATGCTGCGACCTTTGCGCTGGAGCCTGTGGGCGTTGAGCAGTCGTCTCTGATCGGCACTTCTGTGGTGCACAGCGCCGAGGAGATGCGCGTCGACGGCAGTCTGCGCGTGGGCAAGGTATGCCTCAGTGTGCCCAGTTTGGCTCGTGTAGCCAACGATGACGGCTTTATCAATCGCAACTTTGAGCTGTGCAACACCGGTGGTCAGAACCGCGAGCTGAGTCCCAAGGGTATTGACAAGGGCGTGGGCGTGGCGCGAGCGCTGGCGTATCTGGGCCGCGAGGGAAATGCGCGCACTTTTGGCTTTGGCGATTCGGGCAACGACCTGGGCATGCTCGCTGCGGTCGAGACGGCTGTCGCCATGGGCAACGCCATGCCCGAGGTCAAGGCGGTCGCCGACTACGTGACCGACG
Source organism: uncultured Collinsella sp. (assembly GCA_902478935.1). GTDB lineage: Bacteria > Actinomycetota > Coriobacteriia > Coriobacteriales > Coriobacteriaceae > Collinsella. Next base: position 5,467 of record CABSMV010000028.1, on the reverse strand, counting down.
ATGTCGAACACGACGGCACCGTCACGGCGATGCAGCATTTCGGCCTCATCTAATGAATCCCGCGTTCTGACGTTTGCTCAAACTGCGACTCTTTGCTTTTGCATGCTCAATCGATTTATCAATCCAAACACTGAGGTGTTTATACCGTTCGCCGAGAAGATAAAAACCCGCAGCTCACGCCTTGATAAACGTAGGTAAAGTGTTTAGCAGTGCAACGCCCATGTGCAAGCGAAAGGAATCAGGCAGATGGCAATCAAGGTGTTCGCTGACGGTGCAAACCTCGAGGGCATGCTCGACATGTACGAGAACGGCAACGTTCAGGGTTTCACGACCAACCCGTCCCTTATGAAGAAGGGCGGCGTGACGGATTACCGCGCGTTTGCCAAGGAGGTCCTGGCCCACATCACCGACGTTTCCGTCTCGTTTGAGGTCTTTGCCGACGACGTCGAGACCATGGAGGTTGAGGCTCGCGAGATCGCTACCTGGGCCGAGAACGTCTACGTCAAGATCCCGTGCGTGACCACCAAGGGCGAGTCCACCGCCGAGCTGGTCCGCAAGCTTTCGGTCGACGGCATCAAGGTCAACGTCACTACCATCTTTACGCCTAAGCAGGTCGACGAGATGGTCGAGGCCGTTGACGCTGAGACGCCGTCCATCATCTCGCTCTTTGCCGGCCGCATCGCCGATACCGGCGTCGACCCCATTCCGTTTATGACGGAGTCGGTCAAGAAGGCCGCCGCAAAGCCCAACTGCGAGGTCCTGTGGGCGTCCACGCGCGAGCTCATTAACATTTACCAGGCAGAAGCCTGCGGTTGCCAGATCATCACGGTGCCCAACAGCATCCTGGCCAAGCGCAAGAATATCGGTCGCGACCCGTACGAGGTCTCGCTCGACACCGTCCGCGGCTTTGCCAAGGATATCGCGGCGCTCGGTTTCCATATCCTGCCGTAGCGCGAACACCGACTGTACCGTGGGCTGTTCGCCCCGGCCTTTCCTTTCCCTATCGCTCACGCGCTCCGCGAGGGTCGCGCTAGGCAAAGGAAAGGCCGGGGCTGCCGGCACGAGCTTGCCAGCAAGTTGGCGATTGACTTCCATATCCTGCCGTGGGCAAAGGTACCCCCGCCTGCGCCGTGCAAAATTGAGAGTATTCAGCAAGGTAAAGGTCTTTATCAGTTGACCGAAGCATGGAACGGCCCCCGTTTTGGCTCTGACGACGCTAAAACGGGGGCTGTTTTTTGCTTTTTCGTCTCTGAGGGGCATCCGGAACGGTGGAATTTGCAGAATACTCGCGATTTTGCACATCGCTACAGGGGGTACCTTTGCTTTGGCGGTTTACTTTCCCTGCACCATGGTGAGCGAGATCTTCTTGCGGTCGCGATCGACCTTTTCTACCCACACCTTGACCGTGTCGCCGACGCGCACCACGTCGCTCGGGTGCTTGACAAAGCGATTGGCCAGCTTGGAGATATGCACGAGGCCGTCCTGGTGCACGCCCACGTCGACGAACGCGCCAAAGTCGACGACGTTGCGCACCGTCCCCTTGAGCTCCATGCCGGGTTCCAGGTCGTCGATGGAAAGCGCCGAGCGGCTAAAGACCACCTCGGGCGCGTCGTCGCGCGGGTCGCGGCCGGGCTTCTTGAGCTCGTTGACGATGTCGATGAGCGTGAGGGTGCCGCAGTTCAGATCGCTAGCCAGCGTCGAGATGCTGCCCAGACGGCGCTCGATGTCGGGCACGCCGCCGCGGCTGAGCTCGCTGGCTTTAACGCCTGCGCGCTCCAGGACGGACGTGGCCACCTCGTAGCTCTCGGGGTGGACGCTTGTCGCGTCGAGCGGGTTCTTGCCGCCGCTGATGCGCAAAAAGCCTGCAGCGTTGAGATATGCCTTGGGTCCCAGCTTGGGGACCTTCTTAAGCTGGCGGCGATCGGTAAAGGCGCCGTTTTCCTCGCGGTAGGCCACGATGTTTTTGGCCACGCTCGGCGTAATACCCGATACGTATCCCAGCAGGCTCGCGCTCGCGGTATTTACGTCGACGCCCACGCGGTTGACGACGTCCTCCACCACGTGGCCCAGGGTGCGCGAAAGCTCGGCCTGGTCAAGGTCGTGCTGGTACTGGCCAACGCCGATGGACTGGGGCGGGATCTTGACGAGCTCTGCCAGCGGGTCCTGTAGACGGCGGCCCAGGCTCATGGCGCCACGCACGGTGACGTCCAGGTCGGGATACTCCTGGCTGGCGAGCTCGGAGGCGGATTACACCGATGCGCCGGCCTCGTTGACGATGGTGTATCGCAGCTCAGGCGCCTGCTCGGCAATGAACTCCGAGACGACTTCCTCGGTCTCGCGGCTGGCGGTGCCATTGCCGATGACGATGGTGTTGACGCTGTCCTTTTTGACGAGGCGGGCGAGCTCGCGCTTGGTGCCGGCGACGTCGTGGCGCGGCTTGGTGGGATAGACCACGCCGTGGTCGAGCAGCTTGCCGGTCTCGTCCATGACGGCGACCTTGCAGCCGGTGCGGTAGCCCGGATCGAGCGCGAGCACGCGGGCACCGCGCACGGGGCGTGCCGAGAGCAGGCCCTCGAGATTCTTGGCAAAGACGTTGATGGCCTCGGTCTGGGCGCGAACGGTGAGTTTGGCGCGGGCCTCGCGCTCCAGCGAGGGGGCCATGAGGCGCTTGTAGCCGTCAGCGATGGCGGCGTCAAAGACGGGCGCGAACACGCCCTGGCGTCGGGGCCAACGGCTGCCGAGGCGCGCCGTGGCGGCAGCGCCGTCGACGTTCACGCGCACGCGGAGCTTGCCCTCGCGCTCGCCGCGGTCGATAGCTAGCACGCGGTGGTTGGGTATACGGCGCAGCGGCTCGTCAAAGTTGTAGTAGGGCTCGTAGGGAGTCTTCTCTGCGGGGTCGGTGGCCTCAACGACGATGTCGGCGGTGTTTTGCATAAAGGCGCGCAGGTCGGCGACGTTCTCAGGGTCTTCGGCCACCGTCTCGGCAACGATGTCGGCGGCGCCGGCGAGCGCCTTCTCGGGCGTGTCGAAGCCGGCCTCCTCGTTGACGTAGTCCGCGGCGGCGTCGAGTGCGCTGCCCTTGGCCGAGGCCTGCATGATGATCATGTTGGCAAGCGGCTCCAGGCCGGCCTCGCGGGCCTTCTGCGCGCGGGTCATGCGCTTTTTGCGGTAGGGCTTGTAGAGGTCCTCGACACGCTGGAGCTGCGTGGCCTCGCGAATCTGCTGCTCGAGCTCGGGCGTGAGCTTGCCCTGGGCGTCGATGAGCAGAATGACGTCCTCTTTGCGCTGTTCAAGATTGCGCAGGTAGGACAGGCGCTCGTCGAGTGCGCGCAGGGCGACGTCGTCCATGCCGCCCGTTGCTTCCTTGCGGTAGCGCGAGATAAAGGGGATGGTGTTGCCCTCGTCGATGAGCTTGACGGCTGCCTCGATGTTGGCGGCCTTAAGGTTGAGCTCGCGGGCGAGCTGGGCGATAAGATCCATGGGACTCCTTGCGTTTAAGGTGCGTTTGCAGCACAGGGCTACCAAGGATACCACCCGTCCCAAAAGACTGTTTTGGGGCCGCGCCACGAAAACGACCTATCTACTACGTTTGAACCATATGGGTCGACCATCCCTCGGTTTTCCGAAAATGCGCAACCCGCCTACCTGCGGTTTTTATTTCTCGAAATTCGGCATGGTTGAGGGTGATCGGTTAAACGTAGTAGATAGGCCCATTTCGTGGCGAACGAACCAAGCTGAGGCGCAAAATAGCTCCCGCTCCAGGAAAATCGTCGGCAAGGTACCAAAAAGCCCCGCGGGCAGGAGCCTGCTCGCGGGGCGAAGAAGAGGGGCTTGTTGGTGGCGGGCCGAGGGGTTCGGCATAGGAGTTTGCCGCGACCCGCCCTAAAGTATTACAGCTCGACGATCTGGCCGGTCTCGGCGGCCTCCTTGATGGCGTTGAGAAGCGTGAGCGTCTTGACGTTATCGGCGGGGGTCACGACGGGCTCGACCTCGCGGCGGACAACCTTCACAAAGTGCTTGAGCTGCATCTTGTGCGGCAGTGCCGGGTCGACGGCCGGAATCTCCATCTGCAGCGGCTTGTGCCAGTTAGAGGCGCCGTCGTAGGAGAACTGGTGCAGGCGGGGCAGCGACAGGGCGCCCTTAGTGCCGCCGATAAAGTAGGCGTCGGCGTCGAAGGGGCGGTACTGCGGATCCTCGCGAGCGGTTGCCTCCCAGTTCCAGGGGCTGGCGGTGGCGTCGGAGATGGTCATGCTTGCGAGCGCGCCATCGGCAAAACGGACGTTGACCACGGCGGAGTCCTCGGTCTCAAAACCGCGGGCGGCGCTGGACTGCATACCCTGGACGGCAACGGGCTCGCCCAGCAGGTAGCGGAGCAGGTCGACGTCGTGAACCAGGTTGACCAGGATCGGGCCGGCACCCTTCTTACGGCGCCACTCGACGTCGAAGTACTCGTCATTCTTATAGATCATGTAGTGGAAGCTCGACACGGTGAGCTTGCCCAGCTCGCCGGACTCGATGATCTCCTTGGCCTTGTTGACGAAGGGGTTGTGGCGACGGTGCTGACCTACGAGCACGGGCACGCCGGCGGTCTCGGCCTCGGCGGCGAAGGCCTGGGCATCCTCGAGATCGTTGGAGATCGGCTTTTCGATCAACGGCACGATATTGCGCTTCACAGCCTCGCGGGCAACGCCCAGGTGCAAGTCGTTGGGGGTGGCGATAATGACGGCCTCGGGTTTGACCTCGTCCATCATCTGGGCGGGATCGGTGTAAAACGGCACGCCGGCGGCCTCGGCCGTGGCGCGGGCGCCCTCAAAGGCGTCAGCGATGGCGACGAGCTCGGCCTCGGGCTCCTCGGTGACAAAGCGGATGTGGTTGCGGCCCATGGCGCCGGCGCCGATAACGGCAATGCGGACGGGGTTGAGCTCAGACATTTCGACTCCTTAATACTGGTGACCGGTGGAATGCGACAAAGGGGCTGTCCCTTTGTCGCATCGGTAAAACTAGGCGGACTTCTTCTTGCTGTCGGAGACCATCATGTAGACGGTGAGCACGACGGCGATGGCGGCGATCACAATGGCGCCGTAGAAGGACTGCTGGTAGGCGGCGCTGCCGGCCTCGGCGTGATACAGCACGGCGGTGATGGGCTGGCTGATCCAGGTGGAAGCGGCGTAGCCCAAAAACATGATGCCGTAGTTGACGCCGATGTTGCTGGTGCCAAAGGCGCCGCCGGTGAGCGGCGGGTAGATGACGAGCAGAGCGCCAAAGCTAAAGCCGAGCAGGGCGAGCGCCACGAAGAACATGCTCTGCGTAAAGCTCATCGACATGATAACGAGGGCGACGATGGTGACGACAAGGCTGATGAGCAGCGACTTATAGGCGCCGAGCTTGTCGATGATCTGGCCAAAGGACAGACGGCCAACCAGGTTGGCGCAGGTGTTGACGGAGACCACCGCCTGTCTCTTATACA
>CABSMV010000027.1 GCA_902478935.1 uncultured Collinsella sp. | reverse complement strand
TATGCCTATGCCTGCTGCCAGGTGTCGACGAGCTCCTTGGCGGCGGCGTAGGGATCGGCGGCACTGCAGACGGCGCTCACCACAAAGAAGCCATCGACACCGGTTGCCTTAAGCTGCGGCAAGTCGGCCGTCTTGACGCCGCCGCCCACCACGATGGGCACGGGGCTTGCCGCGTGGAGTGCGGCCAGGTCCTCAAAGCTCTTGGTGATGATAGAGCCGTCGGCCGCGCGTCCGCAGTCGCGCTTGGTCTCGGTCTCGTGGAGTGGGCCGATGCCCAGGTAGTCGACTAGGCTCATGTCGGCGGTCTTGACGTACTCGAGCATCTCCTCGCAACGGGCCGAAAGGCCCACGATGGCGTCGGGGCCCAGCAGCTTGCGACAGACCTCGACGGGAATGTCGCTCTGACCCACGTGCACGCCGTCGACAGCAATACCCTGCTCGCGCGCGGCAAGCACACAGTCCAGACGGTCGTCGATCAGCAGGGCGACCTGACCGGTCTTGCCGGCCTGTGCGATTGCCTGTGCGGCGTCGCCGGTCAGCGCAATGATCTCGCGGGCGCTTGCCACCTTGGAGCGCACTTGAATGCAAGTAAAGCCGGCGTCGAGTGCCTGGGCCACCACATCGCCCACGGGACGCCCGAGCGTGTTTTCGGGGCCGAGTACCAGATAGGCCGAGATATCAAGGTTGTCGCGGATGCTCATCGTGCTTCCTCCTGCTTTTTGATCTGCGCTTCCATGCGTTCGAGCTTGCCGGTCATGGTGTCGGTAAATCCGGGTCGAATATCGGCTTTGAGCACGACTTCGGTGCGGATGCCCTTGCTCGCCAACACAAAGGTTGCGTCGCGCACGACCTGCATGACCTCGTCCCAGTCGCCCTCGATCTCGGTGAACATGGAGGTGGTGCGGTTGGGCAGGCCGCTCTCGCGAATGACACGCACGACCTCGGCGACCTCGGCGGATAGCTCATCGCCGGTGCCGCACGGGGCGATGGCCACGGCGACGAGCGTGTTCATGCCGGCATTGGTTGCGGGCTCGGACATGGCCTATGCCTCCTCGAGCTCGAGTCGGTTATCGGCGATGTCTTGGGCGGTTGCGCGGTAGAGCTCGTCGATAAAGGCGACCTTAAAGCTTGCCGGGGCGTCGGCGACAGCGGCGGCACGCGTGCCGGCCACGTTGTAGACGGCGGTGCCGCAGACGGCTGCCGTAAACGGGTCGGCGGCGCAGGCGTACACGGCCAGCACGCCGCCCTGCGAGCAGCCGCAGCCGGTGATCTTGGACATGAGCGGGCTGCCGCCGTGAGACTTGGCCACCGTCGTGCCGTCGGTGATCAGGTCGACTTCGCCCGAGACCACAACGGCGCCACCGGTGTGGCGAGCGAGCGCCACGGCGGCACCACGGGCGGCGTCGACCGTGTCGGTGGTATCGACACCGCGCACGCGGCTCAGATCGGCCGCTTCGCCCTCAAGACCCCACAGGCCGGCGAGCGCGATAATCTCGGAGGCGTTGCCGCGCACGATGGCGGGCTTGTACTGCTTGAGCTCGTTGACCAGCTGGGTGCGCAGGCTACCGATACCCAGGCCCACCGGATCGAGCACCCAGGGCTTACCGGCGTCGTGTGCCGCCTTGGCCGCGCGGGGAATCGTTTGCTCGTAAATGGGGAAGAGCGTGCCCATGTTGAGATAGATGGCGCCGCCGCCGGCAACGAGTGCCTCGCCCTCGTCGGGCAGATAGACCATGGCGGCCGATCCGCCCACGGCGAGCTGCGCGTTGGCGACAAAGTCGATCGTCACCGTGTTGGTGATGGAACCGGCCATCGGATTGGTAGCGCGAATCTCCTCCACGGCCTTGACCATATGTTGCTTAAGCTGTTCCGAATCAATCACTGCACATGCCTCCTTGGCATAGAAAAGGGGCGCTGTGCATAGACAGCGCCCCTGTAAAGGCGGCATGCTCCCTACGCCAGCATTAACTGACAGGTTCAAAGGATTGGGCCCATTGCCCTCTCAGCCTTGTGGTTTGCACCGCCGGCACTCCCGCATCGAATCTGTTGTTCCCTATACTAGCGCACCTGCCAAAAAGGGACAGGTTTATTTTGGCAGGTAACAACTGGGACTTTGCGTTTTCCCAGATGAAACCTGCCGAAATAAACCTGTCCCTTTTTGGCAGGTCGGTACAATAGATGGGATTAAGAATGACCGAGGGGACCTTATGATCAAACTTGTGCTGACCGATATGGACGATACACTGATTCCAGCCGGGCATGACGGCGCCAGCGACTACGCCATTGAGGGTATTCATGCCATGCAGGCGGCGGGTTTGCACTTTGGGCCGGTTTCGGGTCGTCAGCCGTCCGCGATGGGCTGGATGTTCCGCAATCGCTCCGAGTGCTTCTCGACCGGTGCGTTTTGCAACGGCCAGGTGATGTTTGTCGATGGCGAAGTAGTCGCTTCGCGCGCAATCGATAACGATGTCCTTATGCGCTTAGCCGATTATTTTGAACAGGAGACCGACGATACGTATTTGAAGGTCTACCGTCTGGGTGATGACTTTTGGAATAACGATGCCTATTGCGTGACAAGCGATCCCGAGCGTGTGCGTCGCGCCATGAAGTCAGGCGGCAACGCGTGGCTCAAGGGCGAAGAGGCTCCCTGTCGTCCTGTCGTTGACGATGCCCCGGTATACAAGGCGAATATCTGGAGTGCCCGTTCGCGCGAGGAGCTCGCCGAGCTGCGCGAGCGTGTTGCCGCTGAGGTGCCGGAGCTCTCACTCGTGTTTCCCAACAACCGCGTGCGCCTGTTCGACGTTCTTCCGACCGGCTGGGACAAGGGCTGCGCTGCGCTGGAGCTGGCGCGCGCTTTGGGCCTGACGCCCGACGAGGTGGCCGTATTTGGCGATTCCGATAACGATTTGCCCATGATCGATGCCGTTCCTAACTCCGTTGCAGTCGCCAATGCCAACGAGGCCGTCACGGCTGCCGCACGCTGGCATATTGGCGCTGCGGCAGATGATGCGGTTGCCGGGGCTCTGCATCAGATTGCCGCCTGCGCCGCGACGGGGGAGATGCCGTCGTTTATGAGCCAAATGGACACGGCGGGTTTTGACGTCACGAACGTCTAGGGAGAAAGCCATGAAGCTCCAGCAACTCAGATATGTCGTCAAAGTTGCCGAATGCGGCAGCATCACCGAGGCCTCGCGCCGGCTCTTTGTGTCGCAGCCTTCGATTACCGCGTCGATCCGCGATCTCGAAAACGAGATGGGTGTGCATATCTTTGAGCGCACCAACAAGGGTGTCATTGTGTCCGAGGAAGGCGAGACCTTCTTGGGGTACGCGCGCCAGGTGCTCGACCAGGCCGACCTGCTCGAGGGCAAGTACAAAGGTACGTCCGAGCAGGTGCCGCACTTTAGTGTGAGCTGCCAGCATTATTCCTTTGCCGTTAATGCGTTTGTCGATGTGATCCGCGAGTTCGATGCCGCGCGCTACGACTTTACCCTGCGCGAGGAGCAGACCCACGAGATTATCGAGGATGTCGCGCATATGAAAAGCGAGCTGGGCATCCTGTATCTGTCGGAGCACAATCGCGAGGTCATCGAGCGCATGCTGGTGGCCAACGAGCTCGTGTTCGAAGGGCTCTTCTGCGCCACGCCGCATGTCTTCGTCTGCGCCGACCATCCGCTGGCGGGCCGCTCCAGCGTGACGCTCGAGGATCTGGAAGACTACCCGTTCCTGTCCTACGAGCAGGGCAGCTATAACTCGTTTTATTATTCCGAGGAGCTGACCTCGACCTTTGAGCGTCGCAAGAATATCCGCGTGCGTGACCGTGCGACGCTGTTCAATTTGGCCATGGGCCTCAACGGCTACACGGTATGCTCGGGCGTGATCAGCCACGAGCTCAACGGCCCCGGCATTATCTCGATTCCGCTCGACGTGGACGAGTACATGGAGATCGGCATTATTACGCGCAAGAACACGACGCTCACGCGCTACGGTCGGGCCTATATCGACGCGATTCGTCAGCATATCTAGGCTGCTGTGCTCCGCACGGTTCAAGTCTCTTTATGACAGTCCAGACTGATATAGGAAGCATCTATATCAAACTGTTATAAACGTATATTTTACGATGGCCATATGAGCGCTCATACTCTGTCCCAGTAAAGCAACCAATGCAAAGGGAGATATCTATGAGCACTTCGATTCAACCGAACGCGCCGTTTCGCGCCGATATCGTCGGCAGTTTTCTTCGTCCGCAGGCTGTAAAGGATGCTCGTGCCGCCTATGTCGCGGGTAAACTTGACGCTTCCGGCCTTAAGGCCGTCGAGGACGATGCTATTCGCGATTTGGTGGCAAAGCAGAAGGCCGCCGGCCTGCAGGTCATCACCGATGGCGAGTTTCGCCGCAGCTACTGGCACCTCGATTTTATGTGGGGGCTGAACGGCGTCGAGCGTCGCACCTCGCGTACGGGATATATGTTCCACGACGAGGAGACCACGGCCGATGCCGCCGTGGTGACTGGCTCCATCAGCGGCGAGAACCACCCCTTCGTCGAGCACTTTAAGTTTGTCAAGGCACTTGAGGGCGAGGACCACGTTGCACGCCAGACCATCCCGGCGCCTATCCAGACGTTCTCTGAGGTCACGCTCGACCGCTGCGATGGCCAGCAGGAGAGCCTGCGCGCTGTCTATAAGACCGATGAGGAACTTGCCGACGCCATCGCAGCCGCTTATCGTACGGTGATCGCCGACCTGTACGCTGCAGGCTGCCGCAACATCCAGTTTGATGACTGCACCTGGGGCATCTATTGCGATACCGACTTTGTGTCCAAGACCGGCATGAGCCCGGTTGATCTGCAAAAGGTGAGTGAGCTGGGCGTGGCGCTCAACAACGCCGCTATCGAGGGCAAGCCCGACGACCTGGTCATTAACACGCATGTGTGCCGCGGTAACTACCACTCTACCTATGCCTTCGAGGGTGGCTATGACCCCATCGCGCCATACCTGTTCGCAAACGAGGATGTTGACGCATTTTACCTGGAGTTCGATACGCCGCGCGCCGGCGGTTTTGAGCCGTTGAGGTACGTTGCCCCTGGCAAGAAGGTCGTGTTGGGCCTGGTGACCACCAAGGCCGCTGAGCTTGAGGACGAGGATGCCATCGTCGAGCGTATTCACGAGGCTGCAAAGTATGTTCCGCTCGAGAACCTGTATCTGTCTCCGCAGTGCGGCTTTGCCAGCTGCGAGATTGGCAACAAGCTGACCGAGGACGAGCAATGGGCAAAGATCGCGCTGGTCAAGCGTATTGCCGAGCGCGTTTGGAAATAGCGGTAACGTTCGCAGGTGACGGCGCGTGCGAGACATGGCGCATCGCGTACAATGGTTCGGATCGTATCGTTCGGGCAGGTAATCCGCTATGCTCGAGCGCCCTTCCATTTTGAAAGGACTCTCATGTCCCAGTCCTCGACGCCCGCCGCCAGCGATGCCATCTACGACGCATCGTCGCTCGGCCGCCCGCGCATGTTTTTGCTCGGTCTGCAGCACCTGTTTGCCATGTTTGGCGCCACCGTGCTGGTGCCCGTGCTCACCGGTCTCTCGGTTTCGGCAACGCTTTTGTTTGCCGGTTTGGGCACGCTGCTGTTCCACTTCCTGTCGCGCGGTAAGGTGCCGGCATTTTTGGGCTCATCGTTTGCCTTTATTGCCGGTTATGCCGCAATCGCGCCCAACGGCGAGACCGAGCTTTTGCCCTACGCTTGTCTGGGCGTTGCTTGCGCCGGCCTGCTTTATCCGGTGCTTGCGGCGCTCTTCCGCGCCTTTGGCGCCAAGCGTGTCATGCGTTTCTTCCCGCCGGTGGTGACTGGCCCCATCGTCATTTCGATCGGTCTGATCCTGGCGAGCTCCGCTATTGCTAACTGCCAGACCAACTGGCTTGTGGCTGTCATTGGCGTTGCCGTTATCGTCATCTGCAACATCTGGGGCCGTGGCATGGTCAAGATCGTGCCGATTTTGCTGGGCGTTGTGGTGAGCTATGCCGTTGCGGCTGCGCTCGGCGAGGTTGATTTCTCGGGCGTTGCCGCCGCTCCGTGGGTCGGTCTGCCCATCGTGTGGGACAACACCGTGTTTGCACTCTTTGGGCCGCAGTTCGATAACGGTCTTGCCACGACGGCCATCATCACCATCATGCCGCTGGCCTTCGCGACCATGATCGAGCATATCGGCGATATCTCTGCTATCGGTTCGACTTGCGAGCGCAACTACATTGCCGATCCCGGTCTGCATCGCACGCTGCTCGGCGACGGCCTTGCCACGATTCTGGCTTCGCTCTTTGGCGCTCCGGCCAACACTACGTATGGCGAGAACACCGGCGTGCTCGCCCTGACGCGCGTGTTCGACCCGCGCGTAATTCGAATTGCCGCGTGTTGCGCCATCGTGCTTTCGTTCTGCCCCAAGTTCGCCGCGGTCATCGCCGCCATGCCGGCATGCGTTATCGGCGGTGTGTCGCTCGTGCTCTACGGCATGATCAGCGCTGTGGGCGTCCGCAACCTCATCGAGAACCAGGTCGATTTCCAGAACAACCGCAACGTGCTGGTTGCCGCGCTGGTGCTCGTGCTTTCGCTCGGCATCGCGTACAGCACCGCCGGCGCCATCGTGTTGGAGCTGGGCGGCGTGACCATTTCGCTGTCCGGCATTGCCGTGGGCTCACTGGTGGGCATCGTGCTCAACGCCATCCTGCCGGGTAACGACTTTGAGTTTGATGTCTCCGAGCTTGAGGAGGCTGCTGAGTAGCAGCTGCGTTCAGCTAAAACAAGATATGGTGCCCATGCGTATATGCGTGTGGGCACCATTTTTAATGCGTCAGTATCCAGTGGATGCCGCGGGCCATGCGTAAGTCGGTTTGGGCAAAGTGATTGCCGGGGTTGAGCTCCAGCGTTGTTGGAATGCCGCGCTCGACGAGCAACGCTTCCATCGCGCGTGTGTCGTCGAGTACATGCCGCATCATGCGGTTGGGCGTCTTGGTTTCCTTTTTGCCGAGTGACAGGTAGACGGCTTGCGGGCTGCCGGCAAAAGGGGCCGTGCTGGCACGGTCGACAAAGTCGGGAAACCATAGCGACCCCGATGCGCTCGCGGCGCGGTCAAAGGCGTCGGTTTGCCAGAGGGACCAGAGTGCGAAGAGGCCCGCGAGCGAGTAGCCGGCAATGCCGCGCCAGGTGGGCGGCTGAGGAAGCGACGACTCGACCTGGGGGATTATCTGATTCAGCAGCTCATCAAGAAAATAGGCAGCTTGGCCGCCGAAAGGCTCGGCATCGCGTACGGTCCCGTCGCATGCCCAGGGGCTCAGCTCGCGATTCCAATCGAGCCCGCCAATGGTGACGAGGGCGAATGGCGGACAGTCGAGCTCTCGGCAACACTTATAAACCTCGCTGCCGTCGCCCACGACCACAGGAAGGTAGATGACAGGCGCGCTTTCCGTATGATTCGAATAAACGGTTATCTGCTTTTGATGCGCTTCCATGACGGGCTTCTCTCAGTGTTGTGATATCGGCAGCCCCAATTGTCGCACGCCAGCGTATGCCGGTTGGGCTAGACCAAAGACAATCTCGTGCATCCCCTGCGGACGCATATGGAAAACGCCACCGCCGGAGGGGAGCTCGGCGGTGGCGTTGTTAAACGGTGCTGGGGTTCGGGGCCTTCGCGGGAGCTGCCATGTGCGCAGAGGCGTCTAAGAACGCTTACGGCTCGCCATGGTGCCTGCGGCGATAGCGGCTGTTCCCGCAAGGACGGTTGCCACGATGGCCGCACCCGAGGTGTCGCCGGTTGCCGCGAGCACGCCGGTAGTCTTGGCTTTCGTGGTTGAAGCCGCAACGGCCTTGGTCGGCTTTGAGCCCTCAGGCTTGGGGTTCTGCTTGGACTCCGCGGGCTTGCTTTCTGCGGGCTTGGTCTCGTCGGGCTTGGGGTCTTCCGGCTTGGCTACCTCGGGAGGTGCGATGGTCGTACTTTTGGCGACTGCTTTGATATAGAGGGAGTCGACCGTGGCGTCGCCCGTGCCGATGGCTTGGCCTGCCTCGTAGATGCCGTCACGGAGCTTGCGATAGTCAATGACCTTGCCGCCTTCGGGCGTCTGGATGGCGGCGTTCTCAATCTTGATGGTGCCGATTGTCTTGCCGTCAGCGCTCATGGCACGGGCAAAGATTGCCGCTGTATCTCCTTCGGCCGTTACCTTGCTGCGGATGATCGAGATGACTGCGGGTGTGACGCCCTCGCTGGTCTGGGCGATGATGCCGATGTTCTCGCCTTGGGGTTCGCGCCTCGTCTCGCCATCTTGGTTTTCGCTGTAGGGGATGGGGCCGTCGCCGTTCTCGACATAGCGGGCTATGGCCTTGACAACGGAGTCGCTGATGTAGATGTGGCCGCCCTTCTCGTTGGGTCGATCGTTTCTGGTGGAGAATGCAGCCGAAACCTCGCCTTCCGCAAACGCGTCCACGGTGGAGCCGTTCTTGACGACGATGTCGTCCTGGTAGGTGAAGAGGGCGTTGGCGCCACCGTATCTGCCTTTACTTGCACGGACCGTCACGTTTGCATGATCGAGGGTGATGCCCTTGTGGGCATAGACGCCATATTCAACACCGTTTACGTTGAGGGAGGCGTTTGTGGCTGCGAGGCTGCCCTTGGCCTCGACGGCAGCGTCTTCCTCGGAGCTTGCCTTGACCTGGCTGCCGTCCGAGATGTTGATATTGTCGCCGCTCCAAAGGGCCTCACCATCGGCTGAGCTTGCCTCGACCGTCCCGCCACCCTTGATGGTGAGGTTCTTGTCGGCTCCAATACCCTTGTCCTTGGTAGCCCTGGCGGTGACGGCTCCGCTGTCGTCAATCGTGATATTGCCGTTTGCCCTGATGCCATCCGATGCACCCGTGGCGTTGACGTTGCCCGAACCTTTGATAGCGAGATCACCTCCGGCATTGATGGCATCAAACCCAGTGCTCGTGGCGTTGACGGATCCGGCTCCGTCGATGTTGATATTACCCGTGGAGAGGATAGCGTCCTCAGTAGATGTCACGCTGAGCGTGCCGCCCTCGTCGCCTTGGATATTGAGCTCGGCATTCTCGTTAGTGCCATGAGAAACGTTGATGCTTTCGATCCATTCGGCAGTGACGATGTTGGTTCCCGAGTAATTCACGTTGAGCTTGCCTGCGGCCTGGATCTCGCCGCCGTTATAGTTGTTGAGCTTCAAGTCGTCGGCGCCGTCCCACGACCAGGTACCGGCCTCGTCGCTCGCCGCGGTGTTGTACTTGTTGCCGCCGACCTTGACCCATTCCGCTGCGAGCGAGACGCTCGGCATGAGCAGCGAGCTCACCGTGAGCGCGCACACGGCGCCCGAGACGATGCGGCGCGTCACGCGGCGCCAGCTGCCGTGCGCGAGTCCTATGCGACGGCGAACGTCGGGTTCGGCAACATGGGTTCCGGCGGTAGTGTCATTGCGTTTGGGGGTCGTGAACAAGGCTACCATGGTTGCTCCCGTTCTCATAGGGCCTATACGACTAGATTCAGCGTATCTGCTGGATGTTGCCGGCGGTAGTGCCGTTTGGAGGGCAAAATGGCCAAAATGGGGGAGAAATAGGCCGCACGCCGGCGCAGGGACCGGCGCTAAAAGAAAAGCGCGGGGCCGCATGGCGACTCCGCGCTTTATTGTTCAGCTTTTGCAGCCTTGCCCTTACGCTACGAAGAAGTAGACGAGGAAGGCAAGGGCCGCGATCCACCCGTCCCGTGCGAAAAAGTGTTTACGAGCGCTTGCGGCTCACCACGGCGCCCGCGGCGATGGCGGCTGTTCCTGCAAGGGCGGCTGCCACGATGGCTGCGCTCGAGACGTCGCCGGTTGCCGCGAGCTTGCCGGTGGTCTTGGCTCCCGTGGTTGCAACTGCAACGGTCTTGGTCGTCTTCGTGCCCTCGGACTTGGAACCCTCAGGCTTGGTCTCGCCGGGCTTTTCCTCGGGTTTGATCTCCTCGGGAGGCACGATGACCGTGCTCTTGGAGACAACGGCGTCATAGGGGGAGTGGATCGTGGCGTCGCCCGTGCCGATGGTTTGACCTGCCTCGTAGGAGATGCTGGGGCCGTACTCTTCCTCGTTGTAATAGTTAATGATCTTGCCGCCTGCGGGCGTCTGGATGGGAGCGCCTTCGATCTTGATGGTACCGATCGCCTTGCCATCCTCGCTTATGGCAAGAGCGAAGATTGCCGCCGTGTCTCCCTCGGCCGTGAGCTTGCTGCGGACGATCGAGATACTCGCGGGCGTGATGCCCTCGTAGGTCTGGGCGAAGATACCGATGTTCAGACCCCTAGGCTCAGGGACGACCCCGCCGCTTTGGTCGTTGCTGTAGTGATCGGGGCCATCGCCACCGGTCTCGACATAGCGGGCTATAGCCTTAACAACGGAGTCGCTGATATAGATGTGGCCGCCAGCGACGTTTGGCTGGTGGTTTCTGGTAGAGATTGCAACCGAGAATCTGCCTTCCGCGAACGCGTCCACGATGGAACCATTCTTGATGACGATGTCGTCCCCGTCAGTGATGAGGGCGATGGCCTGGCCGCCGCTCGCGCTTGTGCGGACCGTCACGGTCGCGTGATCGAGCGTAACGCCCTTGTAGGCATAGACACCATATTCAACACCGCTTGCGTCAAGGGAGGCGTTCGTGACCGCGAGACTACCCTCAGTGTCGACGGCAAGATCTCCCTCGGAGTTTGCCTTAACCTGGCTGCCGCCCGAGATGTCGATGTTGCCGTCTTTAGTCCAAATCGCCGCTTCTTCCATCGAGCTTGCTTCCACCTTGCCACCGCCTTTGATGATGAGGTCACTGCCCGCGGCGACGCCGTAACCTTCGCCTCCTTTAGCGATCACGGTGCCAGAGGAATCGATGGTGGTCTTGCCCTTGGATTGGATACCTTCGGTACCGCCCGTTGCATTCACGGTGCCCGAGCCCGTGATAGAGAGGTCGCCCTTTGCCTCAATTCCGTCGGAAGTAGTGCTCGTGGTGTTCACAGTGCCTGGGCCAGAAATGGAGAGGTCGCCTGTGGATTTAATTGCATCGGCCTCGGCTGTCACATTGAGCTCATCCGTGCTATTCGAGCTCGTTATGTTCAACTCCGCTATCTGGTTAGTGCCATCCTGCGCTTTGATGGCGGCTCCGGTGTAATCGGGCTCGGTTTTCACGGTGTTCTTGCCCTCGTACGCAATGTTGAGCTTGCCTGCAGCATTGATTGCACCGCCGTTATAGCCGTTGAGCTTCATATCGTCGGCGCCGTCCCAGCTCCAGGTGCCCGCCTCGTCGCCTACCGCGGCGCCAGCTTCATACCAGGTGTCGCCGACGTTGACCCGCTCGGCCGCGAGCGAGACGCTCGGCATGAGCAGCGAGCTTGCCGTGAGCGCGCACACGGCGCCCACGACGAAGCGGCGGGTCACGCGGCGCCAGCTGCCGTGTGCGAGCAGCGTGCGACGGCGCACGTCGGGCTCGGAAAAATGGGCTCCTGAGGTTTTGTCATTGCGCTTGGGGGTCGTGAACAAAGCGGCCATGGTTACTCCCATCCTCATAGGGCCTATGCGATTACGCCCAGCATATCTGCAGGATGTAGCCGGCGGTAGTGCCGTTTGGAGGGCAAAATGTCCAAAACTTGGGAAGCAATACATCGCGCGTCCGTGCGTCGCCTGGCTTTAAAAGAAAAGCGCGGAGCCGCTCGATGCGACTCCGCGCTTTGGTGTTCTGCTTTGGCAGCTTTGCCGCTACGCTACAAAGAAGTAGACGAGGAAGGCGAGGGCTGCGATCCACATGAGCGGCTTGATCTTGGAGGCCTCGCCCTTAAAGAGCGCGACGATCACGTAGGCGATAAAGCCCAGGCCAATGCCGGCAGAGATGGAGTAGGTGAAGGGCACGCCGGCGACAATCATGAACGCCGGGAAACCCTGCGACACGTCGGACCAGTCGATCTCGGAGGCCTCGCTCATCATGAGGTAGCCGACGTAGACCAGAGCACCGCAGGTGGCGGCGCTGGAAACGATGGTGACGATGGGGGAGAAGAACGCGGCGAGAATGAACAGCACGCCGGTGGTGACGGAGGTGAGACCCGTGCGGCCACCGTCGGCAGCGCCAGAGGTGGACTCGACGAAGGTGGTGATGGAGGAGACGCCCATGAAACCGCCCACAGCAGCGGCGGCGGAGTCGACGATCAAGATTTCCTTGATATTCTCGACGTTGCCGTCGTCGGTGAGGAACTCGCCCTGCTTGGCCACGGCCATCGCGGTGCCCATGGTGTCGAAGAAGTCACTCATGAGCAGCGAGAACGAGATGACGAGGAGCGCGGGGTCGGTAAGGACCTTGACGATGGCGGGCACGCCGCCGGCGTCGGCGATAGGACCACCGATGCTCGAGAAGTCGAGCGGGGCGATGATGCCGGTCGGAGCCTGGGTCACACCTAGGGGGATACCGGCGATGACGGCGACGACGATGCCGATGAGCAGCGAGCCGGGGACGTTGCGGCAGGCGAGGGCGACCGTCACCAGGATGGAGATGATGCCGACGATGAAGGTGGGGGAGGTGATGTCGCCCAGACCGACGAGTGTACCGGCGCCAGCGGTGATAATGCCGGCATCGCACAGGCCAATCATGGCGATGAACAGGCCCAGACCCACCGAGATGGCGTGACGCAGGACAACCGGGATGGCGTCCATGATGGCCTCGCGCAGGCCACAAAGCACGAGCAGCAAGATGACGACGCCCTCAAGGAAGATGACGCTCATGGCCACGTGCCAGTCACCGCCGCAGACGGTGGTGGTGATTCCAGCGATCATCGCGTTGACGCCTAAGCCCGACGCGCAGGCGAGCGGGCGGTTGGCGAAGATGCCCATGCAGATGGTCATGATGCCGGCGCCCAGGCAGGTGGCGCAGGCGAGCGCTCCCGCATCGATGCCAGCGCCCGAGAGCACCGCGGGGTTGACGGCGATGATGTAGGCCATCGCCAGGAATGTTGTCAGTCCAGCGCGAAGTTCGGTCCCGATTGTGGACTTGCGCTCACTGACGTGAAATAGTTCGTCCATGCATACCCTTTCCTTGTTCGGCCCCGAGTTTAGGCCGATTGACACGAACGCTCCCACTATAGCCCCTTTACGACGCTGTTGTTCCTCGCATGTTGATGTTCGGCGCTTTGTAGCAGACGGACGGTATTTTTCGCATGAAAATGTGTGGGTACCGTATACTTAAGCGGATACAACGACCCCTATGGAGGAACGTATGATTAAAGAGCTTTGCCACGACGAGGCTATCCTGTCCCAGCGTTGCGAGGTTGCGACCGTCGAGGACGAGTCGGTTGCTCAGGACCTGATCGATACCATCAAGTCGCTCGACGATGCCGGCTGCCTTGCCGCTAACCAGATTGGCGTTACCAAGAAGGTTTGCGTCTACCTGGACGATGCCGGCGAGCCCCACGTGCTCTACAACCCCCGTCTGGTGTTTGGCCTGGGCGCCAGCAAGATGGAGGAGAGCTGCCTGACGCACGAGGAGGTCACCAAGTCCACGCGCTATATCAAGTGCAAGGTCGCTTATGACGTGATCGTCGACGGCAAGATGCGCGAGCGCAAGCAGGACTTCGTCGGCTTCGAGGCGCAGATGGTCCAGCATATGATCGACCACTGTCTTGGAAAGTTGGTCTAAGGGGACCAAAGCACCGCACCTTGCCGCTCAATCGTCGCTCGCGTACCTTAAGTACGCTTCGCTCCTCTTTCGTGGCAATCTGCGGCACTTTGACCCCTTAGACGACCTGCGGGGTTAACTTGGTTGAGTTTATCCTGCTTGAATAGTCCGGGCGTGACATTGTTGTCATGTCCGGGCTTTTGTGTTTAGCGCCTTTTTGTTTGGAGACAATGAAATTAGCAAGAACGTAAGGCTAGGAGGCGCTATGTGCACGAGTATTCGATTTACCGATAATTCTGGCCACATGTATTTGGGCCGCAACCTCGACTGGAGCTTTGACTACGGCCAACAGGTTCGCGTGATGCCGCGCGGGTTTCACATTCCGTATTCGTTTATCGACGATGCGTCGGCGGCACACGCGGTGATCGGTATGTGCATCGATTACAAGAACTATCCCATGTTTTTCGATTGCGGTAACGATGCGGGCCTCGCCGTGGCGGGTCTCAATTTCCCGGGTTATGCCGAGTATGCCGAGGACCCTGTCGACGGCAAGACCAATATCGCGGCCTATGAGTTCCCCCTGTGGGTGGCAGCGACGTTCTCGACGGTCGATGAGGTCGAGGCCGCGCTGCGCGACACGGTGATTGTCGCCAAATCTGCCGGAGAGGGGCTGGGCGTGTCGCTGCTCCATTGGATTATCGGCGACAGCCAACGCAGCATCGTGGTCGAGATGATGGCTGACGGCCTGCATGTATACGACGATCCGGTCGATACCCTTGCCAACCAGCCGACCTTCCCGTGGCACATGGAAAACCTGCGCACCTATATCACCGCCACAAGCGATTTTCCGCAGACGGCGACATGGCGTGGCGCCGAGCTCAAGCCCTATGGAGCCGGTGCCGGCATGCGCGGCATTCCGGGCGATTGCTATTCGCCGAGCCGTTTTGTAAAGGCG
This sequence comes from uncultured Collinsella sp., assembly GCA_902478935.1. Taxonomy (GTDB): domain Bacteria; phylum Actinomycetota; class Coriobacteriia; order Coriobacteriales; family Coriobacteriaceae; genus Collinsella. The sequence goes on along the minus strand of CABSMV010000027.1, from coordinate 3,152 downwards.
GCGTACCTCAATGCCAATTACCCGCAAAAGGAGAGCGAGACCGAAAACGTCGTTCGCATGTTCCGCTCGCTCGAGGGCGTGGTGATGATCGAGGGAGCGTCCAGGATGGGCGATGGCAAGTTCGAGAAGACTATCTACACCGGATGCTTTAGCGCGCGCACGGGCAATTATTACTACGCGATGTATGGGGATCCGTCGATTCGCTACGTGAGCCTGATGGATGCCGAGGGCGCGAGCCCCGATAGACTCGTGGTTCCCGAGCCGCGTCGTTCGTAGCCGCTAGCTTTACTGCAATACAAGACGGCCCTGCGTCTCTCGTGAGGTGCAGGGCCGCTGTCGTTGATTTGTGACGTCGCTAGAAGTTGGCGTCGTTGAGCTGGGTGCTCTCGAGTCCGTCGAGTTGCTGTTGCTCGGGTGTATCGGCGACGCTCTCGAGCAGCTCGGTGGGATCGACGTTCATGCTCTTGCCGGCCTCGTTGCCGTTGACCAGGTCGTCCGAGAAGATGTCGACTTCCATTTCCTCGGCCTCTTCGATCTGAACCTCGAGCGGCACCTGGGTGCGCACGAGCTTAACGGCCGGGCGCATGCGGGCAAACAGCGGCACGTACTCGATGATGATGGCCGAGTTCTCGAGGCCATACCAACGTGCCGGGCTTCCGCAGGCGCGGCGGACGGCGTACTTGATGGCCATGACGCGATGGTCGTTGCGGTTGATGTCCGTTTCGGGGGCAAGCATCTTGCGCAGCATGCAAAAACGGAAGTCGCCCACGTTGCCGCGTGTCTCGTAGATGGAGTAGGTGTGATGCTGCGGTGGCAACTCACCCGATGCCATCAGGTCGCCAACGATCTGGCGCAGGTAGGCGTTGATGCGCTGATTGACCTTAAAGCCCAGGTCCAAGCGCACGCGGAACAGGAAGTCTGTGCCAAAGGTCTCAACGGAATACTCGTGCGTATAGGGCTCGTCGGTAACGTGTACGTTGATGAACCAATATGCCTTAGCGCGCTTGGGATGTTTGTCCAGGATGGAATAGAGCACGTCGCGGTCGAGTGTGAGCGGATCGGGGCTGTTGGTGAGGAACACCAGATTGTCGGCGAGTACGGGGTAGGTCTCGTCGTTGCGCAGGCGGTTGAGCTGGTCAATGTACTTGGAGACGGGCAGCAGAATCGTCTGCGTGCGCTCGATGGCGGTACCGCGACGCCACACATACATAAGGCCGAACAGCAGTGCGGCCAGGAAGATCATGACGTAGCCGCCGTCAAAGAACATGGTGAGGCACGAGGCGAAGAAGCACAGCTCAATGGCACCAAAGAGCAGGGCGAAGACGCAGGCACCCAGCTTGTGCTTGAGGATGCCGGCGATGTAGCTCGTCAAAAGCGTCGTGGTCATGAGCATGGTCACGGTAATGGCGAGGCCATAGGCGCTCTCCATGCGCTCGGAGTTTTGGAACAACAGCACGATGAAGATGCAGCCGACCCACATGATGTTGTTGACAAGCGGAATATAGAGCTGGCCCTTGGTGTCGCTGGGGTAGTGGATGCGCAGATGCGGCATAAGGTTGAGACGCGTGGCCTCGGATACCAGCGAGAACGAGCCGGTAATGAGCGCCTGCGAGGCGATGATGGCCGCTACGGCCGAAAGCACGATGGCAAAGGGGCGCAGGGGCTCGGGAAGCATCATATAGAACGGGTTGACGATATCCATCGCGAGCATCTGGGGATTGGAGTTGTTGGCGAGCAGCCAAGCGCCCTGACCCAGATAGTTAAGGATGAGGGCCGCCTTTACGAACGGCCAGGATGCGTAAATGTTAGCCTTGCCCACGTGACCCATGTCCGAATAGAGCGCCTCGGCGCCGGTCGTCGACAGGAAGACGAAGCCGAGCACCATGATGCCCGAGTGGTTGATGGGCGAGAACAGGAACATGATGCCGCGGATGGGGTTGAGCGCGCGTAGGATGGACAGGTTGCCGAGCATGTTGAACAGGCCGGCGCCCGCCAGGAACAGGAACCATAGCGTCATAAGCGGGCCGAACAGCTTGCCGATTGACGAGGTGCCGGCGCGCTGCATGGCAAATAGGCCGCAGATAATGATGATGGTAATAATGATGACGTTGGTTTGCCCGTCACCCAATAGCGCGTGGCCCCACTCGATGGTGCGCAGACCCTCGATGGCTGTGGTGACCGTGACCGCGGGGGTGAGGATGCCGTCGGCGAGCAGCGCCGCGCCGCCGATCATGGCGGGCAGAATCAGCCACGGTGCCACCTTGCGCACGAGACTGAACAGGGCGAAGATGCCGCCTTCGTTGTGGTTATCGGCCTTCATGGCGATTACCACGTACTTGACCGTGGTCACGAGCGTCATGGTCCAGATGACGAGCGAAAGCGCGCCAAGGATCATATCTTCGCTGACGGTGCCGATGCCGCCGTTGTTGGCGACGATTGATTTCATGGTGTACATGGGGCTCGTGCCGATGTCACCGTAGACGACGCCGAGCGTTACGAGCAGCATGCCAGCGGAGAGGGGAATGGCTCCATGCCCGCCTTGACTACGCTGGTCTTGGAGGCTTGCCTCCAGCTTGTTCTGTGCCACGTGGACTCCCTTGGACATCTGGCCTCTGCAAAGAGCAGTAGACCTTTATGCCATCTTTATACATATAAGAGCAGTTTGGCACATCGGGGTGTTTTAGACAATAATCCCCATCTGGGGATTATTCATGTACGCAGGTAGTATTTCAGAGCAGGGGCTATTAAGCACGTGCTGTCTGGGCGATGCCAGCCTTGGTGTTTGCGCGTTTGCCGGCGAGTTCGCAAAAAATCGCGCCGCCGATGATAAACGCGGCGCCCATCAGGCGGACCGGTGTTATGGTTTCGCCCAAAAGGACGGCCGAGAACACGACGGCCGAAAGCGGCTCAAGGTAGCCGACGACGGCGACGGTCTGCACGGGCAGTTTGGCGACGGCGCTAAAGTAGAGCAGGCAACCGAGTCCGGTGTTGACAATGCCGAGCATGGCAACGGCGCGCCAATCGATGCCGGCGGCAATGCTGGGGGAGAGGAACGAGGGGGCACCTTGCGTGAAGAGCGTAGGGATCAACGCGGTTACAAAGGCGGCACTCACCTGGAGCGTGGAGTTCTCGCTGTCTCTTATACACATCTG
>CABSMV010000026.1 GCA_902478935.1 uncultured Collinsella sp. | reverse complement strand
AGCACTTAATGTGCTTTCCGTCTTGCGCAGGACTGTAGAGCAGCAAACTTAACCCCCGCCCTCGGCCCCGGAAGCCCTCCCGGATGGCCCCAAAAAATTTTTCAAAAAAGTTGTTGCGCGCCGGACAGACTTCTGTGTATACTAATCCCCGCAGCGCACGCGAGCGGAAACAAACGCGAATGTCTGCCTGGGGAGTTAGCTCAGTTTGGTTAGAGCGCCGGCCTGTCACGTCGGAGGTCGCGGGTTCGAGCCCCGTACTTCCCGCCAACGCAATTAAAGCCACGTCTTCGGACGTGGCTTTTTGCGTTTGATGCACTTTGTTTCGATAGAACGATCGCCCTGGTGCATCTTCGCCCAGAATCCTCGCGCCTTCGGGAACGCAAGTAAAATCCAATAAGTATATCTGTCTGAACAACAGCTTTGTTGCGCAACACCTGTTCAACGAGACAGGGGGTTAGGTTATACTAAATTGCACTGTGCGCCGCATCTGATGCATTTCGCTCCAAGCGCGGCACTCAGTGGATATCCGATTTACCATTTGGATGTCCTGGCGGTCATTTAGCGTCTCGACACAAGCTCGGCCCCGGAGCTCGTTCGAGCTGTTCGTATTCCTTGAAAGGGGAAAAATGGACATATCGAGGAAGACTGATTACGCCCTTCGTATGCTGGCGATGCTTGCCGAGGATCCGGAGTGCTTACTTTCTGTTCGCACCGCTGCCGAAGAGGTCAATGTTCCGTATTCGTTTGCCCGCTCGATTCAGCACGGTTTGGTCCAGGCCGGTATTGTGGAGAGCCTGCGTGGCGTCCACGGTGGCATGCGTCTCAAGGTCAGTCCGGACGACGTCACTATCCGCCAGGTCGTCGAGGCCGTTCAGGGTCCTATGGTTATGAACGATTGCACCGCGCCCGATGGTGACTGTGCGCGCATGGGCGCGTGCTGCTATCATCCCCTGTGGGCCGGAGCTCAGGCGTTGATGCGCGACTACCTCGATTCCGTTTCGCTCGGCGACATCGTCGCTCACCGCCAGTTCCCGGACGTCGATCCCAAGTTCGCCGACCGCGAAGCGTTTCCCGAGTACGCCACCTGCGCGTGCGCTTACCGGGAGGAATAGCGCCGCATAAGGAGCATAGTCATGATTCAGGACCCCTTTCGTTCGATGATTCGTTCGGAAGGGGTCCTGCGTTATCGCGACCTTCCGTGGCGCCGCACACGCGATCCGTACATCATTTGGCTTTCTGAGGTCATGCTGCAGCAAACGCAGGTTCCGCGTGTGGAGGCGCGCATGCCGGTGTGGCTCGATCGTTTTCCGACCGTGCAGGCGCTTGCCCAGGCCGCGCCTTCCGATGTTTTGGACGCTTGGCAGGGGATGGGCTACAACCGACGCGCTCTGGCGCTTCACGGGGCCGCTCAGCGCGTTGTAGAGGACTGGGACGGGGAGTTTCCGCGTGAGACGCGTGACTTGGTCGCTCTGCCTGGTATTGGCCCGGCAACGGCGCAGGGTATCCGGTCGTTTGCGTTTGATCTTCCGGGTGTGTATCTAGAGACCAACGTGCGCACGGTCTTTTTGCATCATTTCTTTCCCGATGTGCCGGCTGTTCCCGATCGCGAGCTGGTGCCGCTGATCCAGGCTGCTTGTCCGGCGGCTCCCGGTGCAGCGACCGACGAGATCGCTCCCTTTGCCGTGCCGCTCGATGATGCCGACACGCCGCGCGCGTGGTATTACGCGTTGCTAGATTACGGCGCATATCTAAAAAAGACGTTGCCCAATCCGTCCAGGCGCTCGGCGGGCTATAGCCGTCAATCAAAGTTTGAGGGCTCGCGTCGCCAAAAGCGCGCGCATATCGTGCGTATGTTGCTGGCAGCGCGCGATGGCCAGCCGGCGGGGATTACGCTTGCTGATGCCGTGGCGGGCGTTAACGAGATGGAAGCGGCGGCTGGGCGTGGGCCGGTCGAGCGCGACTTGATCGCGGGCATTCTAGCCGACCTGGAGCGTGAGGGCTTTTGCCGAGCTGAGGGCGATCGCTGGCTGAGCATCTAGCCTGTGCAAATCTGAAGAACAGGATTGTAAGGTTTAGATTTTCGGCATGAGGGCATCCTAAAGACGAGGCCGCTCGAAGCCTACGGGCGGCATGCGTTGAAGGGAAGTACACCTATGGATTTTGAGAATTCCCAAACCAAGAAGAACCTCGAGACCGCTTTTGCCGGTGAGTCTCAGGCACACACCAAGTATCGCTACTATGCCTCCAAGGCCAAGAAAGACGGCTACGTTCAGATCTCGAACATCTTTGCCGAGACGGCTGGCAACGAGTCCGAGCACGCCAAGCTGTGGTTTAAGTATCTGCACGACGGCGCCGTCCCCGATACCCTGGACAATCTGCGTGATGCCGCTGCGGGCGAGAACTACGAGTGGACCACGATGTACGACGAGTTCGCCAAGACCGCCGAGGAGGAGGGTTTTGCCGAGATCGCCGAGAAGTTCCGTGGCGTCGCCGCCGTCGAGAAGGCCCACGAGGAGCGCTACAACAAACTCGTCGAGCGCATCGAGTCGGGCGAGGTGTTTGAGCGTGAGGGCGTGAAGGTGTGGAAGTGCCTGAACTGCGGGCACCTGCACGTTGGTGCCGAGGCGCCTGAGGTGTGCCCGGTGTGTAACCACCCGAAGGCGTACTTTGAGGAGCAGGTGGTGAACTACTAGCGCTTGGCGCTAGCGTGAGCTGGGCCGGGAGGGCCGGACTACCTTCCCTCCTCGCTCACGGCTTCGCAGGGTCGCGTTGAGGGAAGGTAGTCCGGCCCTCTCGGCCCGCTTTGGGTCGTCGTGTGCTCGCTACAGAAAAGCTGATAAAAAAGTTTGTGTGCCGCCCCTTATGGGGCGGCACGTTTTTGTGGGGGCCGGTTGGGGCGGTGACGTTGCTTAGAGGGTACACTGGGTAGCGTTGGCTATTCGTTTCCTCTTGTGAGGTGTTGGTTATGGGTAAGAAGTCTCGGGCTCGGGTTGCTGCGGCGGGAACTCGCAAGGATCCTGGTCGTCGGGTTGCCGAGGGCAAAAAGGCCGATCGTGCCGAGAAGGACAAGAAGGTCGGTGCGCATGCTCATCCTGAGTGGGCGCCCCATTTGAATTCGGCTAGTGAGGACTTGACCGCCAAGTTGTTTACGATGGTCGAGGTCATCTTGGGCGTGGTGCCTGTGGTGGTCATTGGCCTGTTCCTGGCCTCTAAGGATGCCACGAGCGTGGATAAGCTCACCGAGGTCTTTTCGCAGGAGCCCTCGATGGTGGTCACGTTTATTTCTGCGTGCTTGCAGCCGTTTGTGGCGTACATGCTGTATGTGGTCTACCGCAAATACTGCGAGGGCGACGCTGGTTTTGTCGCCGGCAACCTGATCGGTCTTTTGTGCTCCGAGATCCTACTGCTCAATATCCCGGGCGTCATCGGTATGGGCATCTTGCTGTGGCGTGTTTGGCGCAACGTTGCCCCGCACTTTGAGAGCTGGCTGTTTGAGCGCCGCGTAATGGGCGTGCTGGCAGACATTGCGGGCTCGCTCGTGATTTTAGCCTTGGCGTTTATGTGCGCCACCGCCGCCCGCGGTCTCGCGGGCATGTAGTCTGTTCTCACCGACCACGGGGCGCAGGGCGGGGAAACCTTCCCCTCTCGCTCACGGCTTCGCAGGGTCGCGCGAGGCAAAGGTTTCCCCGCCCTGCGCCCCCGGCGTTGAGTCGTCGCATGCTCGTTACAGAAAAGCTGATAATAAGTTTGTGTGCCGCCCCTTTGGGGCGGCACTTTTTGTGTGGGGTCCCGGTCTCCACAATTTTCGTCAAGCTATTGGTTAGATTTTGGTCAGTTGGCGTAAGGGTGGAAGTCCAAAAGATTGATGGCGAAAAAAGCTCAGAGAAAGTGCTGATAGGGGAGTTGTTGAGCTTTTCGACAGCTTTTGAGCAAAAGAAACTTTGTGGCTATTGCCGGCGATTGCGTTGTCGCGGTCATGGCGGTGCGGGATGCTGGTCGTAAGCGTCGAATGCTCCGATTTTGGAGGCCAGCATGGATCTGTTTCTTGAGACTCCGCAGCAGCAAGCTGAGCGCATGCTGCGTCAGCAGCAACGACTCATGGAGATGCAAATGCAGGGGGCGGCAGCCCAGCCCCCTGCGCAAAATGCCACGCCTGCGGTTTCGCCTGCGGGCGAATCGGCACCAGAGGCCTATTCCGTACAGCAAGATTCATATGCGCAGGAGCTCGCGTTCGACAAAAGTCGCACGCGTCGCCGCCGCATGGGCCAGCGCCTGCGCACATTGGCGATGATCGTGCTCATTCCGCTAGGACTTGCGGCGATTTTCTTGGTCTCGTATGCGCTCACCTGCATCCTCAACGGCGCTTCGCCCGGCGAAGTGCTCCAACATCTGTCAGCCCTCGGCCAGCGCCTAGGCGATGTCATAACAACCATTCGCGCCAGCTGGGAGAGCTAGCGCTTTAATGCCTGTGCGCCAAAATCCATTTGTCCGATTGCCGTGGGGCGCTCTGCGTGTATGGCGGGGTAAGATTGATCTCGGTATTGATTGGTGCTCGATTGGGTTTGTTGGGCGGAGTTTATGTCTGCTATTGATATTGTGCTTGTTGTGATCGCCTTGGTGGCGGTGGGGGTTGCTGTGGCTTGCGCCCTCCAGCTCAAGAGCCTGCGTGCCGAGTTGCGGGAGCGTGGCGACAGTAGAGCGGAAACGCTGGCAGCACTCGAGCAGGCCAACAACGCGCTCGATGCCCTGAACGTCGCGCTGGCCGAAACCCGCCGCACGACCAATGCCATCGCGCAGCAGCAGACGACAGATGCGGCCGTGGAGCAGCAACGTTACCTGACCATCGCACGTGAGTTTTCGCAAGCTGGTGACCGGATGGATGACCTGCGCCGCGAGACGGCCCAACAGCTCGGTGCCAACCGCGAGGGCATCGAGCACCGCCTGGACAAGGTGCGCGAGACGGTCGATGCCCAGCTGGGTGCTATCCGCAAAGACAACAACGTGCAACTCGATCAGATGCGCGCAACGGTGGACGAGAAGCTCTCCCGCACGCTCAACGATCGCCTGTCGGCATCGTTTAAGCAGGTGAGCGACCAGCTCGAGGCCGTGTACAAGGGCCTGGGCGATATGCAATCTATCGCCACCGGCGTAGGCGACCTCAAGCGTGTGCTGGGCAATGTAAAAGCGCGCGGCATTTTGGGCGAGGTACAGCTGGGTGCGATCCTGACGGACATCCTCACACCCGACCAGTATCTGGAAAACGTTGCCACCAGGCCCGGCGCCTCGGAGCGCGTTGAGTTTGCCGTCAAGCTGCCGGTAGACGAGGGCGATCCCGTGCTGCTGCCGATCGACTCCAAATTCCCGGGCGACGCGTACGAGCATCTGCTCGACGCCCAGGAGTCGGGCGATGCGGAGGCCGTTGCCGCAGCGCGCAAGACGCTCGATATGATGGTGAAACGCGAGGCAAAGGACATCTGCGAAAAGTACCTGAGTGTGCCGGCAACGACCAACTTTGGCATCATGTTCGTGCCGTTTGAGGGGCTGTACGCCGAGGTCGTCAGCCGCCCCGGACTTATCGAAACCCTGGGCCGCGACTATCATGTCAACGTTGCCGGTCCCAGCACTATGGCTGCCATTCTCAACAGCCTGCAGATGAGCTACCAGACGTTTAGGCTGCAAAAACGTACCGACGACGTACTGCGCGTGCTCTCCGCCGTCAAGGCCGAGCTGCCGCGCTATCAAAAGGCGCTGCGCCGCGCCCAGCAGCAGATCGAGACCGCGGGCAAAACGGTCGAGGGCATCATTACCACGCGCACCAACGTAATGGAGCGCAAGCTCAAGGACATCGACGCACTGGAAGACGCCGACCAAGTCGATGAGATCTTGGGACTCACGCCCGCGGGCCTTCCCACAGACCAAGAAGACGAGGACTAATTGCAACAAGACGGCGGGGCACCGGTGCAAACGCGGGCGCCCTACCGCTTTTCGTATCGCACTTGTCTGGAGCGTGCTCCAATGTGCAACAATGGCGTTTCGCCCTATCAGATGCGAAAGGAAGCCCATGTCTCAGAGAAGCACCAGCCCGCTCAGCCGCTCCACCGTGCGCCGCACGCTGCAGCGGTTTTGGGGTGTCACGCGCACGCAGCCGCTGATTGTCTTTCTCTCGGTGTTCTCGTCGGCGGGCTACATCTTTTTGCTGACGTTTGCCAATACCTATGTGATGGCCCTCATTGTCGACCGCGTTCAAGCCGGTCCCGTGGCGGGTGACCAGGTGTTTGAGGTCTTCGGCCCCTATATCCTGGCGCTCGTACTCGTTAACCTGGTGGGTCAGATCCTCTCCAAGCTACAGGACTACACCGTCTACAAGCTCGAGATCGCAGGCAACTATCACCTGGCGCGTCTATGCTTCGACACGCTCTCCAACCAATCCATGACATTCCATACCAGCCGCTTTGGCGGATCGCTCGTGAGCCAGACGAGTCGTTTTATGAGCGGCTACACGGGTCTGGTCGACGTGACGGTGTATTCGCTCGTCCCCACCATCACCTCGGTCATCTGCACCGTGGCCGCACTCGCCCCGGTGGTGCCGACGTTTACCGTGATCCTGGTGTGCATCATGGTCGTCTACATCGCGTTTGTCTGGCTTATGTACAAGCGCATCATGCCGCTTTCGGCCGCGACGTCCGCCGCGCAGAACAAGCTCTCGGGCGTGCTCTCCGACGCGGTCACGAACATCTTGGCCGTCAAGACCTGCGGGCGCGAGGACTTTGAACGCGATCTGTTCGACGCCGCCGATCGTGCCGCGCGCGATGCCGAGACGGTCTCGATGCACGCCATGATGCAGCGCAACTTTACGACCTCGGGTCTTATCGTCATCACCATGGCCGTGGTGAGTGTGTTCGTGGCGGGCGGCAACGCGTGGTTTGGCATCTCGGCCGGCTCGCTCGTCATGATCTTTACCTATACCTATAACCTCACCATGCGCCTGAACTACGTGAGTTCCATGATGCAGCGCATCAACCGCGCTTTGGGCGATGCGGCCGAGATGACGCGCGTGCTGGACGAGCCATGTTTGGTGGCAGACGACCCGGACGCCCCTGAGCTCAAAGTGACCGAGGGCGCGATTGATTTTGAGCACCTGAGCTTTGCGTACCGTGACGCTGCGGCGGGCGAGACCGTGTTCGATGACCTGACACTTCATGTGGCGGCGGGCCAGCGCGTGGGCCTGGTGGGCAAATCGGGCTCGGGTAAGACGACGCTCACCAAACTGCTGCTGCGCCTAGACGATGTTCAGGGCGGTCGCGTGCTCGTGGACGGCCAGGACGTCTCGTGCTGCGCGCAGCAGAGCCTGCGCCGCCAGGTTGCCTACGTGCCGCAGGAGGCGCTGCTGTTCCATCGCTCCATTCGCGAGAATATCGCCTACGGACGCCCCGACGCCACCGACGAGCAGATCCGCGAGGCGGCTCGCTTGGCTAATGCGACCGAGTTTATCGACCGCTTGCCCCGTGGCTTTGACACCATGGTGGGTGAGCGCGGCGTCAAGCTCTCGGGCGGCCAGCGTCAGCGCGTGGCTATCGCCCGCGCCATCCTGACCGACGCGCCGATTCTAGTGCTCGATGAGGCGACGTCTGCCTTGGACAGCGAGTCCGAGGCGCTGGTGCAGGAGGCGCTCGAGAACCTGATGCGCGGCCGCACCTCCATTGTGGTGGCACATCGCCTGTCCACCGTGGCGGCGCTCGACCGCATTGTGGTGCTGGCCGATGGCGAGATTGTCGAGGACGGCACGCATGCGCAGCTTGTCGAGGCGGGTGGCGAGTACGCGAGCCTGTGGAGCCGTCAGACCGGCGCATTCTTGGAGGCGTAAGCGTCTCGGACGTGGGACAATTGTGCCCATAAGTTTATTGTGCCGTTGAGCCGAGGAGTCGTTATGCCACGCGAGACCAATGCCGCCAAGCGCGAGCGCGCCATCGAGGTGTGTGAGCGCCTCAACCGTCGCTATGGCCCGGTCGAGTGCTTTTTGGACCACGAGAATCCCTTCCGCCTGCTGATCGCGGTGCTGCTTTCGGCGCAAACGACCGATGCACAGGTCAACAAGGTGACGCCGCGGCTGTTTGCCCAGTGGCCCACGCCCGAGGCCATGGCCGGGGCGAGCGTGGCTGACGTGGCAGACACTATCAAGTCACTCGGCTTCTACAAGAGCAAAGCCAAGCATGCCGTCGAGGCCGCGCAGATGATCGTCGCCGACTATGGCGGCGAGGTGCCGGCCGACATGAAGGAACTCGTGAAGCTGCCGGGCGTGGGACGCAAGACGGCGAACATCGTGCTCAACGTGGGGTATGGCATCGTGGAGGGCATTGCGGTGGACACGCACGTCAACCGCATTGCGCACCGCCTGATGCTGAGTCCCAAGACGCATGCCAAGGAGCCGCTCAAGACCGAGCAGGATCTGCTCAAGATTTTGCCGCACGAGTATTGGGAGTCGGTCAACCATCAGTGGATCACCTTTGGTCGCGAGATCTGCGATGCCCGCAAGCCCAAGTGTGACGAGTGTCCGCTGGCAGATTTGTGCCCCAGCGTGCGCGTAGCGGGGTAGGGCGGAACGCATCTTCGTCTGGCGTTTTTTGCGGGGCTGGGTTTGCCCTTGAGCCGGAGTCCTCTCCATGCGCTACCATGACAGGCAATGTATTTGACGTACGACCCGCCGAGCTTGCCCCGGCGGGCTTTTGGCGTTGCGATGCCGGAGGAACAGCATGCTCATTCACCGTATAGCCGCGCAGCTCTACACTGCCGAGGCGCTGCAGACCGTCGAGGCCGGACTCGATGCCGGCGAGGACGTGACGCTGGCCGTGTCGCAGTCGGGTCGCACGCTTATGGCGGCCGCCCAGTTTGCGCGCCGTCCGCGCCCGACGGTCTACATTGTGAGCGGCGAGGATGCGGCCGATCGCGCCGCGCGCAGCCTTGCCGCCTACGTGGGTCTGGCACACGTGTGCCGTTTTCCCGAGCGCAAGGACTATCCGTGGCGCGAGCAGGTGCCCGACGATGCTGTGGTTGCCCAGCGCTGCGAGGCCCTGGGACGCATCGTTCGCGGTGACAACTGCATCATGGTCGCCTCGGCCCGCGCGTTGCTGCGTTGCGTGCCGCCAGTCGAGAGCCGCTACTGGGAGTCCACGACCTTCGCGGTGGGCGAGGAGATTCCTTTTGACGAGGTGCCGCAGCGCCTGGTGGGCATGGGCTACACCAATGCCGGCGCCGCCGACGCGCCTGGTCTGTTCCGCGTGCACGGCGACACCGTCGAGGTGTTCCCCGCGCAGGAAAAAGCGCCCGTGCGCATTGAGTTCTTTGGCGACGAGATCGATCGCATCCGTCGCATGGTGAGCTCAACGGGGCAGACCATCGGCAACGAGGACAGCATCGAGATCTTCCCCTGCCGTGAGCTGGCGCTTACCGACGAGGCCGTCCACAACATGCATGTGGCGCTTTATCGCGCCAGCCAGGACGACAGCAAACTGGCAGCGCTGCTCGAGATGGTGGATGCGCGTATCGTCACGCCCGAGCTCGACCGCTTTTTGCCGGTGATGTACGGCCAGACCGTGAGCCCGCTGGCGCACGTGAGCGGCAAGGCGCTCGTGGTGCTGTCCGAGCCGCGCTCGCTGTTCGACGATTGCCTGCGTGCCTACGAGGATATCGAGGCCCGTGCCGGCGAGGCGGGGGTCGACCGACTGGATGGCCTGTATGTACGTGCCCAGCAGCTCGATTTTGGTGCTCAGCAGCGCCTGAACTACGTAAGCCTCATCCGTGCCGGCGGTGCGGTTACGGCCGAGCTCAAGATTGAGCAGCCGGCCATCGCGGGTTCGGACAATCGCTTTATGACGCGCATTCAGGAAGTCGTGGGCAAGCGTTACGCCTGCGTGTTTGCCATTCCCGACCGCGGTGCGCGCGAGTCGATGGAGCTCACCTTTGGCGACGAGGGCATTACCTTTGAGGAATCGCTGACCGCGGCGCCCGAAAACGCCGGCGTCATTGGCGAGCGCGTGCGCGTGGCGGCGGCAGATTCTGCCGACCGTGCTGCCCGTCAGGATGCCCATGCTGCAATTCGCGAGCGCAAGGCCGATGCGCTCAACGCCCGCTCGCTCGAGGCAGGTGCCGCCCAGGCAGCCGCCGGCGCCGCCGTGCCTACTATCTCGCGCGGACGCGTGACCTTTGTCGATGCCGCTCTGCCGCAGGGCGTGGTGGTGCCCGACGCCAATTTGGCCGTGTTCTCGATCGCCGACCTCAACGCCCGCATGGACGCCAACCGCGCGCGCAGCCGCCGCAAGGTTGACATCACGCAGATCACCTTCCCGTTTAAGCCGGGCGACTACGTGGTGCACGCTACCCACGGCATCGCGCTCTTTAGCGAGATCGCGCGCCAGGAAGTGGGCGGCAAGGAGCGCGACTACTTTTTGCTGGAATATGCCGACGGCGACAAGCTCTACGTGCCGCTCGAGCAGGTCGACCGCATCACACGCTATGTTGGCCCCGACGGCGACAAGCCGCGCCTGACCAGGCTCAATACCGCCGACTGGACGCGTGCCACCAACAAGGCACGCAAGAACGCCAAAAAGCTGGCGTTTGACCTGGTCGACCTGTATACGCGCCGCTCGTCGATTACCGGTATCGCCTGTCCGCCCGATACGCCCGAGCAGATCGAGATGGAGGAGAGCTTCCCCTACGACGAGACGCGCGACCAGCTGGAGGCCATCGCCGACATCAAGGCCGACATGGAGGCGCCCAAGCCCATGGACCGCCTGCTGTGCGGCGACGTGGGCTTTGGCAAGACCGAGGTCGCCTTGCGCGCGGCCTTTAAGTGCGTGGACTCCGGCCGCCAAGTCATGGTGCTCTGCCCCACGACCATTCTGGCCCAGCAGCACTACGAGACGTTCTTTGAGCGCTTTGCCCCGTTTGGCCTCGAGGTCGAAGTGCTCAGCCGCTTCCGCACCCCGGCGCAGCAAAAGCGCGCGCTTAAGGCGTTTGCCGAGGGCACGATTGATGTGCTCATCGGCACGCACCGCTTGCTTTCTGCCGACGTGAACCCCAAGAACCTGGGCATGGTGATCATCGACGAAGAGCAGCGCTTTGGCGTGCAGCACAAGGAGCAGCTCAAGAACCTGCGCGAGCAGATTGACGTGCTCACGCTTTCGGCAACGCCGATTCCGCGAACCATGCAGATGGCCACGAGCGGCGTGCGCGACATGAGCCTGATCACCACGCCGCCGACCGGGCGCCGCCCCGTGATCGTGCACGTGGGAGAGTACGATCCCGACGTGGTGAGCGCGGCGATTCGCTTGGAGGTGGGTCGCGGCGGCCAGGTGTACTACGTGTCCAACCGCGTCAAGACCATCGACGACGCCGTGGCGCGCGTGCACGAGGCCGCGCCCGAGGCGCGCGTGGGCGTGGCGCACGGCAAGATGAGCCCGCGCGAGGTCGAGGACGTGATGATCGAGTTTGCGACCAAAAAGATCGACGTGCTCATCGCCACGACCATCGTGGAGAGCGGCATCGACAACGCGACCGCCAACACGCTGATCATCGAGGATTCGCAGCGCCTGGGTCTGGCGCAGCTTTACCAGCTCAAGGGCCGTGTGGGTCGCTCTGCCGCGCAGGCCTACGCGTACTTTATGTTCCCGGGCGAGCTGCCTCTCACCGAGGAGGCGACGGCGCGCCTGACCGCACTTTCCGAGTTCCAGGACCTGGGCAGCGGCATGCGCATCGCCATGCGCGACCTGGAGATCCGTGGTGCCGGCTCGCTTATGGGCGCCGAGCAGCACGGCAACCTGTCGAGCGTGGGCTTTGACCTGTTTACGCAGATGCTGGGACAGGCCGTGGCCGAGGCGCGCGGCGATGACGATGCCGGCGTGGAGGCGGCGAGCGTGGGTATTAACCTGCCGGCCGAGTACTTCTTGTCCGAGGAGTACCTGCCGGCGGTGGATCAGCGCGTGCTCGTGTACCGTAAGCTTGCAGCGGCCGAGGACCTGGAGAGCATCGATGAGGTGCAGGAGGAGACCGAGGCTGCGCATGGCGAGCTGCCGCTGGCGGGACTCAACCTGTTCAATCGCGCACGAATCCGCATTCGCGGCGAGCGCCTGGGGCTCGAGAGCGTCACGCTCAGTGGCGGTCGCATCACGTTTTTGGGCGTCGACGTGCCCAAGAAGGTGGCTTTTGAGCTTAAGACCCGCTATGGCGCGGTGAACTTCCCCAAGAGCCGCAAGCTGTCGGTACCCTACAAGGCAGGCGCCGGTGCGGGCAGCGGCCTGGGTCGCGGTCTCGACGCCAACGACGGCACCGGCCCGGTGGCCGCGGCGCTCATGCTGCTGCAGCAATTAGGCGCGAGCGACGATGACTAACAAGTAGGGGGCGTGGCGGGGCAGAGCTACCAGTTGTTCTTTGCCCCGCCACCTCGCAGGTTGATTCCAGCCCCATCGAAAGGAAAGCATGTTCGGGTACATCTACAAGAAAGACGCCGCCGCTATCGCGGTTGTCCTGTGTCTTTGTCTGGGCGTGGGCAGTTTCTTCGATTATCAGATCTCGAGCGCGCTGTTCAACATCGGCAGCATGTACGGCCGCTTTATCGAGGCCGCTGGCGAGTTGCCGTTTGAGCTGACGGCGAGCATCGCGGGCGTTATGCTCGTGCGCGCGGTGCGTCCCGACTCCAGGGGCAGCAAATGGCTTGCCGCGCTCGGCATCCTCGTCAACGTTGGCCTGACCGGCTACGAGATCGTTTCGTCCCTGAGGGTTGGCGGTAAACTCATTGCGGCTCAGTTGGTGCTGACGTTTGTGCTGGTCATCGCTGCCAACCTTATCGTCTATCGCCTCACGCGCACGACCGAGCCCGACGAACTCACGCGCTGGGCGTTGATGGTGCTTGCCGTGTGGGTCGCTCAGGCCATTATCCTCAACGTGATCGTCAAGCCGCTGTGGTCGCGCCCGCGCATGCGCGTGATCGAGGTGACGCAGGGGCTCGAGTTTCAGCCGTGGTGGGTGATCGGCAATCCCGACAAGTGGACCTATATCGCCGCCGGCGTGATCAAGGACGGCTTTAAGTCGTTTGCGAGCGGACACACGGCGCATGCGGCGATCGGCCTTATGCTCGCCGGGCTTCCCGCGGCGGCTTTTAAGGAAAAACCTTCGCGTCGCCGCGTGATCTTTTGGGCGGCAGCTGTGGTCGCGGCGCTCGTCGCCTTTGGCCGTATCGTGATCGGAGCGCATTTTTTGAGTGACGTGAGCTGCGGCTTTGCCCTGGTGCTGGCGCTTGAGTGCCTTGCCGCGCGCATTGCCTATCCCAACGGCGTACAATAGCTCCGTTTGAATCATCTGGCCGATACCCGGTAAGAGAGGATTGCCATGCTCGCGTTTAACAACGACTATTCCCACGGTGCGCATCCGGCAGTGCTGCAGGCGCTCGTCGATACCAACATGGAACCGCAGCCCGGCTACGGTACCGATGCACACACCGAGCGTGCCAAGCAGCTTATCCGCGAGGCCTGCCAGGCCCCCGATGCCGACGTGTTTTTTCTGGTGGGCGGCACGCAGGCCAACGCGACGGTGATCGACATGCTGCTTGCGCCGTACGAGGGCGTCGTTGCTGCCGAGACTGGCCACGTCGCCTGCCACGAGGCAGGCGCCATCGAGTTTGGCGGCCACAAGGTGCTCACCATCCCCGGCTACGAGGGCAAGATGCACGCCGAGGATCTGGAGGACTATATCCAGGTGTTCTACGAAAACGAGAGCTACGAGCATACGGTGTTCCCGGGCGCCGTGTACGTGAGCCTATCGACCGAGTACGGCACGCTGTACTCCAAGGCCGAGCTCGCGGCGATTCACGCGGTGTGCCAGAAGCGCGAGATTTCGCTGTTTGTGGACGGTGCTCGCCTGGCCTATGCGCTGGCGGCCGATGAGTGCGACATTACCCTGCCCGAGCTGGCGCAGCTGTGCGACGTGTTCTACATCGGCGGCACCAAGTGCGGCGCGCTCTGCGGCGAGGCTGTGGTGTTCTGCGGCATGCACGCCCCGGCGCATCCCATTCCGCGTATTAAGCAGCACGGCGCGCTGTTGGCCAAGGGCCGCCTGACGGGCGTGCAGTTTGAGGCGCTCTTTACTGACGGCCTGTATTTTGAGATTGGTCGCCAGGCGATTGAGACCGCTCAGGCGCTGCGTCGCGTGCTGCACGAGCGCGGCTACCAGTTCTTCTTGGAGACGCCCACAAACCAGCAGTTCGTGATTCTGCCCAACGAGGACATGGCCCGCATTCGCGAGCATGCGGCGATCGAGTACTGGGAAAAGTACGACGATACCCACACGGTGGTGCGCTTTTGCACCAGCTGGGCCACAACGCAGGAGGACATCGACGCGCTGGCGGCTGTCCTGTAGCCTGATGTAATGACGAGGGCCACCCTGCGCCGGGTTTGGCGCAGGGTGGCCTTTGCTTTGGGGAGAAGGGTTGTATGACCGAGATGTCCGAGCCGACGATTCGTCTGGCGACGCCCGATGATGCGCCGGCGTTGCTTGCCATCTATGAGCCGTATGTGCGCCAGACGGCGATTACCTGCGAATACGAGGTGCCGAGCGTTGAGGAGTTCGCCGGGCGCATCGAGCGTACACTCAAGCGCTATCCGTATCTGGTGATGGAGCTGGACGGGCGTCCGGTTGGCTATGCCTATGTGAGTTCGCTCAACAGCCGCGAGGCATACGACTGGTCGGTCGAGACGTCGATCTACCTGGCGCGCGACGTGCGTCACGGCGGGCTGGGCCGCAAGCTGCACGATGCGCTCAAACAATGCCTGGTCGCGATGGGCATCACCAACATGTGCGCGCTCATCGCCGTGCCGCACGATAAGGACGACGAGTACCTGACGCACAACAGTCAGGACTTCCATGCCCATATGGGATATCGCTTGGTGGGTGCTTTCGACCGCTGTGCCCAAAAGTTCGGCCGCTGGTACGACATGTGCTGGATGGAGTTGGTCCTGGCCGAGCGCACACCCAACCAACCCAAGCCAACCTGGTTCCCCGACCTCCCCAAACCTACCATTTAGGGACAGGTTTATTTTGGCAGGTTAGCCGATGGGCTCGGTGTATTTGGCGCGGTCGGTGCGCTGGATGCGCTTGGAGACATGGAGCGGTCGGCCGTCGGTGTCGTAGACGTAGTCGGTGATCAGGATCAGCGCCTGCCCGCGCTCAACGTTGAGCAAAAACGCCTCGTTTTGCGAGGCATAGCACACCTCAAAGGTCTTGTGCCCCTGTGCCGGCGCGCGATGGAATTCTTGGCGCAGCGTCGCGTAGAGTGAACCGTTGATATCGCGATCGATGAGTGCTTCAAAGCTCGGTGGTAGATAGGTGGTCTCCAGGCACAGCGGCGCATCGTCCAGGTAGCGCAGGCGGACAAGTTTGACGAGCTTGCTGCCCACGGCGGCATCAAAGAACTTAGCTATGCTGCCGCCCGCCTTGGTAAAGCCCGAGTCCACCGTGCGCGTGGTGGGCTTCATGCCCTGGCCTTCGACCTGCTTGGTATAGCTCGAAAACACCAGGTTGTTCTCGTGGAGCGCGGGCGTGTCGGCCACAAAGGCGCCACGCCCGCGCTCGGTGCGCACCAGGCCCTCATCAACGAGCACTTTAAGGGCATGGCGCACGGTGCTGCGCGACAGCCCCGATTCGTCCATGAGTTCCATCTCGGACGGCAGCTTGTCTCCGAGTGCGTAGATACCGGCGGCGATGCGGTCACGCAACATGCCCGCCAAGCGCTCGTATTGGCTCAGTTTCTTTTTAGACGAAGCGTTCATGTGATCAACCTGTATCTAACTTGTATGCGAGTCTAATCAAGCATGTATTCAATACAACAACAAAACTGCTGGTAACGAGAAGTCGAAAACCTTACCAGCAGAATTTCTAAGTCAAATATAGCATACAACTAGTCGACATAACCAAAACATGTATGTAACTTGTATGCCATCGAGAGCATCAAACGAGAAGAAAGGCTGATGCACGATGACTACTCAGGAACAGGTTAAGGATGTCGTCTCCCAGGTTTTGGCTGACAAGGCTGACAAGGGCGGCATCAAGCGCGTCGTGTGGATTGGCGCCGGCGGATCCAACGGCGGTAACTATCCTGCCCAGTACTTTATGGAGCACGAGGCCACGCAGGTCGTGAGCTCTAGCTACACCAGCAACGAGTTCGTGCACGCCACCCCGGCCTACGTCAACGAGAACACCCTGGCCGTCGTCGTGTCCATGCGTGGCACCAAGGAGACCATCGTCGCCGCCCAGGTCGCCAAGGACCACGGCGCCAGCACCATCGCCATCTATGTTGACGAGTCCGGCCTCACCGAGGTCTGCGACTACAAGATCCAGTATGACAGCCTGGCCGTCGACGAGTCCTGCATGGGCCGCACCAACTCTGCCGTCGTGACCATGATCGCCATGGAGCTTACGCAGCAGACCGAGGGCTATGCCGAGTACGAGACCGCTATGGCCGCCTTCGACTTGGTCGACCCCATCTATCGCAAGGCCGTCGAGTATACCCGTCCGCTCGCTGCCAAGTGGGCCGAGCAGAACGCCGACAAGCCCTGCATCAACGTCATGGCCCAGGGTCCGCTCTTTGGTGCCGCCTACGTCTTTAGCATCTGCAACGTGCAGGAGATGCTGCAGATCGACTCTTGCACCATCAACACCTGTGACTTCTTCCACGGCCCCTTCGAGATCCTGGACAAGCGCACCTCGCTGTTCCAGCTCATCAGCGTCGGCCGCAGCCGCTGCAACGACGAGCGCGGCATCCGCTTTGTCAACCAGTACGGTGGCGAGCGCGTCTATCAGCTCGACGCCAAGGAGCTCGGCCTCAACGACATCAAGGACAGCGTGAGCGAGTACTTCAACCACCTGATCTTTGCCCCGATCCTCAACAACGTCTACATGCGTGCACTCTCTGCCGTCACCCACAAGGACTACATGACGCGCCGCTACATGTGGAAGCTGGATTATTAGTTACGGCGTTTTACCAAACGCCGTAACGGCTCGACGCTGCAAACCCACCTGAGCGGCAATCTGCCTTTCAGCTTCAGCGGCATGACCAGAAGGTCAATGCCGCTTCGCTTCAAGGCACCTTGCTCGCTCAGGTGGGTTTTCGCTGGCGTTGCCAAAGCATCGGCGTCGCCTTGGCCCAGATGCGGCATTTGGGGACAGTCCTAGTCGTTGGGGACGTTCTTAAACGACTAGTCATTCAGGAACGTCCCCAACGACTACTCATTTAAGTACGTCCCCAATGAGTACCCAATGAGTGTGTGGGCGAGCAGATTTTTCCGTTCGCCGATTTGTGTCTTGAAAAATGTATATAACGACTATAACGTAGTGTGAAACATATTGGAAACAATACCGAGGAGGCTGCGTTGAAGAAAAGCAATCTGGGCTATGTGCTGGTGCTGATCGCCGCGCTTATGTGGGGCAGCATCGGAATCTTTGTAAACGGCATTGCGGCCATGGGCGTTTCGTCCCAGAGCATGGCGGCCTTTCGCTTGTTGGTCGGAGCGCTTATCTTGGCGCCGGTCCTGATGTTTATGGGCTGCCGTCCGGGTGAGGGGTCTACCGTGGCTCAGGGTCCCCTGACGCTATTCAAGGCAAGCCCCAAAGAGCTCGTCCCCTGCGCGCTTGTCGGTATCGTCGGTTTAGCCGCCGCCAACACCTGCTATTACGAGTGCATGCGCGAGGTGGGTATGTCTACGGCCTCGGTGCTGCTCTACACCTGTC